>NZ_JAMYOA010000014.1:0-179116 GCF_040319515.1 Mesorhizobium sp. M0909
CTTCGGCAGCGTCACGCTGAGCACGCCGTTCCGGAACGCGGCGTTCACCTTGTCTTCGTCGACTTCGTAGCCGAGCGGGATACGCCGCTCGAAACGGCCATAAAAGCGTTCGGAGAACTGCCTGTCCTTGTCCTCGGTCTCTTCACGCTTCTCGCCGCGCAGCGTCAGCACGCCGTCATCGAGCAGCACCTCGACGTCCTTCTCGTCCATGCCGGGGATCTCGGCGGTGACGCGGATTTCCTTTTCACCATCGGAGATTTCGACACTCGGCCAGCCGGCGCGGGCAGCGGCGAAGCCACCGAGCGACGGCAGCCTCGTGTCGAAGCCGCGGAACGCCTCGTCGAACAGGCGGTTCATTTCGCGATGCAACGTCAGGAAGGGATCGCGATCGCCGCTGCGGAACAGGCTGGGGGCCTGATTATTCTCCCGGCCCCAGGGAATGAGATCACGAATAGCCATTGCATAGTCTCCTTTCTCGACTGGTTCGTTCAGGCAGCCTGCTTGTTTGCTTCGACCTGCGCGGCCTTCGGCCCGGTCTTCGGCGAGGCGACATCGGTCGCGATGGCGATGCGCCGAGGCTTCATCTCCTCGGGCACCTCACGTACCAGATCGATGCTGAGCAGGCCGTTGTCGAGCGAGGCGCCTGCGACCTTAACGTGATCGGCAAGCTCGAAACGGCGGGTAAAGGGCCGTGTGGCGAGGCCATGATGCAGATACTCCGCGTTGTCCGGCTCCTTATGCTGGCCGGAGACAATCAGGAGGTTGGGTTCATGAATGATTTCGAGGTCGTCCTCGGAAAAGCCAGCGACGGCGATAGTGACGCGGTAGTTGTTCTCGCTGCTGCGCGCGATGTCATAGGGCGGCCAGGCGTCGAAAGCCTGCGGCGCATTTTCCAGCAGGTTGAAGACGCGGTCGAAGCCGATGCTCGACCGATAGAGCGGGGAAAAGTCGAATGCGGTTCTCATAGCTACATCCTCCATCGAGCAACATAGATACGAGGAGCGCCAAAGAGCTGGCGCTCCCTGGTTTCGCCGGCCCCATTTCGGCGACCGGTGCCATCGATTTGGTTATTGTCCGCCGCAAGTCAAGACCCCGATGGCTCTCGCGTTGCCGGTTTTCGGGCCGGTTTTTGGTCGGTTCGGCGAGGCTGCCAATCTACTTGTGAGAGATGTCCGGCAGGAGATTGCCTGTTTGGCTTCAATCGCCAACGCCGAGTTCCCCGGCCGGTTATTGTCTGCCGCAGGTCAAGACCCAGATTCTTGTGTTGCCGGGCCCATTCCCGGCACTCGCAGATGGAGCTGACCATGACACGCGACGAGATCATTTCCGTGCTGGGCCCGGTCGACGACGCCGTTATCGCCGACATTGCGGCGACGGACGGGACGGTCCAGGAATTGCGTGAGGCCCTGGCCTGGATCGCCGCCGACGAGGCGCTGGTGAACGAAGGCCGACCGCTGCCGACGGCAAGAGTAGCGACGCTGATCGAACTGCTGCAAGGGCCGGACGAGGAGGAATAACCGCTGTTGCCGCGATGCTCTTGAACCGCGCAAAGGGACGAACCATGTCCTTCAGCGGCGCCGGCTGGTCGCCGGTGCCGCCAGCATGACGTTGCTTGCTCAAACAAGAAGACGATCAGAAAACAAGGAGGAAGTGATGGACGACGTCCGCTTCGCCGAGCCGATCACGTTGAAATTCCAATCCAGCGAGCGCAAGGTCGCCAGTAGTTGGGAAGCCATCGAATGCATGCGTCAGCAGTGGCCGGACCGTGCACTCGGCCGGATTTGGCGCGCCGCCTATCGGGCCTGCCGCGACGCGCTCGACGGCTGGCGCAGCGCGCGTGATGCGCGCAAGGCCTTCGTCAGGGCGGCGCGCAACGCGGGATTGCTCGCCTGCGAGCCTGTCGACCACGCCCGGCTAGCCCGGACCCCTCCGATATTGTGAGATCCAAAACAAGTGGGGGGAGATGCAACTGCCCTTTCCCCCCCTCGAGAGACTTTGTCCGCTGTCTAGCGGCAGATCGGCTTGCTCTTCAGTGGACGGTGATAATGCCGTTTACGGCCCGCCATTCGGAGGGCTGGATCAGGTGATGATGGGCGACGCGCACCGAATGCAGCGGGCCTTCGATTTCGCGCTCCCAGAAATCGAGGAAATGCTTCAGCGTCGGGAAATCGGGGGCAATATCGTATTCCTGCCAGATATAGAGTTGCAGCAGGCTCCGATGATCGGGCAGGCGGTAGTGGATCTCCGCCGTGGTAAGACCAAACCCTTGCATCTGGAGCTGAAAGTCCCTGCTGGTCATGCGATCGTCCTTTCCGTTGAAATCTCGGCCCGTTGAAATCTCGGTCTGCAAAACGCCTCGCCTTCCACATAGGTTCCCGCCGCCACGAGCGGCTCCGAACGGGCGGCATTTTGAAATATCGCGCCAAAATTTGAGCCGCACTTTAGCTGAGAGCGGCTAATGTGCGAACGATTACAGTGCATTGGCACTCTCATGCGTCGAGTGCTAAAATTTTTGCGTGACCCTCTTGAAAGCAGAAAAAAGCGCGACTAGTTCGTATGCGCGCGATGCCTGATGAAGGGGTCGCGCACCCCGTGCCGGGCCGATATTGCCGGTTCGGTCAGGAGGATCTTCGAAAATCTGTTTGTCCCGAGAGGAGAACGACATGACGTTCCGTCCATTGCACGACCGTATCCTGGTCCGCCGTATCGAGGTCGACGAGAAGACCGCCGGCGGCATCATCATCCCCGACACCGCCAAGGAGAAGCCGCAGGAGGGCGAGGTCATTGCCGCTGGTCCGGGCGCGCGCGACGACAGCGGCCAATTGCAGCCGCTCGACGTCAAGGTCGGCGACCGCATCCTGTTCGGCAAATGGTCCGGCACCGAGATCAAGCTCAATGGCGAGGATCTGCTCATCATGAAAGAGAGCGACGTGCTGGGCGTTATCGAGGGCGCCGGCGAGATGAAGAAGGCTGCCTGAGTGGGCCTGAACAAGCATTCCAGTCAACGAAGCTGCCTATCGAAGGAGTGATCCAATGGCTGCCAAAGATGTGAAATTTCATACCGAAGCCCGCGAGAAGATGCTGCGCGGCGTCAACATCCTTGCCGACGCGGTGAGGGTGACGCTCGGTCCCAAGGGCCGCAACGTCGTCCTCGACAAGTCGTTCGGCGCCCCGCGCATCACCAAGGACGGCGTCACCGTGGCGAAGGAGATCGAGCTCGAGGACAAGTTCGAGAACATGGGCGCACAGATGGTCCGCGAGGTGGCTTCGAAGACCAGTGACGTCGCCGGCGACGGCACCACGACCGCGACCGTTCTGGCGCAGTCGATCGTCCAGGAAGGCGCCAAGGCGGTTGCCGCCGGCATGAACCCGATGGACCTGAAGCGCGGTATCGACAAGGCGGTCGAAGCCGTCGTCGCCGAACTCAAGGCCAATGCCCGCAAGGTGACCAGGAACGACGAAATCGCCCAGGTCGGCACCATCTCGGCCAATGGCGACGCCGAGATCGGCCGCTTCCTCGCCGAAGCGATGGAAAAGGTCGGCAATGAGGGCGTCATTACCGTCGAAGAAGCCAAGACCGCCGAGACGGAGCTCGAAGTCGTCGAAGGCATGCAGTTCGACCGCGGCTATCTCAGCCCCTATTTCATCACCAACCAGGACAAGATGCGCGTCGAGCTCGACGAGCCCTATGTGCTGATCCACGAGAAGAAGCTGTCCAACCTGCAGGCGCTGCTTCCGGTGCTGGAGGCGGTGGTGCAGTCGTCCAAGCCGCTGCTGATCATCGCCGAGGACGTCGAGGGCGAGGCGCTGGCGACGCTGGTCGTCAACAAGCTGCGCGGCGGCCTGAAGGTCGCGGCCGTCAAGGCACCGGGCTTCGGCGATCGCCGCAAGGCCATGCTGGAGGATATTGCCATCCTGACCGGCGGCACGGCAATCAGCGAGGATCTCGGCATCAAGCTCGAGAACGTCACGCTCAACATGCTCGGCCGCGCCAAGAAGGTGGTGGTCGAGAAGGAAAACACCACGATCGTCGACGGTGCCGGCTCGAAGAGCGAAATCCAGGGCCGGGTCTCCCAGATCAAGGCGCAGATCGAGGAGACCACCTCCGACTATGATCGCGAGAAGCTGCAGGAGCGGCTGGCCAAGCTCGCCGGTGGCGTCGCCGTCATCCGCGTCGGCGGCTCGACCGAGGTAGAGGTCAAGGAGCGCAAGGATCGGGTCGACGACGCCATGCATGCCACCCGTGCCGCGGTCGAGGAGGGCATCCTGCCCGGCGGTGGCGTGGCGCTGCTGCGGGCGGCAAAGGCGCTCGACAATATTCAGGTCGACAATCCCGACCAGAAGACCGGTGTCGAAATCGTGCGGCGCGCGATCGAAGCTCCGGTGCGCCAGATTGCCGAGAATGCCGGCGCCGAAGGTTCGATCATCGTCGGTAAGCTGCGCGAAAAGCAGGAGTTCTCGTTCGGCTGGAACGCGCAGACCGGCGACTATGGCGATCTCTTCGGCCAGGGCGTCATCGATCCGGCCAAGGTGGTACGCACCGCTCTGCAGGATGCCGCTTCCGTCGCCGGCCTGCTGGTGACGACCGAGGCGATGGTGGCCGAGAAGCCGAAGAAGGAAGCTGGTGCGCCGGCAATGCCCGGCGGTGGCGGCATGGACTTCTAAAGCCAGGCTTCCAAAGCGCGACTTCGAAACGGCAGATGGACCGTGTCCGCCAAAAGCGGGCACGGTCTTGCCGGTCCGGGACTAATGCTGAGCAGGTGTTGCCATGGATATGATGGACAGTTTTGGAAAGATCGCGGCGCCGACCCGCCCGAAAAACGATTTCAACTATGAAGCCGACTGCAGGGCGGCGCTGGCGCCTTTGGTCGACGGCTTGCTGGATATGGCCGAGTCGGCCGGCTGGGACCGCCGCAAGGCGGCCTACACGCTGATGTTTCTGTCGGCTCAACGCGTGGGGGCCGGCACGGAGGAGCGCAAATGATCGCGGCGCGGATGCGCGAATGCCTGCGCCTGCTGCGGTGGTCGGAAAACGATTTCGCCGAAGAGGCGGGATACCCGCTCGCCGAGGCAAAGGCGTGGCTCTACGGGCGCGAACATCCGCCGCTGGGCGTGGCGGCCTGGCTCGAGGCGCTGGTCAAGGTGCATCGGCTGCTGCCGCGGCCGGGCATGCCCCCGATTGCGTCCAACTCGCAGATCGGTGGCATCGTTCTGCAGGCGGCCCTCGGGGATCGAAGCGCCCGCGCGGTGGAGTTCCGAAAGGAGCCGATTGAGCCAGGAAAGGAGAGTGTCATGGATCGTGCTTCGTTCGACAAGCCGGTTACTATCCTCACCGGCCTCGGTACACCGACGAAGATAGAAAGCGCGGCTGAGGCCTATGCACTTTTGGCTGAATGGCCGGCAGCGAGCCGGACGGCCGCGCATGACATCGCCGCAAAAGCGTGCCGTGCAGCACTGGAAGGAGAGATCGACGCCGAAACGGCGCGCGCCACCTTCGTTGCCTTCGCCCGCCGCAACGACCTGCTTGCGCCGCAGACGAACGGGATGGTTGCTGGCGAGAGCGTTGCTGGCGCGACCGTTGCCGACTGGGCAACGCGCCCACAGCGCGTCAACGCCCCGGCCTGAGCGAGTGCCAATCTCCCCCCTTGAGGGGGAGATGTCGCCGAAGGCGACAGAGGGGGTCGGCACGTCCTGGCGCGACGCCATATTGGACGAAAGAGAAAGTTGGCGCCCCCCTCTGTCCTGCAGGACATCTCCCCCTCAAGGGGGGAGATTACGCGCTCAGCCGCTTTCGCTTGCTAAGCCATCGGCAGCAGCCGGCGCATGATCAGCGAGGCGTGGCCGCCCACGCCGTGTGCAGCCGGCCGGCGCTCGACGACCTCGAAGCCGTGCTTACGATAGAAGGCGATTGCGCGGTCGTTGCCCTCGATCACTTCCAGGGCGATGCTGGGAATACCCGCATGCGCGGCAAGAACGGCATGCAGCAGGTCGGCGGCAAGGCCGGTGCCGTACTCGCTTTTGTCCATATGGAGCCGCTCGAGCATGACCTCGCCCTTGTCGTCCATCGCTGCCATCGCATAACCGGCGAGCGAGCCGTCAGCCCGCTCGGCGACGAAGGACATCTTGTTGTCGTCCCCGAGCTCGGACGCCAGCCGCTCCGGCGCGTGCCTCTCATCCGACAGCCGTGCCGTGGTCTCGGCACCCAGGATCGGCGAATAGGTCTGTCGCCAGGACCCTCCAAGCAGCCGCGATACCGCCGGAACATCCTGTTCGGTCATGGTTCTTATTTGAGGCATCGCCACCTCCCGGGCAGTTTATGGCACCGCAACGTTCGCTCGGCCATCACCGCCTTACCCGCGATTTCAGCCAGCGGTCGAAGGCCACGGCGAGGATGAGGATCAGGCCGATGACGATGCTTTGCGTGTAGGACGAGACGTTGTTGAACTGCAGCCCGTTCTGCAAGACGCCGATCAGTCCTGCACCGACCACCGTGCCGCCGACGCTGCCGATGCCGCCGAACAGCGAGGTGCCGCCGATAACGACCGCCGAGATCACCGTCAGCTCGTAGCCTATGCCGGCGACGGCTTCGGAGGAGTTGAGCCGCGCCGACAAAACGAAGGCGGCAAGGCCGGCGAAGAAGCCGACGATGATGTAGACCGAGATCAGGATGCGGTCGACACGCAGGCCGGAGAGGCGCGCGGCCTCGGCATTGCCGCCGACTGCGTAGACCGCGCGGCCGTAGCGCGTGTAGCGCAGCACGATGTGGCAAAGGATGGCGGCAATCGCGAAGATGATCGCCGGCACCGGTACCGGGCCGATCAGGCCGGTACCGAACCAGCGCATCGAGGCGTCGAAGCCGGAGATCGGGCCGCCATTGGAGATTGTCAAGGTCAGGCCGCGAAACACGGTTAGGCCGCCGAGCGTGACGACGAAAGGCGGCACTTTCAGCCTGGTGATGGCAAAGCCCTGGACGCCGCCGGCCACGGCGCCGACGACGACGGCGGCGAGAAGGGCGGCGAACCAGCCATAGCCCTGCGTGCCCGTTGTCGACAGCGACAGCGTGTTGGCGGTGCCGCCTTTGGCCACCACCGCCGCGACCATGCCGCAGAAGGCGAGCAGCGAGCCGACCGACAGGTCGATGCCGGCGGTGAGGATGACGAAGGTCATGCCGAGTGCGATCAGGCCGGTGATCGAGATCTGGCGCATGATGTTGAACAGGTTGATCGGGTCGATGAAGCTCGGCTTCAGCACGGTGAAGACGACGATCAGCAACGCCAGGAACATCAGCGGGCCGAAGCTCATCAGCAGGCGCGCAATATTGACGCCACCGCGCTGGCTCCGTTCGGTCGTACTGGTCATTGCGTTGCTTCCTGCTTCTGGTCGAGCGCCATCAGTTCCATCAGTTTCTCCTCGGTCGCCTCGACGCCGGGCATCTCGCCGGTAATGCGCCCGCGCCGCATGGTGACGATCCTGTCCGACACTGCAAGCACCTCGGGCAGCTCCGATGAGATCATCATGATGGCGATGCCGCGCGCGGCGAGTTCCACCAGGATCTGGTGCACTTCCGCCTTGGCGCCGACATCGACGCCGCGCGTCGGTTCATCGACGATCAGCACCTTGGGATCGCGCGCCAGCCATCGGGCAAGGATCACCTTCTGCTGGTTGCCGCCGGACAGGCCCTCGATCGCCTGTTCGGGCGAAGCCATGCGGATCGACAGCATCTTCCTGTAGTTTGCCAGCGCCTCGCGTTCGCGCCGCTCGGCCATGAAACCGACACTGGAGTAGCGGTCGAGCGCGGCGATCGAGAAATTGGTTAGGATCGCGAGTGCTGCGAAGATTGCCTGGTGCTTGCGGTCCTCCGGCACCAGGCCGATGCCGAGCTCGATGGCGTCGGCGGGCGAGGCCGGCGCGATCGGCCTGCCGTCGAGCATGATGGTGCCGGCGGCAATGCGGTCGGCACCGAAGATGGCGCGGGCGAGCTCGGTGCGGCCGGAGCCGACGAGCCCGGCGACGCCGAGGATTTCGCCCGCCTTGAGGTCGAGATCGACGCCTTCGAGTACGATGGCGTGCGGCGCCTGCGGATCGCGCACCGTGCGCAGGCCGCGCACCGAGAGCCGGACGTCGCCGGCGACATCGCGCTGCGTCGGCCTGGCATAGAGCTCGGACGCGGCACGGCCGACCATCTTCTCGATGATCTTCGGCAGCCTGATCGGCCCGCCTTCGCGGTCGAGATGGCCGGCCAGCCTGCCGTCGCGCAGCACGGTCATGCGGTCGCAGATCGCCGATGCCTCCTCCAGCCGGTGGGTGACGAACATGATGGCGACGCCATCCTTGCGCAGCCGGTCCATGATCGACATCAGCCTGTGCACTTCGGTTTCGGTCAGCGCCGAGGTCGGCTCGTCCATGATGATCAAGCGGCTCTTCAGCGATAGCGCGCGGGCGATTTCGACCAGCTGCTGCTCGGCCACCGACAGTGCGGAAACCGGCGTCGCCGGGTCGAGATTGAGCCCGACGCGAGCGATGATCGTGCGGGAATCTTCCTCCATTCGCCGCCAACTGACCAGCCCGAACCGGCCGAGCGGCGCGCGGCCGATGAAGATATTCTCCGCCACGGTCAGCGTCGGGATCAGGCTCAGCTCCTGGTAGATTGTTACGATGCCGTGGCGCTTGGCATCCTGCGGATTGTGCGGGCTGAATTCGACACCGTCGAAGACGATGCGGCCGCTGGACGGCGGCATCACGCCGGACAGGATCTTGAGCAGCGTCGATTTGCCGGCTCCGTTCTCGCCGAGCAGGCCGAGGATCTCGCCGGGACGGACTTCAAGCGAAACGTCGTTCAGCGCGGTGACGCCGGCAAAGCGCTTGGTCACGCCCTCGACGGCGAGCAGGGCGGGAGAGGGCGCAATGGCTTCGACTGGCAAAGGATGCTCCTTGAATTGCGATCCACCCGAAAGGCCAGCGGGACAGCGCCCCCCTCTGCCCTGCCGGGCATCTCCTCCTCAGGGTCCCTCAGGGGGAGATCGGATGTCACCCAGGCTTTCGCTAGTCTCCGGCGTTGAAGAGAAGGCAACGCGTTGAAACTGCCAATCTCCCCCCTTGAGGGGGAGATGCCCGGCAGGGCAGAGGGGGGCGCGACAGAACGCTGCTTTTGGCGCTGTGCGCCCTCGGCGCCTACTTCGTCTCGCCCAGCCTCTCCGCCTTGTCGAGATTGTCCTTGCCGATGACGATCGGCGTCAAAAGCACCAGCTTTTCCTTCGGCTCGGTCTTGTCCCTGGCGTAGGCGACCGCGATCTGCACCGCAGTGCGCGATTGTTCGCCGGGGAATTGCTCGACCGTTCCGGCCAGCTTGCCGTCGCGCACGGCGACCAGCGCTTCGGGAAGCGCGTCGAAGCCGTAGATCTTGACGTCGGTGAAGTTGCGCGCCGCGCAGGCTTCAACCGCGCCAAGCGCCATGTCGTCATTGGCGCAGATGATCGCGTCGGGCTTGCCGTTGGCGGCAAGGCCGGCCTCGGTGACGGACAGCGCCTCGGCGCGGGCGAAGTTGGCGGTCTGCTCGAAGATGATCTGGTACTTGTCCTTCATCGGATCGAGGACATTGTGCACACCCTTGTTGCGGTCGATCGCCGGGCCGGCACCGGGCTGGCCCTGCAGATGGAAGATCTTGGCGCCGTTCGGGAACGCCGCCACCATGGCCTGCGCTTCGGCCTCGCCGCCTTTGACATTGTCGGCACCGACATGAGCGAGGATGCCCTCGACGCCGTCGACGCGGCGGTCGATGGTGACGACGGGAACGCCGGCCTTGACCGCTTCTTCGATGGCTGGGGCCAGCGCGTTGACGTCGAGCGGCGAGATGACGATGGCGTTGACCTTCTGCACGAGTGCCGCCTCGATGTCGGCGGTCTGCTTGGGCGCCGAGTTCTGGCCGTCGCTCTCGATCAGGTTGACGCCCTGCGCCTGGGCTTCCGCCTTGATCTGGTTCAGCATGTGCACGAAGAACGGAAAGCCGAGGCTCGGCACCGAGCCGAGGATGGTCAGCTTGTCCTGGGCAACAGCCAGTTGCGGCGCGGCCAGCGCCAGGGCGCCCATCGCCGCGGTCGACAGCAGGAATTCACGTCTGTTGATCAATTTAGTCTCCTCCCAGATGAGCGCACGACCCCGGAACCGGAATGGGTTTTCCGGAAGGTTCCTTGCGTCGATTCAAAAATGGAGTGTCCTTCGAGCGCCCAACTCGTGTTTGAAGGGACGCAACGGCGCTCCAGCCGGTCCACCGCGACGTTCTCCTCCGCTCGGTGCCTGCACAAGGATGCTAGCCAAGGCCGGAGCTTTGCGCAAGAACGGGAGAAGGCAAGACCTACCGATCGATCATCACCATGGTGCGCTCGCCGTAGCGCGGACCGGCGACCTTGCCCGGCGCCAATGCGTCGTCGAGCACCTGCATCTCGGCGGCGTCGAGCCTGATCGAAGCCGCGGCGACGTTCTCCTCGAGGTACTTTCGGCGCTTGGTGCCGGGGATCGGCACCATGTCGATGCCGAAGTCGCTCCCCTTGTGGAGCAGCCAGGCCAGCGCAATCTGGCCTGGCTTGACGCGCTTGGCCGCGGCGATGTCGAGTACCATGGCTGCCGCCTGCATGTTGGCGTCATAGTTGGCGCCCTGGTAGCGCGGGTCGCCGCGCCGGTAATCGCCCTCCGGATAGTCTTCGGCGCGCCTGACGTCGCCGGTGAGAAAGCCGCGGCCGAGCGGCGAGAACGGCACCAGGCCGATGCCGAGCTCCTTCAGCAGCGGAATGATTTCCGGTTCCAGATTGCGCTCCCATAGCGAGTATTCGCTCTGCACTGCCGACACCGGATGAACGGCATGCGCCCGGCGGATGTTGGCGGCACCGGCTTCCGACAGGCCGAAGAAGCGAACCTTGCCCTGAGCGATCAGCTCGCCGACAGCACCCGCCACATCCTCGATCGGCACCGCCGGATCGACGCGGTGCTGATAGAGGAGGTCGACATGGTCGGTGGCGAGCCTTCTCAGCGAACCTTCCAAAGCCTCGCGGATATGTTCGGGCCGGCTGTCGCGCTCGGTGCCGACTTGCTTGCCGTTTTCGATGCGGAAACCGAACTTCGTCGCGATCGTCACTTCATCGCGCCGGCCCTTCAGCGCGCGGCCGAGCAACTCCTCGTTAGCGTACGGCCCGTAGACTTCCGCGGTGTCGAGGAAGGTGCAGCCGAGTTCGATGGCGCGGTGCAGCGTGGCGATCGACTCCGCCTCGTCGGCCGGACCGTATGACTGGCTCATGCCCATGCAGCCGAGACCAATTGCCGAGACTTGCAGCCCCTGGCTGCCGAGTTCGCGCATCGTCAATGTCATCTGAGGTTCTCTGGGTCGGTGTCGCAGTCCAAGCCGCCATATCCCATATAGCGCGCCGGTTGGGTTTCCACAGCCGATAGCTGACCGGCCATTTGAATCCAGGTCAAAGTGCGCCGCATCGATGCGCTTACAGTGTCCGCTGTCTTGGGAAGGACGCAAGCAGGCGGGTGGTCCGGGCCGGAAAGGGCCAGAAGCAGCTACTAGCTTCGGACCACCCGTGGCCTTGATTGATGCGATCGCCATCAATCACACCATCAGTTGGCAGCGGTGCGCATATAAGACCAATCGCTGGCAGCGTAGCGGCCACCCCTTCGTGCCACGGCGAGCACGCGCCATGCGAAGGCTCCCTTATGACTTGAGAGAGCCACGTTCAGGCTCGAAATATCGACAAAGCCGGAATAGATCTCACTTGAACCAGATGGCACAAGTGCGAGCAACTCCACGAAGAAGCGCACTCCCTCTGGTTGCTGGCGTGCCGTCCACACTAGCTCGACACTATTTGCGTTGGAGCCAATCAACTCGCCATATGTAGGCGCGATGAGTATTGGAGCGGAAAGCGTCGCGGCCTTTGCGCCACCAGAGCGAATGGCAGTCAGGCGCGCGCGAGCAGCCGGGAGACCGGATGCTTTAAACCACGCACGGGCGAGATCGACGTTTTGCGGAACGCCTTGCCCTGCCTCGTAAAGCTGGCCGAGATTATATGCCGCTCTTCGAATGCCATGAGAGGCCGCACGCGCGTACCATGTGGCGGCTTGCGCCATATCCGGGGACACGCCGCGGCCGCTGTCAAGCATGATGGCAACATTGAATTGTGCTTCGGGCAGACCCGCTTCTGCAGCACGGCGGTACATGTCGAAGGCGAGCCGAGCACCTGTCGGCCCGCCCATCAAGTCTTGTCGCAGTGCCTCGCGAAACAAAACACTCGGATCCTCGGCGCTAGCCGGCGTCACCGACTGTGCGAACGCGAGCAATAGACTGGCCGCGGTCACGAAGCGGCGCACGGCGTTAGCGCCAGGTGATCTCGACACGACGGTTTTCAGGTTCGGCAATACCCTCTTCGGTCGGAACCGCGAGTTCTGTTTCGCCTTTCGCCAGGACCTGGAACCGGTCGACCGGAAGTCCGCGATCGAGCAAAGCTTTCAGCACCGCTGTCGCCCTGCGCTGAGAAAGCAAGAGGTTCTGCGCTGGTGGTCCGGCACGATCGGCACTGCCAGTAACGATCATGACTTGCGGCTTGCCCTCGTTGAACGCGCGAGACGCTTGATCGAGGACTTCTCTGTCCTTGGGAAGAATTGTGCTGCTGCCGGTGCCGAAATGGATGACCAATGGGGCCGGTCCACTTTGTGTTTTCGCGCTTTCCGGCGTCGCGGGCGAAGGCGGATCTGTTTGCGCGAAAGCAGATGTGCTTCCCAGCAGGACAATAAAGGCGAGATGGCGAACAAAGCAACTGAGGTTCATATCAGACTCCTGTTTTGCGCTACCTTATTAGTTACCGCCCGATTGCCACTTCGATAGTTCCGGGGCGGGGGAGTGAACCATCGTCCGCAAATGCGCGCTGGATGAGTGCAGCTTCCACAAGCCCAGCCGCTATACGCTCTGCGCTTGGTCGATCTTCATTATAAAAGTACATGACTTCGTTTGCCCGAGAGCTTATGGGTGAATTGCCAGATTTTACGACGTCGAGCCCCTGAGCTCGCAGACTCCGCTCAAGGGTCGCCGCTCGTGTCCGCGCGGAATCGCGGTTACGCGCAAAGCGCAGAATGACTCGTGGAGTTGCATCTGAGGGCAGAACGATATCAGGCGATATGCCGATGGTTGCGGTAGACTGAGGCTGAGACGACTCTTGAGGCTGAAATGCTTCAGCAAACTGCTTTTCAAGGCGATCCATCTGCTTTTCAAGGCGATCCATGCCGGCATGATTGTCCGTCGCCTGCCGCCGCAATTTCTCGATCTGAGCCACGAGCTCGGACCGCTGGCGATCGAGTGCGGCCGCATCCGGCGACGGCGCCCGGGCGACGTCGCTCACCTGCGCTCGCAACTGCGCCAGCTCCGTGCGATCGGCGGTCGCGTCCTGCCGCAGCTTTTCGATCTCGGCCACGAGCTCTGCCCGCTGGCGATCGAGTGCGGCCGCATCCGGTGACGGTGCCCGGGCGGCTTCTCTCACCTGCGTCCGCAGCTGCGCCAGGGCCGCACGGTCGGCGGTCGCCGCCTGCCGCAGCTTTTCGATCTGAGCCACGAGCTCGGACCGCTGGCGATCGAGTGCGGCCGCGTCCGGTGACGGTGCCCGAGCGATGTCGCTCACCTGCGCTCGCAACTGCGCCAGCTCCGTGCGGTCGGCGGTCGCCGCCTGCCGCAGTTTCTCGATCTGAGCCACGAGCTCTGCCCGCTGGCGATCGAGCGTAACCGCATCCGGTGGCTGTGCCCGGGCGGCTTCTCTTACCTGCGTCCGCAGCTGCGCCACGGCCGCACGGTCGGCGGTCGCGTCCTGCCGCAGCTTTTCGATCTCAGCCACGAGCTCGGTCCGCTGGCGATCGAGCGCATCCGGCGGAGGCGCCCGGGCGGCTTCGCTCACCTGCGTCCGCAGCTGCGCCAGCTCCGCGCGGTCGGCGGTCGCCGCCTGCCGCAGCTTTTCGATCTCGGCCGCGAGCTCTGCCCGCTGGCGATCGAGCGCAACCGCATCCGGCGGAGGCGCCCGGGCGGCTTCGCTCACCTGCGCTCGCAACTGCGCCAGCTCCGCGCGGTCGGCGGTCGCCCCCTGCCGCAGCTTTTCGATCTCGGCCGCGAGCTCTGCCCGCTGGCGATCGAGCGCAACCGCATCCGGCGGAGGCGCCCGGGCGCCTTCGCTCACCTGCGCTCGCAACTGCGCCAGCTCCGCGCGGTCGGCGGTCGCCCCCTGCCGCAACTTTTCGATCTCGGCCGCGAGTTCAGTCCGCTGGCGGTCGAGCGTAACCGCATCCGGTGGCGGTGCCCGGGCGGCTTCTCTTACCTGCGTCCGCAGCTGCGCCACTGCCGCGCGGTCGGCGGTCGCGTCCTGCCGCAGCTTTTCGACCAACTGGAGGAGGTTCGTGCTGTCGCCCGCCGCCACCTGCTGCAATTTTTCGATCTGACCCAAAAGTTCGGTCAACTGGCGATCGAGCGTAGCCGAATCCGGTGGCGGCGCCCGGGCGGCTTCGCTCACCTGCGTCCGCAGTTGCGCCACGGTCGCGCGGTCGATCGTCGCGTCCTGCCGCAGCTTTTCGATCTCAGCCGCGAGCTCGGCCAGCTGGCGATCGAGCGGGGCGGCATCCGTCGAAGCCGCCTGGGCGGCTTCGCTCACCAGCTCCGTGTGATCGGCGGTCGCCTGCTGCCGCAGCTTTTCGATCTCAACTGCGGACGCAGTCGAGAGCGTAATTGTCGCGCCGACGATCAACATACTAGCCAAGAGTATTTTTTGCCATTTGACACGAAACCAGCCCCTGGATTTCAGCAACTCGGCGCCGCTTGCAGGTGGAACCGCAGCTTTGAGGCCAATGTCTGTCCGTTTTCCGTTCGTCAAAAAAGCGACCTCGGTCGGGGGCTTGCTATCCCGCGACGCCAATTGGAAGACGTGCACCACGAGCCTACGCATAAATTCGAGCTTTTAGCTTCATCCATTCGAGGGATGCTTCATCCAGTCCGGGGAAGTGTCACGTCCTGATATATGGACGTCGGGCACTATGCGCCGGCGGTCGTGGGACGCTCGCTCGCCGAAATTGACACGACACCCCGTCTCAGCCATCCTTGAGCCGGCCGTCTTGTCTTGCGGCTCTGCGTGTATGAGCAAATTGCATGGCCAGTTCCGCTACCAGCCAAAAATCCAAGCGCGCCGCGGTGCGCAAGGCGCTCGACCGCCACAAGGTGTACATCACTGCGCAGCGTTTTTCGGCCGGCAGCTACAGCGCGCGCGTGCTGGTCGACGGCGAGGCCTATTGGGTCGACGAATTCCGGCTCAGCCAGCTGCAGCAGGGCCTGTCGCCGGCCGAACTCGAATTGACACCGGCCACCGACGATTGAGCGGCGTGACCTCCCATCCTTCGTCATCCCAGGGCGGAGCAGGAGCGAAGCTGCGTCGCGGAGACCCTGGGATCGATGCCGTGACATTGGAGCGCCGCTGCGATGGGATTTTGATGCTGCGCTCGTTGCTTTTGCCCGCCACCTACGTCTAGTCCATGCCAGCTCCTTCGAAGCTCAAGGCCTATCGCGCGAAGCGCGAGTTCACGAGGACGCCGGAACCCGCCGGCGGGCTGGTTGCCGGGGAAGGCAACCGCTTCGTCGTTCACAAGCACCACGCCACCGCCGACCACTACGACCTTCGCCTCCAGGTCGGCGACGTGCTGAAGAGCTGGGCGGTGCCGCGCGGCCCCTCGCTCAATCCGGCCGACAAAAGGCTGGCGGTCGAGACCGAGGACCATCCGCTCGAATATATCGACTTCGAAGGTGTCATTCCCGAGGGCGAATATGGCGGCGGGCCGATGATCGTCTGGGACACCGGCATCTGGGCGCCGATGGACGACGTCGAGAAGAGCCTGCGCACCGGCTCCTTCAAGTTCCGGCTCGCCGGCGAGAAGCTCAATGGCGGCTGGATGTTGGCGCGGCTGAAGCCGAAGCCCGGCGAGGATGAGGGCAAGAAGAACTGGCTGCTGTTCAAGGAGCGTGATCTGGCCGCCGACGCCAAGCTCGACATACTGGAAGCCCGGCCGGAAAGTGTCAAATCCGGGCGCCGCATCGAGGAACTGGCGGCAACGCCGAAGCCGGCCGCCAAGCCTGCCAAGCCGGTGGTGCTGAAGCCAGGTGCATTGCCGGGCGCCGTCAAGGCGCCGCCGCCCACCCGTATCGAGCCGCAACTGGCGACGCAGGTTTCGAAACCGCCGGGCGGCGAAGGTCCCGCGGAAAAAACGCACGAAGCCTGGCTGCACGAGATCAAGTTCGACGGCTACCGCACCATGGCGCATGTTTCCGACGGGAAGGTCAGGCTGATCACCCGCGCCGGTCTCGACTGGACGAAGCGCTATGGCGACCTGCCGCTTGCCTTCGCCAGGCTGCCCTGCCGCGAGGCGATCATCGACGGCGAGGTCGTCGCGCTCGACGCCAAGGGCATCAGCCGCTTTGCCCTTTTGCAGGATGCGCTGGCCGAAGGCGCCGGCAACAAGCTCCACTTCTATGCCTTCGACCTTCTCTATCTCGACGGCTGGGACCTGAGGCAAGTGCCGCTCCGCCGGCGCAAGACGCTGCTTTCGCAGCTGCTGTCCGGTCTTGGCGCCAACTCCGCCATCCAGTACAGCGATCACGCCGAGGGCGACGGCCAGGCGCTTTATGACCAGGCATCGGAAATGGGGCTGGAGGGCGTCGTCTCGAAACGTGCTACGGCGGTCTACCAGAGCGGCCGCACCAAGACCTGGACCAAGACCAAGGCGCTTCAGACCGGCGATTTCGTTATCGCCGGCTACACTGTCTCCGACGCGGCCGAGGGGCTGGCCGCACTCGGTCTCGGCGAATTCGAGGATGGCGAGCTGCACTATCGCGGCAAGGTCGGCACCGGCTTCGACGCCGCCACCGCCGGCGAGTTGCTGGCGCGGCTGGAGCCGTTGCGCGCCGGGGCGTCCGCGCCGGAAGGTGTTCCGCGCGAAATCATGCGCGAGATGAACTGGGTGCGGCCGCTGCTTTCGGCGCATATCCACTACGCCAACCGGACCACCGACAATGCGCTGCGCCATGCCGTGTTCCGCGGCCTGCGCGACGTCGGCCTGTCGACGCCGGTTTCGGCCAAGCGCAAGCGGCTGATCGCCGAGGCCGACCTCGCAACCATCTGGGTGACCAACCCGACGCGGCGGCTATTCGGCAAGACCGGCCCGACCAAGCTCGACATTGCCGTCTATTACGCGCTGGTCGGCGATTTCATGCTGCCGCACATTCTCGGCCGGCCGGTGTCGCTGGTGCGCTGCCCGACCGGCAGGCCGCAGGACTGTTTCTTCCAGCGCCATGCCTTCACCGGCATGCCGTCCTCCGTGGCGACCTTCGAGGCGACCAACTCCGAGGGCGAGACCAAATCCTATCTCTCGGTGGAAGACGCCAAGGGCTATCTGGCGCTGGCGCAGTTCGGCGTCGTCGAGTTCCACACCTGGGGCACCCATCGCACGCGGCTCGACAAGCCGGATTTGATCGTTTTCGATCTCGACCCGGGCGAGGGGATCGCCTGGCGCGACGTGGTGGAGGCGGCGGTGCACATTCGCAGCGAGCTCGAAGCGCTAGGGCTGGTGCCGTACGCCAAGACCTCCGGGGGCCACGGCATCCACATCACCGTGCCGGTGACACAAAAGCAGAACTGGAAGAAACTGCACCAGGCGACCAGCGCCATCTCCACGCATCTTGCCGCCACCGCGCCCGACACTTTCACCACCACCATGGGCAAGGAGAACCGCAAGCGGCGCATCTTCATCGACTATCACCGCAATGCGCGCGGCCACACCTCGGCGGCTCCCTATTCGCTGCGCGCCCGCACCAATTTGCCGGCCTCGACACCGGTCAGCTGGAGCGACCTGGAATCCATCGACGCCCCGCAGGATCTGAATTATTCGTCACTGCCGGGCCTGCTGGCGACGTCAGGCGACCCTTGGACCGACATGGAAGATTTCGCCCGGGATTTGCCGTTGATAGCCACCGCGAGGTAGTTCTGCGGTCTCCCAGACTCCATCGACGCTCCGGAAAATTTGAATTATTCTTCGCCATGGACCTCTTGCGTGCAGGCGGCTCTCAGCGGAGGAAGATTTCGCTAGGGATTTGCCGGTATTGTAAGGGCCCGGTACTGGAAGGGCAATGTAGGATTTCGGCAGTCCCGTTCGTCCTCCGGACGAATGAACGCTGCGAACTGTTCGACAGCACAAGGCCGCGTAGGAGTATTTCATGGCGCCCAGGGCAAGTTGGAAAGGTTACCTCAAGCTCAGTCTGGTCAGCTGTCCGGTCCGGCTCTATCCGGCGACGAGCGCCAGCGAACGCATCAGCTTCAATCAGCTGCACAAGAAGACGCACAACCGCATCAACATGAAGCCGGTCGACCCCGAGCTCGGGCTGGTCGAGCGTTCGGACCTGGTCAAGGGCTACGAATACGAGGACAAGCAGTACATCATCATCGAGGACTCCGATCTCGATGCGGTGCGCATCGAATCCAACCATACGATGAACATCGAGGCTTTTGTCGACGAGCATTCGGTCGACGTCATCTATCAGGACGC
Organism: Mesorhizobium sp. M0909; assembly: GCF_040319515.1. Taxonomy (NCBI): domain Bacteria; kingdom Pseudomonadati; phylum Pseudomonadota; class Alphaproteobacteria; order Hyphomicrobiales; family Phyllobacteriaceae; genus Mesorhizobium; species Mesorhizobium sp. M0909. Next base: position 18,607 of record NZ_JAMYOA010000014.1, read on the forward strand.
GCCCTATTACCTGGCGCCGGATGGCGCAATGGCCGAGGAGACCTTTGCCGTGCTGCGCGAAGCGATGCGCAAATCGGGCAAGCTGGCGATCGCCCGCCTTGTGCTGTCCAGCCGCGAGCGCGTCGTGACGATCGGCGCGCGCGAGAACGGCATGTTCGTCTGCACCTTGAGGAATCCGAACGAAGTGCGTGGCACGGCTGAATATTTCGGCAATATCCCGGCCGGAAACCCCGATCCCGAAATGCTGCAATTGGCCGAAGCGCTGATCAAGCAGAAGGAAACCACCTTCGATCCAAAGAATTACGAGGACCGCTACGAGATCGCGCTGATGGCGATGATCCGCGAGAAGCTCAAGGGCCACAAGCCTATCATCGCGGCGGCGCCTGAGCGCGGCAATGTCATCAACCTCATGGATGCGCTGAAGGCGAGCCTGTCGCAATCGGCCAAGCCGCCGGCCAAGTCCAAGAGCAAGGCCGATGAAACGGCCAAGCCCGCGGCGAAATCCGCCAAGGCCGGCGCCGCCGCGGCCAAGGAAAACCCGCTCAAGGCGAACCTTCTCAAAGCCGTCGGCAAGAGCAAGGCGTGACGGCTCTCGCCGGCACGGTCTTCGGCATCGTCGGCGCGCTGGCGGCCTTCCCGCTCAGGCTGGCGGCGCGTGAGGTCGAGCGCCGGCACGGCCAGTTGCGGCGCGGCGTCACTCGGCGCACCACACATGTCGTGTTGGGCCGCATGTTGCTCGCCAGGGCCGGCGATACCGAGATTGAACGCCGCGTCGTCACCGAGCGCGCGGCCGGGCGCAAGCTGGTCAGCGAGAACGGCTTCCTGCGCCTGCTCGGGCTGATGAAAGCGCCGGAGGCTTCGGCGCTGTCGCGGCAGTCGCTGATCGACCAGTCGCGGCTGACCGGCGCGGATCTCGACCTTTTGTCGCTGTTCGATGCCTTCGAGCATGATTGCGAACCGTATTCCTTTCGCGACCTGATCCTCGCCCGCAAATATGCCGGGCTGGTTGCCGGCGGCGCCTCGTGGGGGGCGATCGCGCGCTCTGTGCATCGCTCGGGCCCGGTCGCCTCGCTCACCGCCAAGTCGCTCGCCGTCGGCTCGCAGCATGGGAGGGCCGACGCGATCTATCTCGAGGGAGGCCAGAGCGAACTTGACGGCCAGCTGCTGTTCGATCTGGGAACGCGGGATGACGACACGCTGGAAGAGCTGTTCGCCGATGCCGAGGCGGCGGAAGAGGCTGAAGACCACGAGCAGGCGGCGGCACTCTACCAGCGCTGCCTGGCCATCGACCCGAGCGATGCCATCGCCGCCTTCAACCGCGCCAACTGCCTGCGCGCGGCCGGCCACGCGGCCGAGGCGGCGCACGACTATGCCCGCGCCATCAAGTGCGACCCCGGCTTCGTAGAAGCCTGGTTCAATCTTGCCGGGCTGATGAGCGAAGAGGGGCGGGTAGCCTCGGCGCGCCGCCATTTGCTGAAGGCTATCGCACTCGATCCCAATTATGCCGACGCGGTGTTCAACCTTGCGAGGCTGGAGTTCGACGCCGGCAATTTCGCTGAGGCGCGGCGTCGCTGGGTGCGCTACCTCGAACTCGACGCCAATTCCGAATGGGCGCGTATGGCGGCCAAGGGGATACAGTTCGTGGATTTGCAGCTGGCGCAAAAGTCGGCGGGGTGAGGTAATCCAATGCCTGCGCTTGAACACCCCCCTCTGTCCTGCCGGACATCTCCCCCTCAAGGGGGGAGATCGGCAGCTTCGGTGCCCCGCGTGCCTTTCAGCTTTAGTGGTTGGCGAAACCGGCGGCGACATCCAATCTCCCCCCTTGAGGGGGAGATGTCCGGTAGGACAGAGGGGGGTGGGACGGAGCGCGGCCTCTATAGGTGGGCCGCCCCATGACCACCTTCCTCTTCGACGGCCCAGACACCGCCGCCATCACCATCCTGCTCGCGCATGGCGCAGGCGCTCCTATGGACTCGCCCTCGCTGACAGCCACGGCAAAAGCGCTCGCCGCGGCCGGTTTCCGCGTCGCGCGCTTTGAATTCCACTACATGGCCGCCCGCCGCTACGGCCATCGCAAGCCGCCGCCGCGCGCCGAGACGGTTAACCCGGAATACGTCAAGGCGATCGCCGACCTCCGGGCGAAGGGCGTGGAGGGTCCGCTCATCATCGGCGGCAAGTCGATGGGCGGACGCGTCGCTTCGATGATCGCCGACGAGATGTTTTCGAAGGGCGAGATCTCGGGCCTGCTTTGCCTCGGCTACCCCTTCCATCCGCCGGACAAACCGACGCAGCTTCGGACAAAGCACCTCGCCGATCTCAAGACGCCGACATTGATCCTCCAGGGCACGCGCGACGAGTTCGGGACCAAAGACGAGGTCGCGACCTATGCTCTGTCCGAGGCGATCGAGATCCTCTGGCTGGAAGATGGCGACCATGATCTGAAGCCGCGCAAAAACATCTCCGGCTTATCCACCGCCGATCATCTGAAGACGCTCGCTGATGCAGTGAAGGCGTGGACCGAACGCATCGTGCGCTGAAGCAGGCCGATGAAGATCGCCACCTTCAACGTCAACAACATCAACAGCCGGTTGCCGAACCTGCTCGCATGGCTGGCCGCCGCCAAACCCGACATCGCCTGCCTGCAGGAGCTCAAGGCGAGACAGACGCAGTTTCCGCGCACTGCGCTGGCGGCCGCCGGCTACGGCGCGGTTTGGGTCGGGCAGCCGACCTGGAACGGCGTCGCCATCCTTTCGCGTGGCTCAGAACCCGTTCTGACCCGCGAGGCGCTGCCCGGCGACGATGGCGATCAGCAGGCGCGCTACATCGAAGCGGCGGTCAACGGTATCGTCGTCGCCTCGCTCTACGCGCCGAACGGCAACCCGCAGCCCGGCCCGAAATTCCAGTACAAGCTGGCCTGGCACGAAAGGCTGGAGGCGCATGCGGCGCAGTTGCTCGATACCGGCCTGCCCGTGGTGCTGGCCGGCGACTACAACATCGTGCCCGAGGCGCGCGACATCTACCCGACCCGCTCCTATGACGACAACGCGCTGGTGCAGCCGGAAAGCCGCGCGTCGTTCCAGCGGCTGCTCGACCAGGGCTGGCTTGACGCGCTGCGCAAGAAGCACCCGACGGAGACGCTCTACACATTCTGGGACTATCGCCGCAATCGCTGGCCGCGCGATGCCGGCCTGCGGCTCGACCATATCTTGCTCAGCAAGAAACTGTCGCGCCGGCTGGTAGCGGCGGGTATCGACCGCGACGTGCGTGGCGAGACCGGCGCCAGCGACCACGCGCCTGTCTGGGTGGAGTTGCGGTGAAGCACGAAAACTGGCGCCGCCTTTCCGGGTGCCAACCAGTCAGGTTGGCCGCGCCGCTTCACGGGCGAACGCTTCGATCAAAGGGGCGTATCCCTCAAGGTCGGGCTGCGTAGCGAAACTGTGGGTAGCGGCGGTCGAAGCCCAGGGCAGCTTTTCCGATGTGAAGACTTCGACGAAAGGCACATACCAATGATGCTCGTCCAGCATGGTCGCGCGAATGTTGACGAAAAAGTCCAGGCCATGCGGACGCGTGAACATCCAGTTCTTGCAATGCCGGCAATAGAGTTGCCGGTGCGGGCCGTGGAGGCCGCCGACCACCGGCTCGCCTTGGGTGACTGCGAAACCGTCGCTCGGCACGGCGATGGTCAAGGAATACGCGCTGGCGCTCAGTTTCTGGCAGCCGGTGCAGTGACACGCCATCGTCAGCAAAGGCGGGGCACTTATGCGAAAGCGTATCCCGCCGCATAGGCAACCGCCGTCCCAAGGTAGCTTCCAATCGTCCATGGCTGGCCTCGCGTTAGCCTCTGCCAGCGATCTAGCGCGCGACCGCCATGCTGCAATCTCTCCCTTGACGGTCCCTCAACGAAGGGCATCGGCAGCTTAGCCGTCCCCGAACCCGCGTTCGCTCGCGGCCGCGGCAGTCGAAGCGATCACATAATTGACGAAGCCGTTCACGCCGAACCAGCGGGTGAACTGGCATGTCGTTGCCGACATGCCGTTGCGCGTCTCGTCGCTGCGCGGCCCTGGCGCCTATTGCAACGTCTTTTCCATCGAAATCTTCATGACGAGCTGGCGCTCGAGCGGGTGAAGACGGTGCTTGGGGTTCAGGATTTTATCCTGCCCCAGGAATCGTGAACACCACGTCGGCGCGGCCGTAGCCGCCATCGGCGACCTCCTCGATCAGCACCATGGTGTAGGGGCGCACGCCTTCGCCGAACATTTCGACGAACAGGGCTGTGGTCTTGTGGACGAGGTCCTCCTTCTGTCCGGCGGACAGCGCGCGCTCAGGTACCTTGAAGTTTGCAAAGGGCATGACGTCGATTTCCTGTGGATTGTTGGAGGTAAAGTCAGACCGTGCCGCCATTGGCGCGCAGCACCTGGCCGTTGACCCAGCCGCTGTCCGGTCCGGCGAGGAACGACACCACGCCGGCGATGTCGGCGGGCTGGCCGAGCCGCCCCAGCGGGATCATCCTGGTGATCGTTTCGACCAGTGCCTCAGATTTGCCGCCAAGGAACAGCTCGGTGGCCACCGGCCCCGGCGCCACGACATTGACTGTGATGCCGCGCGCCCCGAGTTCCTTGGCCAGCACATGCGTCATCGCCTCGACGCCGGCCTTGGTGGCAGCGTAAACGCCGTAGGTCGGCTGGTAGAGCCCGACCACGCTGGACGAGAAGCTGATGATGCGGCCGCCGTCGCGCAGCCTTCGTGCGGCCTCGCGCATGCCGCGGAAGACGCCACCGAGATTCACCGCGACCTGCCGCTCGAAACCGGTGTCGTCCATCTGCGCGATCGGCGCGAGCTTCATGATGCCGGCGTTGTTGACCAGCACGTCGAGGCCGCCAAACGCCTGCTCGGCTGCGTCGAACAGATGCGCCACGCCTTTGGGATCGCCGATATCGGCCTGAACGGCGATCGCCGTGCCGCCCGCCGCTTCGATCCCGCGCACCACGCCTTCGGCTGCTTCGGCGCCCCTGGCATAGTTGACGACGACCGAAAAGCCGTCGCGTGCCAGCCTTCTGGCAATTTCGGCGCCGATACCCTTCGAGGCGCCGGTTACCAGCGCCACCTTTGCATTCCGCGCAGTCATGTCAGCTCTCCAATTCTTGTCGGCTGAAAATAGGCGATAAATCCTGCGGGATAATCGCTCGGGACTTGCCAACACCATTCGGATATGGCGAACAATGGCGATGGACAGTCTCGACCGGATGCGCCTGCTTGCCCGTGTGATCGAGCGCGGCAGCTTCACCGCGGCCGCCGCCGATCTGTCGATGTCGCGATCGAGCGCCACCGAGGCGATCAAGGATCTCGAGGCGCGGCTGGGGGTGAGGCTGCTGGAACGCACCACGCGCCATGTCAGGCCGACATTGGACGGCCAGGCCTATTACCAGCGCTGCCTCGCCATCCTTGCCGATGTCGAAGATGCCGAGGCCGGCTTTCAATCGGCGCAGCCGCAAGGCCTTTTGAGGATCGACGTGCACGGCTTCATGGCCCGCCATTTCATCCTGCCGCGGCTCACCGAATTCCTCGACCGCTACCCCGGGATCGACCTGCATATCGGCGACGGCGACCGGCTGGTCGATCTGGTGCGCGAGGGCATCGACTGCGTGCTGCGTTCCGGCGAACAGGCCGACAGCGGCATGATCGTGCGGCGGGTGGCAACATTGCGCGAAGTCACCTGCGCCAGCCCCGCCTATCTCGAAAAGCACGGCATGCCGGCAACCCCCGACGATCTCGAAGGCCATCTGATGGTCGGCTTCCGCTCGTCGCGGACCGGCGAGATCATGCCGCTCGAATTCACCGTTGGCGGCGCGTTGCGCTATGTCACGCTGCCGAACCGGGTGACGGTCAACGGCTCCGACACGATGGCGGAACTGGCGCGTCTCGGCTTCGGCCTGGTGCAGGCGCCGCATTACCGCTTCGCCGGGGATTTCGCACGCGGCACGCTTGTCGAAGTGCTGCCGGATTACCCGCCGTCGCCGACACCGCTGTCGGCGCTCTACCCACAGAACCGCCAGCTCGCGCCACGGGTACGCGTGTTCATCGACTGGGTGACCGGGATTTTTGGCGAGGGCGGGACATCCGGCCGGGTGTGATCGTCCGGACCGCCGGCTACTTTGCGAAGGCGATCGGACGAGATAAACATCGCGCTTGGGTTTAGTGACAAGATCGGGACCGGGACCAAGACCAAAACCAGCGCAAAGTCCATGTCAACGGCGAGCCTGTCGTTATGCATCGGAGCGGCATCGGAGCGGCGCTCGCTTCACCGGTAGTGTCCTTGTGCCGGCCGGTGCGACTTGAGGACAGACGCGCCGCCGGCGCCTATGAGGCGACGGGATCGGGTGAGTGGTCCTGCTGCAACCAACAGTGTTGAAGGAATGCAGTAGCCAATAGGGAAGCTCCAGTGAGAAGATTCCGTGTAGTCGGCGCGATTATGCTCGCAACCTACGGCGCCTCGCACGCCCAGACTGTGGACGAAGGCATCCACCGCGACGCGCGTGGGCCGTCGACGATGTGCGGTTTCCACGGTGCTGACGCACTGGATTTGGTCGAGCAACTGAGGGCGTCTCCCGCGTTGCGTCGCGTTGCTGCCTCATCCCGCTTCGAACGGTTCGTTTCTGCTGACGGGCTGACACAGTGGAGTTTCACAAGGCCCACCGAACAGGCGTATCCCGCCATAACCTGCAATCGCCTCAGCAGGGACCGGCAGGGCAGTTGGTACCAAACACGGACTATGCGATGCGAAGCGGGTCGCCGGGCATGCGATGGGCTCTTTGCCGAGTTCCAGCAGCTGGACGAGCGATTCCGGCGGGCGATGCAACGATAGGGTTCAGACAATTTGGCGCGGGCGCCTCACCACTGCGGGCTTCCGCCGGCGCGGCCTATGGCGTATTGGCGCGGGAACTCTCCTTTGGCCTTTCCTGGAAAACCATGATTCGTCTCGAAAGCATCAGCAAGCAGAACGGCCGGCAGATCGTCTTCATCGAAGCCTCCGCCGCGTTGCAGAAGGGCGAGAAGGTCGGGCTGGTCGGGCCTAACGGCGCCGGCAAGACAACGCTGTTTCGCATGATCAACGGCGAGGAGCAGCCTGACGAGGGCCAGGTCTCGGTCGATCGCGGCGTCACCATCGGCTATTTCAGCCAGGATGTCGGCGACATGTCCGGCCGCAGCGCCGTTGCCGAAGTGATGGACGGCGCCGGGCCGGTGAGCGAAGTGGCGGCCGAGATGCGTGAGCTCGAGCACGCGATGGGCGACCCCGATCGCGCCGGTGAAATGGACGAGATCATCGCCCGTTACGGCGAGGCACAGCACCGCTTCGAGGAGCTCGACGGTTACGCGCTGGATGGGCGCGCTCGCGAGGTGCTGGACGGCCTTGGCTTCAGCCAGGAGATGATGGACGGCGACGTCGGCAAGCTGTCCGGCGGCTGGAAAATGCGGGTGGCACTGGCCAGGATCCTTTTGATGCGGCCCGACGCCATGCTGCTCGACGAGCCGAGCAACCATCTCGACCTCGAAAGCCTGATCTGGCTGGAGCAGTTCCTGAAGAACTACGACGGCGCGCTGCTGATGACCTCGCATGACCGCGAGTTCATGAACCGCATCGTCAACAAGGTGGTCGAGATCGATGGTGGCTCGCTGACCGCTTACTCGGGGAATTACGAATTCTACCAGCAGCAGCGGGCGATCGCCGACCGGCAGCAGCAGGCGCAGTTCGAGCGCCAGCAGGCGATGCTGGCCAAGGAGATCGCCTTCATCGAGCGCTTCAAGGCGCGTGCCTCGCATGCCGCGCAGGTGCAGAGCCGGGTTAAGAAGCTGGACAAGATCGACCGGGTCGAGCCGCCCAAGCGCCGCCAGAAAGTGTCGTTCGACTTTCAGCCGGCGCCGCGCTGCGGCGAGGACGTGGTGACGCTGAAGAACGTGCACAAGGGCTATGGCAGCCGCTTGATCTACGCGGGATTGGATTTTCAGGTGCGCCGCCGCGAGCGCTGGTGCGTGATGGGCATCAACGGCGCCGGCAAGTCGACGCTGCTGAAGCTGGTCGCTGGCGCTTCCGAGCCGGACAATGGCACGGTGGCGCGCGGGCCCAGCGTCAAGATGGGCTATTTCGCCCAGCACGCCATGGAAGTGCTGGAGGGCGAGTGCACCGTGTTCCAGACACTGGAAGATGCATTTCCGCAGGCCGGCCAGGCGCCGCTCAGGGCGCTGGCCGGCTGCTTCGGCTTTTCCGGCGACGAGATCGAGAAGAAATGCCGCGTGCTGTCGGGCGGCGAGAAGGCGCGGCTGGTGATGGCGCTGATGCTGTTCGATCCGCCCAATTTGCTGGTGCTGGACGAGCCGACCAACCACCTCGACATCGCCACCAAGGAGATGCTGATCACGGCACTGTCGCAGTACGAGGGAACCATGCTGTTCGTCTCGCATGACCGCCATTTCCTGGCGGCGCTGTCGAACCGGGTGCTGGAACTGACGCCCGAGGGCATCCACACCTATGGCGGCGGCTATACCGAATATGTCGAGCGCACCGGGCAGGAGGCGCCGGGGTTGCGGAGCTGAGGCGCGCACCCAGCTCTGCCGCTCGATTCCGGAGGCTAAGCACGAGCTGTTCAGCCGTGTATCGCAATTTCGCGCAGCGGATCGCCGCCGTCGATGAACAGCCGGCCTTGCGCGGTCAACGCCGCGCCGAGCCGCTGCAGGGCGATTTTTCCTGCTTCGGGATGACGCCCGTCCAGCGCGCCGACGCGCACCGCAACGGCAATGTCGAAGTGCTTCTCATCGGCCTCCAACTCGAAATCCTCGATGGCGACCTGGCGAAGGCTCAGCCGGCCTGCCGCAATCTCGGCGCGCGAGGCGGCCCCGGCCTGCGCGATGGCCTTGGCCGAGCGGTCGATCGCCAGCACGTGCCCGCCGCCGATCCGGCGCGCGATCTCGCGCGCTGCAGCACCCGGTCCGCAGCCGATCTCCAGCACTCGCATGCCCTGCCGCAAGGGCAGCGCATTGACAATCGCCAAAAGCCTTGGCGACAAGTCGTTCGCCATACGCTCTTCTCCAGCTTTTTCGCAATCCGAGATTAGCGACCGCGGCCGGCGACGGGAAGGCCGAGAGACGCGGGCATCGCCGATGTGTTCAGCTGGTATGTTCAGTTGGGTGCTGCTCGAGCAGGGGGCATGATCGACATCGAAGAGGTCGACGATCCGGTCTCAGCCGCGGGCGACCGGGCGGACCCCGAGCGGCCCGGCGTCGTTGACCTGAGGGGTAGGGAGGGACTGGCGCCGAGCCTAACCGGTTGGGGGGTAGATCACCGGCCGTTTATGTGTATACGCTCAAGCTAATATGAGCGCAAGCTAATGTTGTGCCTCAGCGATGTTGGACGATTGGGCCGATCAGTGGCCGGTTGTGGCTTCCTGCCGCGCCCTCCAACCCGGCCCAACACCGCTTATTGCCTTCAAGTCCTGGCTCCGATGCTGTACCCCGGCCGAAATTCAAGGAGCCTGCAATGACCTCGCATCCCGACATCCCCGACGCCAGCATGGCGGTCGATGCGGCCGTCATGACAGCCGATGACAGGCGCGCTCGCGAGGCGGATGCCGCATGGCGGGACGATGTTCGCGAGGGCGTGCGGCATGTAGGCGATCTGGATTCGCTGCCGCTGTCGCCAGCCGAGCGGGCGGCGGCCGAAGCCGCGGCCACGCGCCACAAGGTTCGCATCCCCAAGGCCTATCTCGACCTGATCGACTGGAACGACCCCGCCGATCCGATACGGCTTCAGGTCATCCCGTCGCCCGACGAACTGGCAGAGCAGGAGGGCGAACTCGACGATCCGATCGCCGACCACGCCTTCAGTCCCGTGCCTAGAGTGACGCATCGACATGCCGACCGGGTTTTGCTGTTCCCGACCTATCAATGCGCCGTCTATTGCCGGTTCTGCTTTCGCAAGGAGCAGCTGACCTCGATCGGCCGCGGCTATACGCGCGAAGCTCTCGACGAGGCCTTCGCCTATGTCGCGGCCCATCCGCAAATCCGCGAGGTGATCCTGACCGGCGGCGACCCACTGTCGCTGCCGGACAAGGCGCTGGCGGAAATCCGCGCCGGTGTCGAGGCGATCCAGCACGTACGGCTGTTGCGCATCCACACTCGCGTACCCGTCGCGCTGCCGTCGCGCGTCACCGGCCGGTTGGTTCAAGCCTTGCAGGGCCGGCTGATGGTCACTGTCGTCACCCATTTCAACCATCCACGCGAAATCACGGAGGCGACCGAGCGGGCCTGCCGTACTTTAAGGCAGGGCGGCTTCGTGCTGCTCAACCAGAGCGTTCTGCTGAAAGGCGTGAACGATACGGTCGAGGTGTTGGAAGAGCTGTGCCGCGAGCTGATGTATCGCCTTGGCGTCAAACCCTATTACCTGCACCACGGCGACCTCGTGCCCGGCATGGCGCACCGGCGCACCACGATCGCCGAGGGCCAGGCGCTGGTCAGCGCCTTGCGTGCGCGCCTGTCCGGCATCTGCAATCCCGTCTACGTGCTGGACCTGCCGGACGGCGGAGGGAAAGTCCCGCTCGGCCAGTCCTATCTCGAGGCGTGCGAAGGGGAGACGTGGCGAATACGTGGGCTTGATGGGGTTGTGAGGGGGTATGGAGAGCTGGTCGGGGAGGAGGGACGCGCAGCCGCCGCCGTCCAAGCCAGCCCACCTTGGTGACCTGACACGCAGCCCTTGATCACGGAAGCATGCGTTAACTGCAGTTCTATTTGGTGGTTGCGCAATTGCCAAAATAGTGAAAACGTTGGTCCGGGGTAATGGGTTAGGGGAGTTCGTCCCGGCTGTTGCGAGTTACGGGGCGGCGCAAAAGTCATGAACTTTCCACGGTTTCTGGTGGGGCTGACCACCATATCGTCCGTCGTGGCGATCTCGACTTACCTTGCGACGGGTTCAATCTGGAAGACGCTGGCCTGGACGATCTTGACCTTGATCGTCATGCAGGTTGGATATTTCCTGTTCGTCGTCCGGTTGATCTACGGATCCGGGGCGAAAAGCGCGGAGGTAAAGCCGCGGCGTCTGAGGGCTGTGCCGCCGAACCGTAGAGGTCGCGTTCAGCTTATGTAGTAATGTCCCATATAGATATGATGGTCTAGACAGGACATGTTCGGTTCTGGGAATGTGCATTGGACGTTCCGCTAGTTTAGTCAACTAATATATATCGCCCAACTCATATCGTCGTTTTTGAGCTAGCGGGAAAACCTGCCTGCTGCTTGTACGACGGTGCCTAACGCCACATTTTACAACCGGCTGGCAAGCTCCCTTTTGTTGATGCCAGCTTGGATGGCGGCGGTAGAGACGGGCCTGAGCAGTCGGCCGAAGCTGCCGATCTCCCCTACAAGGCGAGAGATCGGCGCGTCGTCGGCTTAGCTTTTGGCCGCCGGGAGCTTGTCTTGCGTCTTGGTCTCGAAATCGCTGGCGTCATGGCGCTCGTGCAGCTGCATCGAAGGCTCGCCGAAGGTGCGGTTGACCATGCGGCCGCGCTTGACCGCCGGCCGCGCGTCGATGGCGTCGGCCCAACGCTGCACGTTCTTGTACTGCTCCACCTGCAGGAACTCGCCGGAATCGTCATACATGCGGCCCTTGGCCAGCCCGCCGTACCAGGGCCACACCGCAATGTCGGCAATCGTATAGTCGCTGCCGCCTAAATACTCGCTTTCGGCGAGGCGTCGGTCGAGCACGTCCATCTGCCGCTTGGTTTCCATGGCGAAGCGGTCGATGGCATATTCGATCTTCGTTGGCGCATAGACATAGAAATGGCCGAAGCCGCCACCGAGATAGGGCGCCGAGCCCACTTGCCAGAATAGCCATGACAGGGTCTCGGCGCGGGCCGGCTGCTCCGTCGGCAGGAATTCGCCGAATTTTTCGGCGAGGTAGAGCAGGATCGAGCCGGATTCGAAGATGCGGACCGGCTTTTTCCCACTGCGATCCATCATGGCCGGGATCTTCGAGTTCGGGTTGACCTCGACGAAGCCGCTGCCGAACTGGTCGCCGTCGTTGATCCTGATAAGCCAGGCGTCGTATTCGGCGCCGCTGTGACCGAGCGCCAGAAGTTCCTCCAGCATGATCGTCACCTTGACGCCGTTCGGTGTCGCCAGCGAATAAAGCTGCAGCGGATGCTTGCCGACCGGCAGTTTCTTGTCATGCGTCGGGCCGGCGATCGGCCGATTGATGCTGGCGAAAGCGCCACCATTTGCCTTGTTCCAGGTCCAGACTTTTGGCGGCGTGTATTGGTCCGTTGCGTAGTCGTTCATTCGGGAGGCCTTTGGAAGGGTTGGGTTGGGAGGATATCAGATATCAACGTGGGTAATGGCGGAGGAACTTTGCATAGGGCAGCTTGGGATAGCCGTAGGTACAGATAGGGCTGCCGGCGCTGTTGCAAAACCCCGGCGCGAACGGCGCCGGTCCACGCCAAAGCCGGCGCCACCTCTTGCGCCTGATCACCTGCGCCATACCTATAGCCCATATCAGCCTGCGAACATTGCCAGGAACCAAAGCATGAATATCGAACCCCTTTTGCGATCCATCGTGGCCGTCCGCGCCACCGTGCCGGAAGACGCCTTCACGGCAAATACACTTGGCACCCGCCGCGAGGGCAGTGGCGTGGTCATCCGCGGCGACGGGCTGGTACTCACCATCGGCTATCTCATCACCGAGGCCGAGGAGGTCTGGCTGGCCGACCAGGACGGGCGCGTGGTTCCCGCCCATGCGCTCGCCTACGACCAGGAGTCGGGCTTCGGCCTGGTGCAGGCGCTGGCGCCGCTCGGGCTGCCCGCCATTGCGCTCGGCGACGCGTCCAGGGCGAAGATCGGCGATCCCGTCGTGCTCTCCGACGGCGTCGGCCGCTCCGTGCGGGCGCGAATCGTCACCAAGCAGGAATTCGCCGGCTATTGGGAATATCTGCTCGACGAGGCGATCTTCACGGCGCCGGCTCACCCCTCATGGGGCGGCGCCGGCCTCATCGGCGCGGATGGCAGGCTGCTCGGCATCGGTTCGCTGCGGCTGCAGATGAGCCGCAACGGCGAGGTCGCCGACATCAACATGGTGGTGCCGATCGATCTTCTGCCGCCCATCCTCGACGATCTGCTGACGCGCGGGCAGGTCGCCAAGCCGCCGCGGCCGTGGCTCGGCGCCTTCTCGGCCGAGAGCGACGGCAAGGTCGTGGTGATGAGCGTCGCCGAAGGCGGTCCAGCCGCCCAGGCGGGCCTTCGCCAAGGCGATGTCATCTCGGATGTCCGTGACACGGCGGTCGATGGGCTTGCCGATTTTTATCGCAAGCTTTGGAACAGCGGCCCGGCGGGCGCCGAGATCCCGCTCCGGGTGCTGCGCGACGGCCGCGAAACCTGGCTGCGCGTCAAGTCCGCCGATCGCAACAGTCTGCTGTGGAAGCCGCCGCTGCAGTGAGGCAACCGAAACCTCTCACTCTCCGCAGGCGCTGAAGCCAGTGCCCGGAGTCCATTCCGCAAAGGGGATAACCTTGCCTTCGACCGATACGGTCGCTTGCCTGGTGCTGCCGTCCGCCAGCTTCTTGCTGCTTTTGCCCTTGCCGGTCAGCACGTTGTAGTCGCAGTCGCCGGCAACATTGTCGTCCATGTAATCCCAATATTCGTAGGCAAAACCGGCGACGACGAACGTGCCGTTGCGCCAGGCGAGCGTCAGCGTCTTGTTGGTCCGCTCGCTGCCGATCTCCATCGCCGGAACATAGAGCTTGATCGAGCCGTTGGGGAGCGCAGTGAGTTCGGGCTCGGTGTCGGATGTGGCGGGGCCCGGCCGCTCGTAATCCTTCCATTCGCCGTAAATCTGTTCATGCACGACCCCGGCAGGTCTGAGAAAATTGCCGTCGCGGTCCCTGAGGAACAAATGCAGGTCCATGGGATGGCCGGGCTCGGTCTCGACGATCATCGCCAGATCGGCGGCACCGTCGCCGTTCCAATCGCCGGTCGCCGCGGTGATGATCTTCTGCGTCTCGATCGGTTCTGCCAGTGCGGCGGCCGGCAGCAGCAGGACCAGACCGAATATTGTCGATCGCATTGAAATCCTCTTAGCCTGGCAGGCCTGAGACGCACGCGCTTCTCAGGAGGCCCGGCTCTGCCGCGTCTCGGAACGGCTCGTCTCGTTGAGCAGCCGGCAGAGCGAAACCGCTTCACGACGGCTCAGGCCGATCAGCGCGATTTCCGAAAATTGCGCCGGCAGATCGTGAACGATGTCCCACACCATCCAACGGCCGTTCGGCTCCATGACACATTCATAGCGCAATAATTGTTCCTGCATCCGACCCCCGGCTTTGCTCACCGGACTGGTACAGCGTCGAGGTAAATGAGTTGTTGCGCCGCGAGAGTATTCCGCGGCTGTCAAAACCAGGCGTTGAATGGGGCGAACCCGACAGGTCACGGCTGACGGTGCCGATACTCTCGACAAGGCGGCAGGGCAGGGACGCTTCCGGCGTGAACGGCGGCCGCCGCCAGAGTTGGATCAGGCGTTGCGGCTCGCCATATGCGCGTCGAGCTTCCTCCTCGAGGGGCCGTAACGCTTGATGATGGTCGCGGCCTCGCTTTGCGGTATGCCGTATTTGCGGGCAAAGGCAGCGACCTCGTATGGCTCTTCGCCGGAAACCAGTTTGCGATCCTGCTTGGTCTTGGATTTGTCGTCGGCCATGGCGTTCTCCATCACATCTGGTCGTTATAGGGCTGCTTGGTCCGGCCGACCATCCTTGCCAGTTCGGCAAAGGACGGTACGCCGGTTTCCCCCTGGGCATTGTTGGCCGCCTGCAGCAGCCTGAGCGGAAAACAGACGGCGTCGCGGTTGGATGGCGACATGTCTTCATAGAGACGTTCGTCGCTGGTCATCGCCGCCTCGGCCCGGCGCAACGCCATGTCGACCTCGTCGACCGACAGCAGGCCCTTGTGGACCAGCGCATTGTTGACGGCCGCGATCGCCATCATCAATCCTTCGAGCTGGAGATTGGCGACGTTCATCGTTTTGCGTCCTCGCCGGGCTTCTTGGGGCTGGCCTTGTCGTCTGGCCGGATCACTGCGCGCGGCGGGTTCTGGCCCTCCGAATGCCGGGTCTTGTCGTCGAAATCGTCAGCCGGCCTGGTCAATCCCATGCCGCCGGGAGGCGGCTTGTTGCCGGCCGCATCCTGCGAAAATTGGTCGGCCGCGTCGGGGCTCATCTTTGCCGGATATTTCCTCGCTCCGGTCTCATAGCGGTTCGGGTCGTCGGCCATGTCCTGTGCTCCCGTTGCAATGAGCAGATAACTTTCATGCGGCGGCAGCGGTTCCGTGGCGAAATCGACGTTGCCGGTGCGCAAGCCGTCGCAATCTGTCGGGTTTTCGTGCATCCTTGTGCATGCCAAGGATGCTTCGCTCCGACGCGCCGGCAAAATGCTGCTCCTACTGCGGTGGGCGCGACCACGACTACGAGGATTGCCCGAAGCGCAAAAGCGATGCCGAACGGCAGAAGGACGCCAGGCAACGCGTACCAGCCCGCTGCCGCGGCTGCAGGGGAAATCCGCTAGCCAGCCTGAACCACCCCGCCGGTCCGCCAGGCCGGCGCGAAGATCCTTCAATGTCGAGAGGATTGCAATGCCGCCGCTATTGTGGGCAAAAGCAGCACGGGCAATCGGGTGGGGTGGGGCAATGACCGAAACGCAAGGCAATTCAGGC
Source organism: Mesorhizobium sp. M0909 (assembly GCF_040319515.1). Lineage (NCBI taxonomy): Bacteria > Pseudomonadati > Pseudomonadota > Alphaproteobacteria > Hyphomicrobiales > Phyllobacteriaceae > Mesorhizobium > Mesorhizobium sp. M0909. The sequence goes on from NZ_JAMYOA010000014.1 coordinate 34,336, forward strand.
CGTCCGCAAGGCAAGCCGGGGACGGCGTCGGGGTCGATCGGTTCCGGCCTGGTCGCACTCCTCATCGTGGCGCTCGGCATCTTTGCGCTGTTTGGATCCTGGTACACGATCGACCAGGGCGACCGCGGCGTGCTCTTGACCAACGGGGCACTGAGTTCGGTCGTCGATCCCGGACTGCATTTCAAGCTGCCGTGGTTGCAGCGCGTCGAGAAGATCAGCCTGCGCCAGCAGGTGCTCAAATGGGGCTGCGAGAACCAGAACGATTGCAGCGGTCTGCCGGCCATGCAGGCCTATTCGCGCGACCAGCAGCCGGCCGACATGCGCGTCACCGTCAACTTCCACGTGCCGGCCGCCGAAGTCAGCAACGTCTACACCAATTACGGATCGATCGAGGCACTGGCCGACCGTGTCATTGCCAGGAAAGCACCGCAGGAGATCAAGACCGTGTTCGGCCAGTACGACGCGGTGTCGGTTATCCAGAACCGGGCGAAGTTCAACAAGGACGTCGCCGACGCCATCGCGGCGGTAACCGACGGCCCGGTGATGATAGACAGCGTGCAGGTCGAGAACATCGACTTCTCCGACGCCTACGAGCAGGCGGTCGAAGCCAGGATGACGGCGCAGGTCGAGGTGCAGAAGCAGGAACAGAACCTGCAGCAGGAAAAGATCAAGGCCGATATCGCCGTCACCCAGGCCAAGGGCCGCGCCGACAGCGTCAAGGCCGAAGCCGAGGCCAGCGCCTACAAGACCAGGGTCGAAGGCGATGCGACCGCGGGCGCCATCAAGGCTCGCGCCGCCGCGATCGCCAACAATCCGCTGCTGGTCGAACTGACCAAGGCGGAGAGATGGAACGGCGAATTGCCGAAGTCGATGATCCCGGGTTCGACAGTGCCGTTCCTGGAGCTCAGCACGCCTGCCGCAGCATCGAACTGAGGCGCGGCGCCGCGGCGCAAACCAGATCAGGACGGCGGCGCGGTAGCCGTCCCATTGCGGTCACGGCTGAAGCACGGCGCCTCGGGCGCTTGCTTCCGTTCGCCCGAGAAAAGCCGTCAGCAGCTCCATTCCCACCGGCCAGTCGCCGAGCCCGCTGTCGCCATTGATGTGGCCAAGTGGCCCGGCGATATGGAGATCGCTGCCCCAGCGCTCGGATTTCGCCCTGACATAGTCCAGCGAGCCGTAGGGATCGTTGGTGCTGGCGACAATCAGCGACGGAAAGCGAAGCCGTTGTTGCGGCGCGTCGGCGAAGGCCCGGGCGGAGGAGGGAAAGGCCGACGACGCAGGGTCCGGAACCGCGACCAGCAACGCGCCGCTGATAGAGCGGGGGGAGATCCGCTGCCAGTGTACGACCAGCAGACAGCCGAGGCTATGGGCGACGAGCACCGGCGGTGTCCATGCCTGGCATACAGCGGTTTCCAGTGCTGCCACCCAGTCGTCGAAATCCGGCGCATCCCAACTCGCCGGACTGAACCGCCGCATCGCCGGGCTTGCCTGCTGCCAATGCGTCTGCCAATGGGCTTTGCCCGATCCGCCGATGCCCGGCACAATGATGAATTCGGTCATGCGAAGCCCTTCTTTCCTGATGCAGCGCGTGCAATTCTAGGTCTTCTCCCCGGCGGCGGAATGAGAGATCATCGGAAAGCAGCGACGAAATCCGATGGATTAAAGGCGATCATGCGGAACGGCGATTACCGGCCAAGGCTCGATCCCACCGATCTGGCGCTCATTGAGATCATGCAGGAGGATGGCCGCATCGGCATCTCCGAGCTTGGCCGCCGCGTCGGACTGTCCCAGCCCGCCACCTCGGAACGGGTGAAGCGGCTGGAGGAGCGCGGGGTCATCCTCGGTTACAAGGCGGTGATCAATTCGGCAGCGCTCGGGCTCGGCACCATGGCGGTTATCCGCCTGCGCACCACGCATGAGCATATCCAGGCCTGCCTGAAGAAGTTCGCCCAATTGCCGGAGGTGGTCGAGGTGCTGCGGGTGACCGGTGAGGATTGTTTTCTGGTCAAGGTCGTGGTCCCGTCACCGCCCGACCTTGAAAGCATCGTCGACAGCATCGGCCGGTACGGCACGGTGACGACAAATGTGGTTCTGCGCGCCGAGCAACCGAAGCGGCTGGGCCGCGAATTGATGACCAGGGCCTGACCGGTCTATCGCTTGGTCTGTGTATGCCCGACGGCATTGGCGAACGAGATGCCGCCCTTGATCTCGCGCATCGCCATCGAGGTGATCGTGCGCCGCACGCCGGGCAGCCGGCTGAGCTCCTCGCGCAGCATCCTGTCGAGCGCCATCATGTCGACGGTGACGATCTGCAGGAGATAGTCTGCCTCGCCAGTCGTGGCGTGGCAGCGGCGGATCAGCGGATGCTGTTTGACCGCCGCCTCGAAGGCGTCCGACAGTTCGAAATCGATCGACACCTGGATGAAGGCCTCGATGCCGAAGCCGAGCTTGGCCGGGTCGATCAGGGTCGAGTAGCCGCGGATGACGCCGGCGTCCTCAAGCGCCTTGACCCGCTTCCAGCACGGCGTCTTGCTCAGGCCGACCTCATCGGCGAGCGCGGCAAAGGAGGTGCGGGCATCGCGTTCGAGCACCGCGACGATCTTCCGGTCGACCGCATCCAGCATCATTCGTTCTTTCTGTCTGCTTCAGAGGCAGCTTTCGTCCTTCATTTCTCGCCAATCGAATAACAGAAAGGGACAATGTTCGGCAAGAAAGCGATTAGACTCGGGGACCGGGATCCAACAAACGCCTGCGGCCCAACGGCCGCGGCAAGGAGCATGGCCATGGACAAGCAGGACTATTATGCCCGCATCGAAACGCCTGAGATGCGCGACTATGGCGTCTACCTCAAATGCGACAGGCTGCTGGCCTGCCAGAAGCCGCTGGCCGAGATGGTCAATGCCGACGAGCTGCAGTTCCAGATCGTGCATCAGGTCGAGGAGCTGTGGATGAAGCTCATCGCCTATACGCTGGTCGATGTCGTCGATTTCCTGGAAAAGCAGGATACGCATCGCATCGTCACGCTGATGGGACGCGTGCACCGGCTGATGCGGCTGATGACGGCGCAGCTCGACCTGCTCGAAACCATGTCGCCCAAGGAGTACCAGCAGATCCGGCTGCAGCTCGGCAATGGCAGCGGTCAGGAATCGCCGGGTTTCAAGCAGCTGTTGCGTCTGCCGCCGGATCTGTGGCGGGCCTTCAAGACGTCATACCTCGACGGCCGCGGCCTCTCGGTCGAGGATGTCTACGATACCGGCTACGATCACGGCGACAGCTATGTCGTTGCCGAAGCGCTGGTCGAGTTCGACGAGCTGTTCCAGAAATTCCGCGCCAACCACCTCTATCTCATCCACCGCACGATCGGCCTCGGCGCGAAATCGCTGAAGGGCAGGCCGGTCGAATTGCTGGAGGCCGGCGCCCGCCACCGCTTCTTCCCGGAACTCTGGGACATACGCTGGGCGATGACCGACCGCTGGGGCAGCCAGTATGGAACGGTACGGGAGCCGATCAGCAAGCCGGGGGTGAACTTAGGGTAGTTTCAGGCTCGGGTTCCTCGCCTCGCGCGAAGCGGCGGAGAGAGGGCCGCGAAGCGGCCGGAGAGGGGCCTTTTCTTTCCCGGCACAGCCCCCCTCTCCGTCGCGGCTTCGCCGCGCCACCTCTCCCCCATGAATAGGGGCGAGGAAACCTGCCTTCTCCCCGCGCACTTGTCTCCTGCAGGTTTTTCGGGGGATGATGTCGGGCTTGCGGCTGGTGGTGCGTCCTTGGGGCACAACCATCGTAACTCTTGGGAGGACGTCGTGACCTTGGAAACCGCTCAATCAACCGTTCAGTCGCCGTGGCAGACCGCGGCAATCCTCATCGCCCGCCTGATCTTCGCAGCCGTCTTCCTGATGGCCGTGATCTTCAAATTCGTCGATATCGGCGCCACCGCCGGCTATATCGCGGCGGCCGGGTTTCCATTCCCGCTCTTCCTGGCCTGGTGCGCAGCCCTGCTCGAGGTCGTCCTCGTTCTATGCTTCCTGACTGGCGCCTTCTTCTCATGGGCAGCACTCGTCGCCGGCGCCTATGTGCTGTTCCTGGGCTTCGCCTTCCACGGGCCGTCGCACTGGGCCGGCAACCAGGCGGAGTTCGGCTTCTTCGTCGATCACTTCACCTTCCTGGCCGGGCTGCTGTTTGCCGCCGTGCATGGGCCGGGCCGCGTCCTGGCGCTGAGGCTTGGCAGGGGGTGATGCCAAAGCTTGCTGCGGCGGTCATCCTCGGTCGCCGCGTCACATCTGGTCGTTGTAAGGTTCCTTGATCTGACCAACCATGCGCGCCAGTTTTGAGAAGGACGGCATGTCCGTCTCCGGCTGACACTGATTGGCCAACTCCAGCAGTCGGATCGGGAAGTTGACGGCGTCGCGGCTCGACGCCGACATGCCCTCGGACCTTTCCTCGTTGGTCTCGCTGGCTTCGGCCTTGCGCAAGGCGATGTCTATGTCCTCGACGGAGAGCACGCCCTTGCGGACCAGGACCTGATTGATCGATGCGATGGCCATAAGCAGGCCTTCGAGTTGCAGATTGGCGACGTTCATGATTTTTGCTCCCATTGGCTAAGGGTCAAACGCGCGAATGCCTGTTCTGATCCGGACGGTGGCGTCTCGCCGGACATTCCAGTGTGCTTCGCCAATCGGCTACTCTGCGTTTTTTTGCGTCTCAGGTGAATTTTGTTCTTGCTTTGTGCCGGCAGCTATGCTACTAAACTGGGTATGGTGCTAATTGGCTCCAACGACCCGCCCGCCGAGGCGGGTTTTTTGTTTCAGGCTTCTTTTTCGATCGGACGTTACGTGAGCTGGCTATGAAGTCGGCGGGACAGCGCCCCCCTCTGTCCTGCCGGACATCTCCCCCTCTAGTGGGGAGATTGGCTGTCATTGCCGCTTTCGCCAATTTTGTAGGTGCAAAAAGGCGCTGCCGCCAAAGCTGCCGATCTTCCCCCTCGTGGGGGAGATGTCCGGCAGGACAGAGGGGGGCGCGAAGGAACGCAAGCTTGCCGGCTGACAGCCGAGGCACCGAGGGAAGTTCGCATTTTTTGCCGCCGATGCCACATTTTGTTCTTGCTTTGTGCCGGCAGCTATGCTACTAATCTGGGTATGGTGCTAATTGGCTCCAACGACCCGCCCGCCGAGGCGGGTTTTTTGTTTCAGCCTTTATCGTTCGAGTCGAATGATGTGCGTGCTGCCGGCTGTGAAGTTGGCGGGACAGCGCCCCCCTCTGTCCTGCCGGACATCTCCCCCTCTAGTGGGGAGATTGGCAGCTTGGGCGACAGCACCTTTTTTGCATCCTGCAAAATTGGCGAAAGCGGTGATGACAGCCAATCTCCCTCCTTGTGGGGAGATGTCCGGCAGGACAGAGGGGGGCGCGACGGAACGCGACCTCGAGGATCCTCAAATTAACGCGCCGACGTGCGCCCATCCCAGGAAAAGCACCATGTCCAACCGTTACGCCACCATCATCATCGACGATGACGGCCGAGAGGTCGTCAGCGCTATTGGCGAGTTCGCCGGCGCCGCACCCTATACACGGCATGGCCGCTTCGAGCAGGTCGCCGCTGGCGTGCGGATCGGCATGGTGCGCGGCGGCCCCGGCGACGCGGTCGGCGGTTTCGGCTTCCCGTTGGGAGCACTCGACGGCAAGGCGGCGGCAATTCTAAGGGCAAGGCTGAATGCGTTGCCCGACGCCAGTACGTTGCGGCCTGGCACGACGACCGATGCGAAATCGGCAAGCCAGCCGCCGAAGCCGAAGTCGGCGCGCGCCGCCAAGAAAGCGAAGCCGCGCAAGCGCATCGTGCGGCCAGGCAACAAGAAGCCGGCGATCTCCGCCGGGACGGCGGAGTAGGGCATGGCCAAAGCTCCTTCCGCCGGCGATCCGCAGCCGCACGATCAAGCACCCGGCAAGCAGACCAGGCGGGCGAAGAAGACGCTGGCCGACGGCTTTCTCGAAGCGATCCGCGCCGATTTCCGCGCCCATGGCGCCGGCGTCATCGCCGAGGTGCGCGCCGAAAAGCCCGACCAGTATCTGAAGCTCGTGCTGTCGGTGCTGCCCAAGGATCTTAGTGTCAACATCAACAATCTGGATGCATTGAGCGATGACGAAATCAGGCAGCGCATCCGCGGCCTCGAAGCCGTCCTTAGGCCGTTCCTCGAGAAGCCGGGCCTCGAAAAAGGCCTCGCACAGCCGGGCGGCAAGGAAGGAATATCTCAGCCTGCTGGCGGAGCTGGACCGGAGGCGCCGCACTAACCAGCTTGCCGCCTATCGGCCCTATCCCCGACAGGCCGAATTCCACGCCGCCGGCGCGACCAATCGCGAACGCCTGTTCATGGCCGGCAACCAGCTCGGCAAGACCAGGGCCGGCGGCGCCGAGTGGGCGATACACCTCACCGGCCGCTATCCCGACTGGTGGCAAGGCAAGGTTTTCGATTGTCCGGTTCGGATGTGGGCGGCCGGCGTCACCGGCGAAAGCACGCGCGACAACCCGCAGCGTATCCTGATCGGCCCGCCGCAGCAGCAGGCGGCGTGGGGCACCGGTATGATCCCGGCCGACGCGATCCTCAGCACGATGGCGGGGCGGGCGCCGGGCGCGCTCGACAGCGTCGTGGTGGCCTGGGGCGGCGGTGGCGACGTGCAGGCCGGCGAATCCGTGCTGTCGTTCAAGAGTTACGAGAAGGGCCGCGAGAAGTGGCAGGGCGAGACGCTGCACGGCGTCTGGTTCGACGAGGAGCCGCCGCTCGACATCTATTCCGAAGGGCTGACCCGCACCAACGCCACCGGCGGCATCACCATCGTCACCTTCACGCCGCTGCTCGGCATGTCGGACGTGGTGCTGCTGTTTTTGTCCGCGGAGCAGGTGGGAGGGATGGGGAGGGGATGACAGGGCTGCGAAATCGCGCAACTCGCGTTGCTTCGCGCCCCCCTCTGTCCTGCCGGACATCTCCCCCTCTAGTGGGGAGATTGGATGTCGCATTGGCTTTCGCCAATCTCCAATGCTTGCGGATAAGCGAGACGCTGAAGCTGCCATCTCCCCCCTTGAGGGGGAGATGTCCGGCAGGACAGAGGGGGGCGCTGTCCCGCCATCATGAAAACATCTTACCGAACAGCAGCATACGTCCCACCTGCCACCATGATTCAATGCCGCGAGGGTGAAAACAATGACCCGTCACGTCACCTTCATGACCATCGACGACGCCGAGCACTACACGCCGCAGCAGCGCGCCGAGATCATTGCCGCCTATCCGGCGCATGAGCGCGAGGCGCGGGCCAAGGGCATTCCGGTGCTCGGCTCCGGCCGCATCTTTCCGGTGGCCGAGGAGCTGATCGCCTGCGAGCCGTTCCGGCTGCCGCGCTATTGGCCGCGGCTCGGCGCACTCGATTTCGGTTGGGACCATCCCTCGGCCGCGGTCGAGCTTACCTGGGATACGGAAGCCGATGTCGTCTATGTCACGAAGGCCTGCCGTGCCTCGCAGCAGACTCCCGCCATGCAGGCGCTGACGCTGAAACCGTGGGGCGAATGGCTGCCCTGGGCCTGGCCGCGCGACGGCCGCCGCGAGACGCTGGAAGGTGCCGGCACCGCACTTGCCAGGCAATATTCGGCACATGGGCTGAACATGCTCACCACCCATGCGCAGTTCGCCGACGGGTCGGTCTCGGTCGAGGCCGGACTGATGGACATGCTGGACCGCATGCAGAGCGGCCGCTTCAAGGTGTTCTCGACGCTTCTGCCCTGGTTCGAGGAGTTCCGGCTCTATCACCGCAGGGACGGCCAGGTGGTGAAGCTGCGCGACGATGTGATGGCCGCGACCCGTTATGGCGTGATGATGCTGCGGGAGGCGGTGGTCGATCCGGCGGTATTCAAGGCGGCGCGGCGGAAGGCCGGGCAGGCCGATCCGCTGGGGTTGTTCAGGTGACCCTCCGCATCATTCCCGCCACGTTGCGCGACCTCTCCTACATCGCCGCCAATCTGCGCCCCGAGGATCGGGCCGAAATCGACTGCCAATTGGACAACTGGTCGCCGGCCTTGCTGGCGCTGACGTCGCTGCAGGGCTTTGCTTATGTCGCCGAGCTCGACGGCAATCCGGAGGCCGGCTTCGGTGCTGCCGAGCAGCGCAGCGGATTGTGGATCGCCTGGAGTTGGGGCACGCGCCGCATGCGGCGCTGCGTGCCTGCTATTACGGAGTTCTTTCACGCGGTGCTCGGGCCGGAGGTTGCGGCACGCGGCGCCTGGCGGGTCGAGGCCCGCGCCTTGGCCGCCAACGGTTTGGCGCTGCGCTGGCTTGCAAGGCTGGGCGCGACGCAACGCTGCCGCCTGCCGGGCTATGGCCGGAACGGCGAGGACTTTCTGCTCTACGACTGGACAAGAAGCTCTCATTTCGGAGAAAACCATGTGCCTTTTTCAAAAGCCGCCGGCGCTGAAGCCGTTGCCGCCGACACCGACCATTGCCGACAAGGACGTGCAGGCGCGCGAAGCCGCGTTACGGGCTCAGCTTGCGGCCAATGATGGCACTGCAGGAACCGTGAAGACCGATTTGTCGCCCGGCGATCTGACCGGCCCGCGCCGCGTGCTGCTGGGGGTTTGACATGGGCGCCATGAGAAGAGTGTTCCGCAACCGGGTGCTGGCGTGGTGGTACTGGCGCCGGCACGCAAGGTTGGTGAAGAAGCGGTGAAGCTGCCAATCTCCCCACTCGTGGGGGAGATGCCCGGCAGGGCAGAGGGGGGCGCTGTCCCGCCGGCCTTGGTGATCAATTTGCATTGCCGCCATCGGCTCATTCCGGTGGGAACGAAACTGAGCTTGGCGTTCCTTCGCGCCCCTCTCTGGCCTGCCGGCCATCTCCCCCACGAGTGGGGAGATCGGCAGCTTCCGCGTTTTCCGTAACAGCCGAGCGCAATTCGTGTTCCTTCGGCACGGTTGACATTCCTTCCTCAGCAGCCATGCTGCAATGCAACATGGCTATCGAGGAGTCCGGCATGACAGAAGCCCGGTCATCGCGCATCGAATGCCTGGACGGGCTTCGGGCGCTCGCCGCGATCTGGGTGCTCATCGGACACTGCCTGCTGTTGACCGGCTGGCATATTCCTATTCTCGGCGAGCCGGATCTCGGCGTCGACCTCTTCATCATGCTGTCCGGCTTCCTGATGGTGTTCCATTACCAGCTGCGCCAGGACAAGGAGCCCTGGCAAAGGCCGGAAACCTGGCTGAAGTTCTGGACCCGCCGCTATTTCAGGATTGCGCCGCTGTTCTACGTCATGCTGTTCGCCGCCCTGGCGCTTGGCCCCTATCTCTACCAGTCCAGGATGGTCATCGACGAGTTCCTGCTGCGGTCGCCGCAGGCGCCCGAACGTTATCTCGACAGCGGCTTGAAAAACATCGGCGCCCATCTGCTGTTCCTGTTCGGCCTGGTGCCGAATTTCGCCTATCGCACGCCGCTGCCCGACTGGAGCCTTGGCTTGGAGATGCAGTTCTATGCAGTGTTCCCGGCGATTATGCTGTTGGTCCGCAGGCTTGACTGGATATCGAGCGCCATGCTGGTCGCGGCGACCGGCAGCGCGATCGTGTTCTTGATGGGACAATTGTCGGTGCATTTTCCGATGCCGTCGTTCCTGCCGCTGAAGATGCAGATTTTCCTCTGCGGGATGCTGCTGGCGGGCGTCGTCCATCAAAGGCAAAAGCGGCCTTTCGTGCATCTGACATTGGCTATGCTGCTGGCCGCGCTGCCGTTCGGCGGCGGCTATGGGCTGAGCAAGCTTTTGATGCGGGAAGCGCTCGTTGTGGGTTTCTTTGCGCTGGTTCTCTACCGGATGCTGCCCGGAATGATGGGCACCGTTGCCAGAAAGATCGCCATGACGCTCGCCAACAGGTTCTTTCATGTGATGGGTGAGCTTTCCTTCAGCATCTATTTGATCCATCTGCTGGTTCTCCAGCCGGTCGCGGCTCTGGTCATCACCCAGTTCGGCCACGAGCTGTCGGCGCCACTGCGCTTCGCGATCGTTGTTGTCCTCGTCTTGCCGGCGGTGTGCCTGCTGTCCTGGATCACCTATACGCTGATCGAAGTGCCCGGCCAAAAGATGGGACGTTTCGTGGTGCAGCGCTTTGGGCGCAAAGCCGCGCTGGAGACGACGCCGGCGGAATAAGGCGCTTCCAATCTCCCCGCTTGAGGGGGAGATGTCGCCGAAGGCGACAGAGGGGGTCGCCGATCCACGCGAGACGACCCCTCTCTGTCCTGCCGGACATCTCCCCCTCAAGTGGGGAGATCGGCGGCTTCGGCGTGCCCGCCGTTTTCTTTTTCAATCAATTCCATCAAGCGAGGCTGACCATGATCGATTCCCGTGCTCGCGATATTCTGTCGCGACAGGCAGAACTGGAGAGCGAACGCAGCCAGTACGAGCATGTCTGGGAGGCGGTGTCCGAATTCTGCGATCCCGATGCGCCCGACATGTGGAGCGGCCGCCGGCAGGCCGGCGCGGACTCGCAGTCCGAGCGGCAGGAGCGGCGCGGTGCGCGTGTCTACGCCAATACCATCAACTCGGCTGCCAACCGGCTGGCCGCGGGACTGGAAAGCCTGATCATTCCACAATCCGAGAAATGGCACGGTCTGTCGACCGCGGCCATCAACGACGATGAGACCGACGAGGAGAAGGAATGGGCGGAAGCGCTGCGCGATTTCCTGTTTTCGCTGCGCTACTCCGCCAATTCGAATTTCGTGCCGGCAACGCAAGCCTGCCTGCGCAATGTCGTGCGCTACGGCCCGGCCTATCTCTATGCCGAGGAGGGTTTTGGCAGCACGCTGATCCGCTATGCCTCGATCCCGGTGGTCGAAGGCTATCTCTCGCGCAACCGCTGGGGCCAGGTCGATATCTTCCACCGCCGCTACGAGCGCACCGCAAGACAGGCGGCGCAATTGCTCGGCTACGACAGACTGCCGGCGCGGATCAAAGTTCTGGTCGACGACCCCGCCAAATGCGAGACAAAAATCTCGCTGATCCAGTGCATCCAGCCGCGCGACGAGCGCAAGATGTACAGCCTGAGCGGCTCCTACCAGTATCTCGACACCGCGTTCGCGTCCTATCATGTGATCGAGGACGAGGAGGCGATCGTCAGGGAAAGCGGTTTTCGCTCCTTCCCGGTATCGTGCTTCAACTGGCGCCGCTATGAGGGCGATCCCTACGGCATCTCGCCAACCATCGAGGCATTGACGACGGTGCGCGAAGAGAACGCCGTGCGGCGCTCCGGCCTGCGCGCACTTCAGCAGATCACCGATCCGGCGACCGCCTCGAAGGCCAGGCTCGATTATGTGCCGGTGCTCAATCCCGGCGAGAACTATCCCGGCCTGATCGACGATGCCGGCCGGCCGCTGATCGCGCCGATCGCCACCGGCCAGAACCCGACCTATGCCTTCAATTACGCCGACAGCCGGGCCGAGGAGATCCGCGACATGATGTTCGTCAATCTGTTCCAGACGCTGGTACAGAACCCGCAGATGACGGCGACCGAGGCCTTGATCCGGCAAGAGGAAAAGGGTGCTCTGCTCGGCCCCTCCGGCTCGATTATCCAGGCCGGCTTTGCCTCGAATCTCGACCGCGAGCTGGGTATTCTGGAAGACAAGGGACTTTACGAGGAAGACAGCCGCTTCCTGCCGCCGGCGAGCCTTGCCGGCAAGGCGCTGCGGCCGACCTTCACCGGCCCGCTCGACGTGCTGCGCCGCTCGGCCGAAGCGCGCGACACCATCCAGGTGGTCACCACCGCCATGCAGATGGCGCAGTTCGACCCCGGCGTCATGGACAATATCGACGGCGACGAGGCGCTGAAGATCGTGCAGGGCGCCGGCCGCAGCCCACAACGCATCTTCCGCCGCCAGGATGAAGTGGCGGGCATCCGCGATGCCAGAGCCAAGGCTCAAACCGCACAAGCAGGCATGGCTTCGATCGTTTCTGCCGGCAAGCTGGCCAGGGATGCCGTACCGGCGGCCGTGCAGGCGCGCGACAGCGGCCTGCTCGATGGGCTCGGCGGGCTGATGCCGCAGGGCAACGGCGTACAGGGTGGCGACGTACAGGGTGGCGGGGCATGAGTGGCAAACGCTTCGCCCATTCCAGCCAGGCCGGCGGCCCGGCCAAGGCGCGGGATGCGCTGGCCAAAGCCTATTTCAGGGTATTCTCGGGCCAGGACGGCGAGATGGTGCTGGCCGACCTGACGGCTGCGACCGGCTATTACCGCCGCCCGTCCTACGGTGAATGGCTGGCCAAGACCAAGACGCCGAACGGCTTCGAGCTGCACAGCGCGCTCAGCAACGCGCGGGCCGAAGTGGTGCAGCACATTATGGGGTTCCTGACGCTGGACGAAGCGCAGCTGGCGGCGCTGGAGAAGGCGGCGCGGTTGGAAGGGTAGCGGGCTTAGGACCGGCGGCCTTGCCACAGTCATGGCCTGCTCCGACCGATCGTTCGCGGGAGTCCGCGAGCCCGGCCAACTCATAAGGGAATGACAATATTTTGCCGAGGCCATTTAGCCGACGGCGCAGACCGCCAGCATCTTCAGTGCCGGCGACACTCTCATTGGCGACCTCTCCAAAATTCATGACCCGACGAAGGCGGCGGCACGGGGCCGGCGCGCGGCAGCGCCGCGCCACGATCCCCGGCGCGCTCATGGCAGGACACAAATAGATGGCGACCATACCTCTCCAGCTTGCCCAGCGCCGGCTCGATGCCGGCAATGTGCTCTCCTATCCCGAAGGATCGCCGGTCGGCAGGGCGATGCAGGGTTTTGGCGACGAGCTCTCTGCCGTCGCCGAACGCTACCAGCAGCAGAAGCAGCAGGAGGAGGCGTTCGACGCCGACCTCGCGCGCCGTCGGTTCAACGGCCAGATCGGGCAGGCGGAAGACGAGGTGGTGGCGAATGCGCCGGCCGACGGCAGCGGCCTGCATGACACGATGTATGGCCAGGTCGATCCGCGCACCGGCCGGATGATCAAGACCGGCCTTTTCGACACGCTGTTCGCCGATGCCCTGCCGAAAATGCCCGAAAGCCAGCGCGCCAATTTCGCCAGGCAGAAGGAGGCATTGCGCGAGGCCGGCTCACTACGGATGGCGGCGAGGCAGCTTCAGCGGCGCGACGAGTATGAGCAGGCCGAGTAGACCAAGGTCGACAACATCTCAACCAGTGCCATCGCGCAAAGCAACCCGAAGGACACCGAGAACTTCGACGCGATCCGGCAGAACGGCTTTGACCTAATCGCCAAATTCCGCAACCCGCTTGCCCGACAAGCGGCGGAAGTCGCCTGGCGCAGCAATACGGCCAAGGCGCTGATCCAGGCGATGATCGCCCAGGACCCGAAACGTGCTGCAGAGATGCTGGGTGCCGCGCAGGCTGGAAACCGAACTAAGGACGACACCACCGAAGTCGTTGGCGGCTCCAGCGCCTTTGGTGCGCCCAATGCGGCGGCAGCGAAGGGTGATCGCGTCGGCAAGCAGACGCCTGATGAAAGGGTGGCGCAGGCGTTCAGGGACGACCTTCCGCAACAGGAACAGGCAGCGCTGATCCGACAGGCGCAGGCGGCCAACATTGCTCAGCAGGTTGAGTTTCGCACCAACATTGGTCTCGCCGAGCAGAACGCGCCGGGCGCCATCGCACAGACTGGCGCCTATTCCGGCAAGATGCCTGGTCGGGACGCCTTCATCGCTGTCTATGGCGTCGAGGAGGGCGGCAAGCAGTACGGGGATTTTGCCAGAAAGATTGATGTTGGTCGTCAGGCCTTCGGCATGCGCACCATGCCGAACCAAGCAATCCATGCGGCGCTACGCGATGCCGAACCTGGTCCTGCAGGTTCCCAAGGGGAGCAGGCGCGGTATCACGTCACGGCCGCCGCCGCGCTTCAGACGCTGGACGCCAGACGGACGGACCCTGCCGCATACGTTCGCAAGGTCTTTCCGAGCGTCGACGCAGCCTGGAGCGAGATCACCACTCCCGACAGCGAGTCATGGAATCGTGAAGGAGGGCCGGACACCTACGACCGAGGAACTTATGTCCGAGCAATCGCCGCTTCAGTTGCAGCACAAAAGCAATTGGGCATCGAGAACTATCAACCTTTCCCATGGTCTGTTCTCAAGAACATCGCCACGACATTCAAAGACGGGAGCGTGCCACAGGCGGACAAGCACACCATCCTGTACAGCCTCGTTGGTGGGGCGTCCGATCCAGAGGTCCGAGCAGCCTTATCCCAACAGCTCGTCCAAGCCGGGCTTCCTCAATCGGTCGAAAGCCAACCGGCTAGGCCCGTTGTTGCACCTGTGATCGCCGGGAAGCAGAATCAACCGCCTGCTCCTTCAAACCGCAGGAAACCTCAATCGAAACTGGAACTCGCCGCGGAGGACTTCGGCAACTACCTCACCGAAGGTTTTGAAGGCCTAGGCCGAGCCCCGCACGACATTGGGCTGTTTCTTCAGGATCTGCGCGACGATCCTTTGGACGCGCTCAGTCAACTGCCGGTCACTTCTGCCTCCGGATTAGCTGCAGAGGGCAGCCTGGCGTTCGAGTCACTCGGCCAAGCCGTTGCAAAAGGACTGGCCATTGTCCGCGGCGGGACGGGCAAGTTTGCCAAGCCGTTAGAGGAGCTTACGGCCAGTGGGTCGCGGGCCACATCAGAACTCGCCGTTGAGGGAGCGGCGGTTCGCCAGACGACCGAGGTTGAGTCTCGTGCAATAAATGCAGCAAAAGAGGCCGCTTACCTCTTGAGCACCGGCGTCAAGCCTGACAAGGCTGAGCTTCTTGCGATAATAAAGTCGATCGCCAGAGACCCCTCTAAGATTAGGCATCCGGGAGCATCGTTTGGCAAAGCTCTTTCAAAAAATTACCGCAAAACATTTCTTGATGCGAACCCGAATCTAAAGGGAGAGGTTGTCGTCCATCACGCTGCAGAGCAACAGATATGGACCAGATATCCAAGCCTTGTTGCTGAAGATGAGATGCACTCTCTTCAAAATCTTCGCGGCATACCAAAAGGATTAGATAACCTTTTGCACAAGATCGTTTTCCGATTCGAATGGGATAAATTTTATGCGTCGCACCCCCAGCCAACGCGTCAGCAGGTGCTGGACTACGTGACTTATATCGACAAACAATACGGACATCTGTTCAATCCTCCAATAGGTGAGTGATGCAATATTTTTACATATGGCCGAACGTCGCTGGTGGACTTGGTGAAAACACCGTTCTTGACTCGAGTGTCCATCCGCCAATCGTGACCAAGCTTCACTACGTTATAGAGGGCTGGTTTGGCGATGTGATCGTTACGACGTTCCCGTGTTACCTCGTCACCGAAGACACCCAGCGCGCACTGCAAAAGATGGGGTTTTCAGGCGCGACGTTCGCCGACGCCGAAGTGACAACATCCGAAGAGTTTCATGAGGATCAACCTGGGCAGGAACTTCCACCCTTCGTCTGGCTTAAAGTGAATGGCAAGGCCGGCCGGGACGATTTCGGGATCGCAGCGGACTATCGCCTCGTCATCTCGAAACGCATTCTTGATTTGCTGGAATCATTGGGAATACCGTTTGCTGTCATCGAGCCTTACGATGGTAAGTAGCAATGAGGTTGGGCTTTCATTTTTTTGATCCTCATTAGGTGAATGGTGGACTATTTTTACATAAAGCCCAATGTCGCCGGCGGAATAGGCCGTGGCACCATCATGGACACAAGCGTTCACCCCCTGTTGTGAGCAAACTCACCTACCAGATGGAAGGATGGTTCGGCGATGTTATCATTGCTGGCGATCTGCGTGTGGTCATATAGAGCGTGTGCTGAATCTACTCGACCGCTTTGGTATTCGGTCAGCGACGATTGAGCCCTACGACGGTCGGTAGTGCTATTGTTGCCATAGTTCGCGCCGTAGTGGATGTGCGTGAAATCAATCCAGTGAAGTTTGGCGGCAGTTCACCGACAACAGGGGTATGCCGTGGTGGAACCAGTTGCTGAGCGACCTGGGACGATAGCAATGGGACATATTTAACTGAGGGACATTCGACGCACCGGCTGAATCCGCAGTCGTCGACGGCCTGTCCGCACGGTTGGGAGTCGTGCTGCCAAGGATTACATGATTTCCTCAAAGAGCATAATGGAGGCGAAGGTTTCATCGGCAATAACTATACTATTTTTTTAAAGCCGAAGAACTGGCTGACTTCAACCGCGGATATGAGGTTGAAAAATATGCGCCAGGCATCTTCTTATTCGCATCTGACGGAGGAGGTGAAGGCTATGGCTTCGACACTGAAGATGCGGCCATGCCAATCGTACGCATCCCATTCATAGGTATGAATCGGCAATCCGCTGAGACGATAGCGCGTGACCTCGCCGATCTATTTGCTCGGTTGGTGGACTGAAAATGCCCGACCAAAATAGATATTTGCGCCCCAAGGGCATGGAGCTGTTTGAGATCGGCGATCCAGTCAGTTTGGAGAATAAGATCTGGTTGACCAGACAAGGGCATTTTGAAGCGGTGCGCTACTGGAATCGAGCTATCGGGATTCTGCTTAAGGCGGCGCCGGAGAAAGCGGCACCGGCGGATGGGTAGGGTGCGGGGAGCACTGACCTTGCGGAGGCCATGACACTTTCGGCCGATCATTGTGCAAGTTTACGAACCCGGTGTAATGCAACTCGTCCCTAGATCTCAACATGATCGAGGGAGTATCTTCCAGAAAACACTGCATCCGAATGGCCGAGGAGGATTTTCCCTATGGGGAAAAAAATGAAGTTGCTGGATATCGTTGGGCGGTTGTCGGAATTTGACGAGGAGGACCCGGTCTACGCAGCGGAGCCCACAATCTACGCGGCGGAGCCTTGGACAGAGGATTCAGACGCGATGGTTTTGCCTCAGCAGGATGGGGTGTTGGTACCACCCGAGGCAGCTAAAGAGGGCCTGGCATACTTTCTCGAAATCAACCTTGCGATCGAGATTACCGAGGCTTTGGTTGCATCGCAGAAAGAAAAGCCAAGCATTTCCGCCATCTGCGAACGGGTTATTTATTATGCCACCTATGATGCGTGAGAGGTTAAATGTTGACTAACCCACGTTATGACGGACAGCCGCTGCTTAGGCTGCTCGATGTTTATGTGCTCTGGGCGATCGGAGAACTTTCTCAAGAGTCGGAGGATGGCTTGAAAAGGATGGCCCCCAAACTGCGATCTATCTATGGCGGCGACGGACAATGGCATGACGCAATAGCCCACTCTATGCACATGCCCGAGGGAATGCCGGCAGCAATCCGGGATATGTGGGCAAGGAATCTCGAGATCGCCCGCGTCAATGGTGTAACCCTCCCACCCCAGAAATTTGCCGAGATGTTCGTGGACGAAAATTTCGTGGATTGAATGTTCTGCATTGATTGGAATTGCTGTTATGGCTGGCGCTCTACGGCGCCCCGCTGTCCTGCCGGACATCTCCCCCACGAGGGGGGAGATTGGCTGTCGCCGGCGCTTTCGCTACGCTCAATAATTACCGTTATAATAACGGTCGTCGCAGGGCGCGGTGTAGATGCGGCCGTAGCGATCCTGATAGCGGCAGAGCTGTTCGCCGCGCGGTTGCGGGGTGGTGGCGTTGCCGACGACCGCACCGAGCAGGGCGCCGCTGGCTGCGCCGATAACCGTGCTTTTGGTGTTGCCGCCTATGGCCTGGCCGGCGAGCGCACCGGCGCCGGCGCCGAGCAGCGCACCGGTGCTGGTTCTCTGCTGTGCTTCGGTCTGCGCGCAGCCTGCCAGCGCGGCGGTTACGAACATGGCGGCAATGGCTCTGGATACGGTCATCGTCTGATACTCCCTTGAAGTCTATGAACTAATACGCAGGCTGATTTTGCCAAGTAGGGTCGCATTTGCGGCGGAACATAGGCACCGTGCCTCACGAAATAAGACATGGTTGTTTTTGTCTGACGGCCGGAGACGACGGCTCGGCAAGACGATGCCCAAACGAGACTGATCTTTGACGGCCCATGTGCCCGATCTGCTTTTTCTACGCAGCGGCTAACTCTTCCTCAAATCCCAAAAATGGAGAAACCAAATGACCCGAGGTCTTGCCCGGACGCTTTCGCGTGCCGCCGCCAGAGAAGCCGGCCTTGCCCCGCCCAAGGCGGGGCTTGCCGTCAGGACGACCGGACAGGGCGGCGCCTACCGCTCCGTCTTCTCCTTCAATGCCATGCCGGTGCCGGTCACCGATGCACTGGCCTATGCCAGCCAGAAGCTCTTTGACTTTCTCGATGGCAAGGTGCGGATCAAGGGCGGCACGGCAAGATTGCAGTTCGCCGTGCTGACGCCGCGAGCATCGACCATCAACGACAATGCCGCGCTGACCTGGTCGCTCGGCTCGACGGCCGCATCGACCCCAGCGCTCGCCTTGACCATGGTCAATGTGCTGGCCGCGACCGGCCGCACGCTGGACGGCGCGGGTGCTGCGCTGTCGAGCGCGTCGATTGCCGATGTTGCCGCAGCCTTGACGCTCGACGGCACCGTGACGCCGGTCGACCTCTATCTCAACCTGGCGTTTGCCACCGGCACCGACATCGATGCCGACGGCACGATTGCCGTGACCGGCACTGTCGCGCTGCTCTGGGAGAACTGGGGCGACAATGCGTAGGCGCCAATCTCCCTCCTTGAGGGGGAGATGTCGCCGAAGGCGACAGAGGGGGTCGGTTCGACCGGGCGCGACCCCCGGCGACAGATGAGGTCGGCGCTCCACGCGCGGCTACCCCCTCTGGCGTGCCGGCCATCTCCCCCTCGAGGGGGGAGATACCAAGTTCACCGCCGGTGCTCTCATCACCGGCCTTCAAACTCTCAGCAAAGGAATCTTCTCATGACAGATCTGGCAGACGCCGGGTCCGTGGTGGCGGCGCCACCGGCGGGCAACCTTGCACGGCCACCGGCCAACGGGGACAACGGGTCCGCCCCGCCTACGGCCCAAAGTTGGCTTGACGGTCTTTCCGAAGGCAACCGCAAGCTCGCTGAAACCAAGGGCTGGACCAAGCCTGAAAGCCTCGATCGGGTTTTCGCCTCCTATGCGGAGCTGGAGCGGCAGCAGGGTGAGAGCCTGCGCGTTCCGGCAGCCGATGCAGCCGCGGAAGACTGGGACAGGTTCCATGCCCGGCTGCCCGAGGCGATGCGTCCGCTGACCTCGCCCGAGAAGGTCGACTACCGGCGCCCCGACGGGCTCCCCGAAAACTTCGCCTATTCGGACGAGCTCGCCAATGCGTCCAAGGCCTGGGCGGTCGAGGCAGGTGCTACCCCGAAGGTCGCACAGGCCTATCACGACCGCTTTGTCGGCTACATGGCCGAGCAGGCCAAGGCACAGCAAATCGCCGTTGCTCGCTCGGTCGAGACGACGCATGACGACCTCGTGCGGGATTGGGGACCGACCGGCAGCGATGGCTTTCGCCAGAAGCTCGAAGTCGCCAACCGGGCGATGAAGAAGCTCGGCCTGGTCAATGCCTACAAGGCGAAGGGCATCCTTCTGCCGGACGGCGCCTTGACCGACCCGCAAATCGCCAAGGCGTTCCACGCTATCGGCGAGGCGATGTTCCGCGAAGACACGATCGACGGCAATGCTGCCTTGAGCGGAGGCAACCCCTTCAAGCGCAATGCCGCCGGCGAGCGCAACCTGACTGGCATCTCGGCCCTGGTCAAAAGCGATCCCGCCCGCGCCCGGCGGCTGGCACGCGAGGCCGGCGAAAACCCCGACCTGTGGATGCCCAACAATCCTCTTTAACCCAAACCTGAAGGAAGACAAAAATGGCAGACGCCTACACCCGTATCGCGGACGCGATCGTTCCGTCCGTCTACGCGCAATACTCGTTCGAGGAGCACGTCCAGTCGCTGGAGATTTACCAGGCCGGGATCCTGTTTTCCGACCCGTCGATCGCCTCGAAGCTCAGCCTCGGCGGGCGCTCCGTCGACATGCCCGGCTGGAAGGACCTCGGCAACGATCCCTCCGAGCCGGTCAACGACGACCCGGCCGACTCGATCGAAATGAAGAAGATCGGCGCGCGCCGCGAAGTCGCGGCCCGCAATGTGCGTGCGCAGGCCTGGGGCATCCCGGACCTGACCTCGATCCTTGCCGGCGACGATCCGCAGAAGCTTATCGTGCGTCGCCAGACCGACTACTGGCAGCGCGCCAACAAGCTGACGCTGCTCGGCATCCTGAAAGGCGTGCTGGCCGACAACATCGCCAATGACGGTGGCGACCTGGTGCGCGTCACCGGCGCCTCCATCGTCGACACCGACATCATCGAGGCCGCCTACCTGATGGGCGACCGCGCCGACAAGTTCAAGACGATCTGGATGCATTCGAAACAGATGAAGGCACTGAAACTCGCCGACCTCATCGACTATGTGCCGTCGTCCGAGCAGGGCGGGCCGCTGATCCCCTATTACATGGGGCTGAGGGCCGTCGTCGATGACGACATTCCGGTTGCCGGCGGCGTCTACACCGCGTTCATGTTCAAGGACAAGGCGATTCTGTGGAACGAGCTGCCGGTAAACACCGAAGGCGGGCCGCTCGAGTTCGACCGCAAGCCGCGGCAGGGCCATGGCGGCGGCGTCACTGAAATGGTCGGCCGCCGGCATTTCGTGCCGCATGTGCCGGGCACCCGCTTTCTCGACGCGTCCTCGGCCGGCGAATTCGCCACCGATGTCGAGTTGGCACTGGCGGCAAACTGGGACCGCACGGCCTCGAGCGTCAAGCACATGACGTTCATCGCGCTGAAGACGACCGAGTCCTGATCGGCGAAGGGGCGGGCGTCCGACGTCTCGCCCCTTCGGGACGCCAGGTCGGCCACGGTGGCGAATCCCAAGTTCACCCGCTGCGCTGCGTCAGAGTGATGTGAATTTTGGGGTTCGCTACAACATTCATGTTGCCCTTTGGCCAATCGACGGCACCAAACAGTTACAAGAAAGGGCGATGCTGACTGTCTCGGCAAGGGAGGTAACTATGAACATGAAGTACAAAACAGTTCAGGAAGTGCTCCGAAAAGCGGGGATTGTCATGAGCAAGAAGGGGGAAGTTCATCGCATAAACTTCTTCAGCGGTCTGCAAAACACCGCCTACTACACGCCGAGTCTTCAGGATGCCCTGGACAAGGGCTTGGCTATGGCAGGAGGTGCCGGAAGGGTGAAATCAGGCGCCTTTGTCAAGTCAGCCGAAACAGGGCAGTGGATCGCGACCAGCGCACGCGTCGGCTGACACAATCAAGGCAAGACATCGCCGCGTTGCGCGGCGGTGTCGTGAAACTGCAATAGCCCAAGCATTGCCGTCTTTCTTGCTCGAATGGGAAAAAGACGGCTGACGAAGCGTCTGCCACGCCATTTCCTGACGGGCGGTTGGTGGCGTGACGGCCTCATGCACGAGACGTGCAACATCTGCCCAAGCCAAAATCACAAGAAATCCCCAGCCGCCTCGAAGCGGCTTTTTGCCGTGGAGGCACCATGCCCCGTTTTCCCCGACCAACCACACAGCCGGAGGCCTGAGCTATGGCCATCACCCCGCTCGACATCGCCAACATGGCGCTCGCCGTGCTCGACGAGGCACCGATCGACAGCCTCGACCAGGACGCCAAGGCGGCGCGCCTGCTCAATCTGCATTTCGACCTGACCCGCGAGGCCGAATTGACCAAACATGCCTTTGTCTTCGCCATCCTGGCAACCTCGGTCGCCGGCTTCGACACCGGCAGCGGTGCTGGCACGCTGAACTTTGCCTATGAGCTTCCCGCCGATTGCCTGCGGCCCTTGCCGCTGACGGGGAATGGCGAGCCGGACGGCGTTCCGCTCTCATGGCGGCAGGAGGCTGGGCTGATCTATTCCGATCAGGCCGGCCCGCGCATCATCCGCTATGTCGCCAACCTGACCGACCCCAACGACTGGGACGCGCTGTTCAGCGAAGTGATGGTGGCGGCGCTCGCCGCCAAGATCGCGCATCCCTTGACCCACAAGGCCGGCATGATCGACGTCGCCCGCAGCGCCTATGACAAGGCGCTGGATGCCGCCTACTCGGCCAATGCTATCCAGCGCGGCGGCAGATTATCCAGAACCTCCTGGGCTCTCCAGCGCGGCGACAACAGGTTCGTCGGCCGATGACCACGCTCTATCCGGTCCAGGACGCTTTCATCCGCGGCGAGATTTCTCCCCGCTTGCATGCTCGCGCCTCGCTCGAGCTTTACCGGGCGGCGCTGTCGAAATGCACCAACTTCGTCACGCTGCCGCATGGCGGCATCAGGAAGCGCGGCGGCACGTATTTTTGCGCTGAGGTGAAGGCTCCGTCAAAGGCGACACGGCTGATCCCGTTCATCTTCTCGGCCGACCAGGCCTATGCGCTCGAATTCGGCGATCTCTACATCCGCGTCTATGCCTATGGCGCGCGTGTCGGCACGGTCGAAGTCGTTTCGCCTTATCTCGAGGCCGATCTGTTCGACCTGCAATTCGTCCAGTCGGCAGACCAGATGTGGATCACCCACAAGGATCATCCGGTCAAAGTGCTGACGCGCACCGCGCACACGACTTGGACGCTCGCCGATTTCGTCTTTCTCGACGGCCCATACGACAAGATCAACACCACCGCCACGACGTTGACACCGGCCGCAACCGGCAACGCCATGCCGGTCATGGCCTCGAATACGCTGCCAAGCGGCACGGTCAGCAACAGCAACGGCTCATCCGACGTGTGGCAGGTGTTCGATGGCGACAAGCAGAAGGGGGAGAACATAGCGGGCTTTCCCAGTGGGTATCTGCGTTACCAGTTCGGCGGCGGCGGGTCCAAGACCGTCGACGCCTACTGGATTACAGCGACGAATGATCACTCAGACACGGCATCGCCAACCCAGTGGCAGTTCCAGGCCTCGCACAACGGCACCGACTGGACGACGCTCGACAGCCGGGACGGAGAGACCGGCTGGTCCAAGTCGGAAACCCGCTTCTTTGACGGCTTCAGCAATACGGTTGCCTATGAATATTATCAGCTACTGTTTTCAGGTGGCGGCAGCGATGGAACCGCTATCGCCGAACTGGCCCTGCACGAATACGCGCCGTCGCAAACGCCGTTCGATCTTTCGGCATCCTCGATCGTCGGCATCAACGACGGCATCGGCTTCCAGACCAGCGATGTCGGCCGCGCCATTCGTCTGCTTGGCGCGGATGGCTTCTGGCGCTGGGTCAAGATCGTTGCCCGGACCAGCGCCACGGTGGTCACGGTCCAGTTGTACGGGCATGCTCTGCCCGATCTCAGCCCGATCATCCGCTGGCGTTTCGGCACGTTCGTGCCCGGCAAGTATGTCCAGAGCGGTTCGCTTTACGAGGAGCGTCTGGCGTTCAGCCGCAAATTCTCGGTCTATGCCTCGCAAACCGGCGATTTCGACAACTTCGCCACCGGTGAGAAAGACACCGACGCGCTGGAATTCGTGCAGGCAGGTGGCGGTCAGGCCAATGACATTACGTGGGTGGCGGAATCGGACGGTGCGCTGATCATCGGAACGCTTGTCGGGGTGAGGGCCCTGTCGGGCTCGGGCATCGACGAGGCGCTGACGCCGTCCTCGTTCAAGAACCGCCGGTCCCGGACTTTCGGTTGTGCCCCGCTGCGTCCCGTCGATGCCGGGCAGTCGTTCCTCTATGTGACCCGCTCCCGCAAATCGATCGCCGAGCTGACGCAAAACGCCACCGGCCGCTTCACTTCCGACGATGTCGGTCAGATATCGGAGCACATTCCGAAGAAAGGCGTCGTCGAACTCGCCTTCCAGACCGACCCCGACCCGCTGCTGTGGTTTCCGCTCGGGGATGGCGAGCTCGGCGGCTACACGCACCAGCCGTCGCAAGACGTTCGCGGCATGCATATCCACCAGATCGCCGGAAGCTTCGCTGGATCGAACTGGGCTGTTGTCGAAAGCGCCGTGGTGACGCCCGGCCAGGACGGCAACGACGATCTCTGGCTGATCGTCAAGCGCACGATCGGCGGCGTGACCAGGCGCTATATCGAAATAAAGACCGCGCCGTTTGAGTATGGCGTGATCGGGGATGCATTCGAAGTCGACTGCGGCCTGACCTATGACGGCGTCGCTGTCGGCACGGTCTCAGGGCTTGGTCATCTCAACGGCGAAACAGTCGACGTCCTGGCCGATGGCAAGGTCTACAAGGGCCTTGCGGTGGCGGCTGGCGCGGTTTCGCTGCCCGGCGGGGCTACGGCAGCCAAATGGCAGGTCGGGCTCGGCTACCAGTCCGAAGCCAACACGCTGGAGCTCGACGTCGGCGGCCGCGACGGATCGATCGTCGGCCGGCGCAAGAAGGTGGCCAAGCTCATTCTTTCGCTGCTGGAAACCGACACAACCGGGCTTCAGGTCCAGTCGTTCATCCGCGGCCGCTGGGAGCAGGTTCGCATCCCGTCCGTGAATGCACCCGACGGCATGGCGAAATTGTTCACCGGCAATGTCGAGGTGCCGATCGACGATAGCTGGGAAGGGCAGGGGCGGGTGCGCATTCGCCATACCAGCCCGACGCCCTGCACGATCAGGGCGATGACGCCGGTGTTCGACGCCGAGCCTTAGGAACTGCTGATCTCTCCTCTCGAAGGGGAGATGTCGCCGAGGGCGACCGAGGGGGGCGGTTCGTCCTGACGCGGCCTCCTATCGGCGCTCCACGCGAGACGACCCCCTCTGGCCTACCGGCCATCTCCCCCTCGAGGGGGGAGATCACCTCTCTGTCCTCCATCGCTTCCCCAACCAAGGAACCTACCGTGACTCAAATCCCCCATGCCGAGCAACTCGGCAAGGCGCGGACGGCTGCCGATTTCGCTGCCATCCGCGCCTTGCTCGACACCGACCTTAACAATGCGATCGCCCGCAAGCAGGAGCTGCAACAGGCCGAGGATCGCGCGATTTTCGGCGAGGGCGACCTGGCGGCGGCGCGTGCCGCATTAGACGACTGCAACGATGCAATTGCGCTCGTCGAGAGGACCATCGAGGCGGCGGACAAGCGCCGTATCGCCGTCGCCCGAAGCGAAGCCCGCGTCGATATTGAAGCGCTTGGCGCCGAGATCCGAACAAAGGCGGCCTCCCTCGGTGAGCGCTGGAAGAGCGTTCACGAACTGATCGAGCAACTGCGCCAGGAGCTGTTCGCGGCCGATGCCTTGAGCCGCGCCATCATCGCCGCCAACGGCCATTTCGATGCCAACGGCGCCGTCGGCCTGAAGGTCAACCTGACCACCATCCGGCGCACCGCCATGGCCGACCCGCGGGCCACAGCACCCACGCGTCTCAGCCGCCCGGCAATCCAGGCCGACCGGCTGCTTTTGTCCTTCCTCAGCCCGGGCGGCGTGCTCGACCGGCGCCCTGCGATCGGCGCGCCGGTCGACGGCATCAAAAGCAAATTCATTCCCGCCGGCGAACGAGGCTGACCATGTGCACACTAGCTCTTATCGGCACGGCGCTTTCCGTCGGCGGCGCGCTGGCAGAAGGCCAGCAGTCGAAGCAAATGGCCGAGTACCAGGCCAAGGCCTATGAACAGCAGGCGCGGGCCGACGCCCAAAGCTCGGCCTTCGAGCAGGGCCAGGAGCGCCACAAGCAGGATCTCCTCCAGGCTCAGGCGCGTGCCCAGGCCGGCACTTCGGGCGTCGCCATTTCTGGTTCCCCGACCGAGGTGCTGACGGCCAATGCCAGGCAGGGCCAGCTCGACCTCAAGGCGATCCAGTACGGCTCGCAGCTGCGCCAGAACGGTCTCGCCACGCAAGCGGCGATCGCGCGCTTTTCCGGCAGGCAGGCGGTGGGCGCCTCGATCTTCAAGGCCGGCGGCAGCCTCGTGTCGGGCATCTCCGGCCTCTACGACCCGGCCAAGACGGTGACGTTCGGCAGAAGCGCCTTCCCGCCAGCGCCGGGTGGAGGCCTCTACTGATGGCCACCATCCCGCTCCAGCTTGCCCAGCGCCGCCTCGACACCGGCACTGTGGCCTCCTATCCCAACGGCTCGCCGGTGGGCGCCGCCATGCAAGGCTTTGGCGACGAGTTGTCGGCGATTGCCGAACGCTTCCGGCAGCAGAAGCAGCAGCAGGATGCGTTCGACGCCGACATTATCGGCCGCGAGCTGAACGCACGCATAGCGCACGCCGAGGCCGTGGCGGTGCAGACCGCGCCGGCCGACGGCGGCGGCCTGCACGACTTCATGTATGGCCAGCTCGACCCGCGCAGCGACGGCGTCGTCAAGCCCGGCCTGTTCGACCAGATCTTCGACGACACCGCGGCGAAAGTGCCGGAGGGCGAACGCGCCAATTTCCTGGCGCAAAAGCAGGCGTTGCGGCTCGCCGGCTCGGCGCGCATGGCCGCGCAGCAGCACGCGCGGCGCCAGAACTACGAGCAGGCCGAGTGGAGCAAGGTCGAGGACGGCTACACGAGCGCCATCGCGCAGGGCGACCCGAACGACAGCGGCACGTTCGAGGCGATCAGGCAGAGCGGACTCGAGCTGATCGGCAAGATGGGCAACCCGGCGGCCCGGCAAGCCGCCGAGGCCGCTTGGCGCGGCAACACGGCCAAGGCGCTTGCCCAGGCGATGATCGCCCAGGACCCGAAGCGCGCCGCGGAGATGCTAGGTGGGGGGTCGGGAGCGACTGACGGCAGGACCAAGGACGATACCGTCGAGGCTGTGAGTGGGCCTCCGCCGGATGGAACTGCCGCACCGGCTTCGCTCCGTGACCGCGTAGGCAAGCTTACGCCGGACCAAACGTTGGCGCAGGCTTTTGGGGGCGACATTGCCCCCGAAGAGCGGCCAGGGTTGGTCCAGCAGGCCCGAGCCGCCGACGCGATGCGGCAAGTCGAAAAACGCACAAACATTATGCTGGCCGAGCAGAATGCGCCGGCCGACATCAGGGACAATGGAACCTATTCCGGCCCGATCCCAACGCCGGAACAGTTCGTCGCTCTGTATGGCGCTACCGAAGGCGCCAGGCGCTTCGAGGCGTTCAACAGGACCGTTGAGGTTAATCGTCAATTCCACGGCATGCGCGACCTGTCGAATAACGCCGTGCGGGCCATGGTCAAGGACGCCGACCCCACCGCAGATAGTTCAACGCCGGAAGTGGACAAAGCGCGCCATGACGCTATCGCCACCGCCGCGGACCTGACGTTCAAGGCCAGGCAGGCCGATCCGGGCGGCTATGTCCGGGAGGCATTCGCGAACCTTGATGCGGCCTGGAGCAACCTGTCGAAGCCGGGAGACTATCGGGCGGCGATCATTGGCTCCATCGCCGCCCAGCAACAGTTGGGTTTTGAGACCGCCCAGCCGCTACCCAATTCCGTTGCTGAGGACATTGTCGGCAGACTCAAGGCCCAGCCGCAAGACCAGACCGCAGAGCTGCGCAATGTGTTCGCCGCACTACCGAATCAAGTCGCGCGCGAAGCAGTGCTGAACCACCTGCTTCAGACCAGCGTATCCCAAACGGACAACAGCATCGCGGACAGGTCGTTCCGGGCAGCTGTAGTCGACCCGATGATGCTGCTCGATTTGGCCAACACTGTCGAGCCAGGACGATCGGGAGCAAACGCGGAACTCACCAACTACCTCCCGACGAATCAAGAGTGGCTCGGGAAATTGATAGCCGGCGACAGTGAGCGGGGGAGCCTAGGGCGTCTTCTCGCGCAAAAACTCGTGGGCTCCGATGGGCTTGGCGAAGACAGCATCTCGGTGGCCGACTTCACGCCGTTGGGGACGTCATTTGCACTGGAGAAGGCTGGAAATGCAGCGCTGGAGGGCAACTACGACGAAATACTGCTCAATGCCGCGGGCGCAATTCCTGGCAATAGGTTGGCGGCGGTGGCCCTGGAACGCGCTGCCGCGAAGATTGCCAAGCCATGGGTAGAGAAACTCCCAATATTTTCGAGGCTGCCAACTGGCCTAGCCGAAGGCGGCGAGGCGCTTGTTCATGGTGTAGATGCCGAAACCCTTAGACATCAGCAAGCGCTTGCGCGCTCGGTCTCGCCACCAAGCCCACGCCGGAAGACGCGAGCCGGTGAAATGTCCGATAGTGCCTTTGATACCGCGTTACTAGGTGCGATGCTTGCTAGGGATACGTCCAAAGTTAAACATGCCGAGGCGAAGGTTGGGTGGTCTCCATTCAAGGACTATCGAAAAACCTTTTTCGACGCGAATCCTAGTCTCAACAAAAGCGACTACATAGTGCATCATGGCGTCGAGCAGGGAGTTTTTAAAAGGTATCCCGGGCTTTTTACAGAGCAAGAGCTGCATTCAATCGAGAATCTTCGCGGAATCCGGAAAGAGTTCGACATAAATTTGCACCAGAAGGTAATTCGGAACGAGTGGGAATATTTCTACAAGAACAACCCTCACGCTACCCGCCAGAAGGTCCTTGACTATGTTACTGAAATCGACAAGAAGTATGGACATTTGTTCGATCCACCAATAGGTGACTGATGAGATACTATGACATTCTGCCCGATGTGGCCGGTGGATTGGGTGACGGCACTATCATGGATACCAGTGTCCACCCTCCTATCGTGAGCAAGCTTGTGTACCAGATGGAGGGATGGATCGGTGATGTTCTTATAACAAGCTTTCCATGTTTTCTCGTGACGGAAGAGGCCGCGCACGCATTATCAAAAATCGGCTTCACCGGAGCGGCATTCGCCCCTGTTGAAGTCATAACGTCCGAAGATTTCCGCGAACAGCAGCCCGAGGTAGAGCTTCCATCTTTCGTGTGGCTGAAGGTGAGCGGGAAAGCGGGTCACGATGACTTCGGCATCGCCAAGAATTTTAACCTCGTCTTATCGGAGCGAGTCTTCGATGTGTTTGATGAACGAGGTCTCCCTTCCGCTACGATCAAACCGTTCCACGTTCGGCAAGAGTAGGCTGGTGCCGTCAGATTGATCGGCTGATTAATTGGAGATCGCAATGTTCGAGACATTTCGCCAAAACTTCCCGGTGGATAGCAGGGTGCCCGCGGACACCGGCAATTTCTCCCTGGATACGAAAGTGCCTGGGTTAGCCGAGTTGCTGACCAGCTTCGGCGGTGCTTCGTTCAAGCACGGTTTGTACAGGATAATCCGGGCGCAGGACGTGGCACGTTGGAACGCACGTGTCTGCCTGGGTTTTCCGGAATTCACCGGCCGGATCACCTGCTTTGGTTATGATTGGCTGGGGACGGCGCTTGCAGTCGACAGCCAAAGGCTGGAACAAGGGGAACCTGGTGTCGTGATGTTCGAGCCCGGCACGGGAGAGGCGCTCCAAGTGCCGGCCAACATCCGCACCTTCCACGAGGTCGATGCCATAGAGGATGAAGACGCGGCGTTGGCCGCCAATCTTTACGCTGATTGGGGCGAGGCTGGTGGCGCCGAGCCGGCTTACAACCAATGCATCGGCTATAAGATACCGCTGTTTCTCAACGGCAAGGACGAAATCAAAAACCAGGAGCTGTCGGACCTGGAAGTTTATTGGCACATAATGGGCCAACTTATTGCGAAGGTGAAAGACCTGCCACCGGGAACACCTGTCAATATCCGAGACCTTCTCTAAAACAGGGGTTTTCCGCTGAGCCGCCACTCGGGACTCCCGTTCGAAGCATGGCTAGAAGCGGTATTTGCCTCTGGTCCGAAGGGGTGCGACCCCCGCGGTCTGTGATGCGCTATCCGTTTTGTGGCCGGACGGTCCGGGTAGAGCGTGCCGCAACTAGCCAGCGGTCTGATTGTGGTCACGATGCTGGCTTATGGCCTGATAACCGCAGAGCGATCCCAGTCGGTGGTGCCTTCTGGATCGCCTCCCATTTCAGACGAAGGATTGACCTGTTGCGCACTGACTCTTTTTCGACCATGGCAAGGATCGTTTTTCTGCTCACCTTGACCGGCGTTCTCCTGCTCGCGCTTTCGCCGGTGCGCTTCCTGCAGGAGTTGGACCTGGGCTTCACCTTCCACCACGACAAGCTCAACCACGCCGCAGCATTCGCGGTGCTGGCGGCGCTTGGAAGCCTCGGCTGGCCGGAACACAAGACGAGACTGGTCCTGCTCCTCGCCATAACCGGCGCGGCGATCGAGCTTCTTCAGGGCGCCCAACTGATCGCGCGCGATATGGATATCCTCGACTGGGTCGCCGACTGCGCCGGCATGGCCTGCGGACTGGCGGCCATGGGCGGCACAAGAAGGCTGATTGGCGGATTGCTGTAGCCCGTTGCCGCTCTCTGTCCGGAAAATCGCCGGCTGCGCCGGATAGCGCGGTGTCCGGCCGCGTAGCTTAAGTTTCCCACCGACAGCACTGAACCCCTTCCAGCCTCGCTTATGCGGGGCTTTTTTTATGGAGCAAAGCCCTCATGTCCCGACCTGCAACTGCCGCCGTTCGTCTCCTGACCGGCGAACGCGAACCCGTGCGCCTCGCGACCACGGCCGACATCCTCCTGCATGGCCTGCAGGCGATCGACGGCGTGCCGGCCGAGGTCGGAGACCGCGTGCTGGTCAAGGACCAGGCCGACCCGACGCAGAACGGCATCTACACGGCGAGCGCAGGCGAATGGTTCCGCGCCGCCGATGCCCGCACTACGCGCACCCTGCAGAAGGGCACGACGGTCCACACCCAGATCGGATCGGTCAATGCGGACCGCGTGTTCGAGTTCACGGCCGACGAACCGGCCGTCGGCGCCGATGCCATCACCATCGCCGCATCCGTTCCGCCCGACATCGCGGAGATGGTCGATGAGGTCGAAGCGTTGCGCGATGAAACCCAGGCGCTGAAGGATGCTGCCGAAGCCAGCGCCGGCCAGGCATCCGCCAGCGCCGCCGCTTCCGCCGCGAATGCCGGCCAAACCACTGCCGACCGGGCTGCGACCAATTCCGATGCCGTCGCGGCCGCGGCGGCCGTCATCAGCGCTCAGGCCGCACGCGACGCTTCACTCTACGGCAAGGGTATTTTCCCGACGACTGCCGCGGCAATCGGCTTCGGCGTCGCCGGCAACGGTGCGATCACGCCAGGCTCGGGCGGCGCCAACGGCATGTTCGACCTAGCGTTTAC
This sequence comes from Mesorhizobium sp. M0909, assembly GCF_040319515.1. Taxonomy (NCBI): domain Bacteria; kingdom Pseudomonadati; phylum Pseudomonadota; class Alphaproteobacteria; order Hyphomicrobiales; family Phyllobacteriaceae; genus Mesorhizobium; species Mesorhizobium sp. M0909. Next base: position 65,366 of record NZ_JAMYOA010000014.1, read on the forward strand.
CGGCGGCACCGGTTCGGGCGCTGCCGGCCGCTTCGTGGTGGCAGGCGGGGCGCTGACGCAGATACTGATCACGGCGCCGGGCTCCTACACAGTGGCGCCGACGTTCAGCTTTGCGGCGTCGGCAGGGCTCGCCGGCGCCGCCGCTGCGGCGGTGCTGGGCAGGAATGTCGATGTCGGCGAGTATTTCTGGACCGAAGTTTCGACTGGTTCTTTGGGGTTGTTCAATGTCGGGGCCGGACCGGTAGCGGCTGATACGGGTGTCCGGGCGGCAACGGCTGCTCTCCTTTCGAGCGTCGATAGCCTAGCAATGATCGAAGGCCTTAGCGTTCCGACCGCCAGGCTAACAGAGGCGGCCGGATCAGTCAGCCCATCTGTATATCGATCCTACTCTTTTGTGTCGGGCGACACGATCGAGCACATTGCCATTGCCAAAGCTGGAGAGCGAAGCATTCTGCAGCTTATCCACGCGGGGGCTGGTGCGGCCTATACAGCCAACTTCAATCTTGAGGAGGGTATCGTCTCAAGCAGTTCAGGCGCGAACCTCGTCAGCGCTGCCATCACAGATATTGGCTCCGGCTGGTACGAGTGCAAGGCTGTCGTCCTGGTTGCGGCAAATATTACGAACAATGTGCAGGCACGTATGTCGGCTGCTGGCGTTTTTCCGTTCACCGGCGATGGAACCAGCGGTATGTACATTCGCAGTGTCGTGCTCCGCAAGCAGGGCCTGCCGGCTAACCTGTTCCCGAGCAGCGACCCCGCCAACGCAGCCTTCACGAAGCAGAACGTGACGGTTACCACCACGGTCAGCCCTTATGAACCGGTGCTGATCTCCCTGCCTCCGCTTGTCGATGGCCTCGACGTGACCGTCAGAGGCCGAATGACGGCATCGAAGCTTGTCGAAATGGTCGGCTCTGGCAATCCTTCCGTTTATCAGGGCAGGTCCGTGGTCAATGGCGACAATATCGTCTGGAAAGTCACCGCCAAAAAGGCCGAACGCAATCGTCTCAATCTCTACTCCAACAACGCCGTCATCTTCGACTGCACCTTCAATCTCGATACCGGGACCGCGACCGGCACAGGCGCGAGCATCGTCGCTCTTGGCAACGGCTGGTACGAATGCACGGTTACGAAGACGGCAACAGCCACGGCCGCGACGAACTGGCAACAGCGTATTTTCCCGTCTGCTGGCGGTCACCCGTATGTCGGCGATGGTGTGTCTGGATTCTATGTCCAAAGGTCGGCTCTAAGCATTAATGGTGGGCCGAATGTCTTCTCGTCTTCGGAAAACCTCTCCAACTCGGCCTGGACCAAAAGCGCCGGCGTGACGGCAGTCGCCAATGGCGCTCTGTATCTTGGCCTATTGTCGGATCCGGCCAACATCGGCGGCGACCCATATGACGACGGCTCTGCCGCCCTGGTTGGCAAAAAATTGACCCTGATCGGCTCTAGCATTTCGGCCGGAGCCTACTACGTTCCCGTCCTCGCCGGTCTGACCGGTATGGTCCCTACCAATCTAGCGGTCAGTGGCTCGGCCTTGGGGCTGAGCACCACCGCCTATCCGAGCTACGGAATGTCCAATGCGATCGCCAACATTCCGGTCGACGCGGAGTTGGTAATCTTGGAGCCGGGCCCGAACGCCTTTGGCGCGCAGGAGACGCCCCTGGGCGCTCTCGGCGACACGACTTACGCCACTCACTATGGTTCGCTGTGGGCGGCCTGCGCCGCCATCCGAGCGCGTGCGCCGAATGCCAAGATCGTCATGATTGGTACCTACAGCGGCGGCCCTGGACACGCGACGCACCGGATAGGAAGAATAAACGGTCAAGGCAACACGCTGGTCCAGTTCATGAAGGCGGAGCGGGAGGTAGCCGATATGCTGTCAATACCGTTAATTGACGTAGGAGGCGAGAGCGGCATCGGCTACCTGACCTCGTTGCTTTACATGAGCGATGAGCTTCATCCGACTGCTACCGGCAGCCTGCGGCACGGAACTTTCGATGCAGAGGAACTTCGTCGTCTCTCGCGCCGGGGCTTCTTCGGAGCCTAGACTGGAGTGATCCTGTGTGGCAGATGTTCGCGAATGCGCGTCTTCTCCACCGTTCTAGCTCTTCGCCGCCGCTTTTGGTCATGGATCGCCACTGGCGCCGCTAGGGAAAATGCCGTCATCGGGCCGCGCACGAAGTTTGGCGCCGGGGCGGAAATTTTCAATATCCGCGGCGACCGGTCTCGCGTCTCGATCGGCGCGGACAGCCATTTGGATGGGCATTTGCAGGTGTTTGCCCACGAGGGTCGGATCAAAATCGATGACTGGTTTTATCTTGGTCCAGGCTCGACGATTTGGTCGTCGGACCCGGTGGGGATCAAGATCGGCAAACGAGTGCACGTCTCATGGGGCGTGGCGATCCACGACACCAATTCGCATCCGATGGACCCGCAGAAGCGTTTTGCTCAGATGCAAGCCATCTTTCGTGAGGGCCATCCGCATGTCGACCCGGGCATTCGTTCGGCGCCGATCACTATTGGAGATGACGTCTGGATCGGCAATAGCGCCATGGTCATGAAGGGTGTCACCATCGGCGATCGGGCGATTATCTCGGCCGGATCGATTGTTCGACACGACGTCCCGGCCGATTCGTTGGTGCGGCCAGAAGACCTAGTGAAGTGATGCCTTTGGCTGCCGCTCATCAATGAGCGTCGTGCCATCGTATATGGCTACATGTCGATGCGGTTATCCAGCATACATTTCTCGTCTCCGTTTCAGGTCGCTTCGACAAAAGGCATATGCTTGATACGCTCCCATTGATCCTTAGCGGTAGTTCCAGACCAGCGGTTGCGCAGGGTGCTCTCTCGATAGGACTGAGCCGGCTCCAATCCCGGCATGTCCGAACCGTTAGGTAAGAAGAACGCGTTCCCCCCGGCGGACGAGACGGCAACGAGCTTGTAGCCGTACTTCTTGCAGAGATTGGCCAGGGCGGTGATCGATGCACCGTGATACCAGCCACTGTCGTGCTTGGCGGTGCGATCGAAAGCGTGATCATACGGCACTGTGATAGGATTGAGACCAAAACTGGCGTTGTACTCCGCCACAATGACGGCCGGCCGCACTGGCAGCAAGGCTTGCAGAAACCAGTAGTCGTTTCCATCGACATCGACGGAAAGGACTCCAAGTTGCGGAAAATGCGTGGCGAGACTTTCGATGTTGTTGAGATCAATGAAGCTCTGGCGCACTTCAATCCGCTTTGGAAGCAGCGAGCGCGCTAACCGCACGGTCGTTGCGTCGCCGTCGACGAGCAGACCCCTGAATTCACTAAGCCCAATGCAGTTGTATTCCGTCGGATGGAAGCCAAATTCCAAGAACGTTTTCGGGCTTTGGCCAACAATCTGCGACAGGATCACACTTTCATCTGATTGCGGAGACCCGGCAAGGCGAGCCTTTGCGAGGTGAAAATAATATCGGAGCGGACTTGAGCGAAGGAAAGCATGCATGCGCGATTGGACATTCATCAATGAATGACTCCTGATCGCCCGCCCGCGGCCAATTATTTGCGACAAGCGGCGGCGGTTTGCAAGCTTGCAAACACCCGCGCCCGCCAGTCTGGACGCCGTTTGAAAATCGCCGAAAAGACGTCGGAAGAATTGCTCTGCGAGGGCCGCTCGGGATGCTGTGCGCACCAACAATGGCACACCCGGCCGACCAAAAATTCCTACAGCTGGAGTTGTATTTCGGAATTGTCGGGGTTATCGGTGACGCGGACCCGTCGCCGGCGGAGCCGCTACCGTCTGCTGTCCTGCGGCTTCTGGTGAGGGTCCAGGCTTTTCGACCACCAGATAAAATAAAGCGAACCCATCTTCATCACAGGCACGCGGCGGTCGCGTTCGCGGGCTCGCAACTCACGATAGGTCTTCAGCTTCAGAGTGCCGCCCGGCAACCTGATACGCACTGCCATCGGTCCAACTCCCGTTGTGCAACGCAGCAATTTTCGTGCAATGCGGTAAATAGAGACCTTCCCTTACGGAAGAGTCAACAGCAGCCTCATCAACTTATTTTGCGAGCTCGCCTGCGGAGGCTGAGCGGGCTCCCAGGCGCATGCCAGGTCGGAAGAATTGGGACGTTCACCGTGGCGACTGGTCGTCAATGAGTCGCTGTCGGTTCGACCACCAGGTGAAATAAACCCGGCCGATTTTGACGACAGGTATGCGGCGGGTGCGCTCGCGATCGCGCAATTCGCGGTACACTTTCACCTTCAGCGTGCCGCCTGGCATTCTGATACGTACTGCCATCGGCCCCCGCCTGATTGTGCAATGCAGCATCAAAACCTTCCGTGGCGGAAGAGTCAACGCCTGTCCGCTGACTTTTTCTGGGATTTGTCGAGCGGTCTCGGAAGTTTGGCGCGCACGGCGGTTCCTGATCCGGCACCGAGGCATCAGTGCCGGGTCAGGATCGTCGGGTGCCCGGGCTATTTCCTGGGCGAGGACTTGTTGGGTGACGATGGGCGATCGGACATGCCGCTCGGCCACCAGATCACGAAATAATTGCCGACCTGCCAAACCGGCACCTCGCGCTTCTGCTCGCGCCGCCGCAGCTCGTCCCTTTTCTTGATCTTCAAGGTCCCGCCTGGAAGCCTGATTCTTATCGTCACGTGTCCTCCCGTACCCGCTACAGGTACGAACGATAGACGGGAACAGTTTCATCCCGGCTAAGCAATTTCATCCAGGTCGAGCAATTTCGGGCGGTGGACGCAGGAACCGGGCCGGAGCGAGATCGCCGGAACTGGCTTCATTTGAAGAAATCCGCAATGCCGTTGATGGCCAGCACCGCATAGACGATCGGTCCGGCGATAAACGCACAATAGAGGCAGAGGATCGCCGCCAGCACCAGCAGCAGCGGCTTGTCGCGACCGACGGCGCGGAGTTCGGACTTCACCGTCCAGCGTGCCGCAGCGGTTTGTTCATCATCAGACATGTGCACCATCCCGCGGCCATTTCACATGGCGGGTCGAAAACATCAACCTGCTTGCCACATCGGCGCGCGCTGCCGCCCAATTCTGCTCTGCCGCCACGCACGTGCTGTTTAACCTCAAAACCCTGCCCGCGAGGGCGGAAAGGAAACCTATGGACCTTTTGTTCAAGGGCGCCGCCAGGCGCCTCGATGATATAGACTTGCCGAAACTCGGCGCCCGGATCGGCGTGGGCGAGGACGAGATGCACGCGTTCCTCGATGTTGAAACGAGCGGGCACGGCTTCGACGCCTTTGGCCGGCCGGTCATCCTGTTCGAGCCGCACGTCTTCTATCGCAACCTGTCGGGTGCCAAGCGGGCAAGAGCGGTAGCCGCTGGCCTCGCCTATCCGAAGTGGGGCGAGAAGCCCTATCCCAGGGGTGGCTACCCACGGCTCAAGGCAGCTTGTGCGATCGACGAAACCGCGGCGCTCAAATCCGCGTCATGGGGTCTTGGCCAGGTTCTCGGCGAAAACCACGCCGCCGCCGGGTTTGCGACAGTGCAGGCCATGGTGGAAGCCATGATGGCCGACGAGGAAGCCCAGCTTGAGGCCGCGATCAACTTCATCAAGACGAACAAGCTCGACGACAATCTGCGCAATCATGACTGGGCGGGCTTCGCCAAGGGCTACAACGGCGCCGGCTATCGCAAGAACGCCTACGATACCAGGCTTGCCGAGGCTTATCGCAAATGGTCGCGCATCAAGGACACGCCTTGGCTGTCTGCCGGCCCGGTGTCGTCGGCGGTCGTCCCTGCAGCTCCGCCAGAGCCAGCGAGCCCAATTCCCGTTCCACAAGCGGCCGCCACGCACGCGCCTCCTGGGCCTCCTGTGCCTGCCGCCAAGCCCGGCTTCTGGGCAGCGCTGATCGCCACCATCCTCAAATTATCAGCAATCCTCAAACTATTCGGAAGGAAATGACATGTGGACCCGGATCAAGAGCTTCTTCCGCGACAGCGAAACAATATTCTGGGCGCGGCTTCAGGCGGCTATCGGCATCATCGCGAGCATCGTCACCTATGTCGACCCTCAGGTTCTTTCGCCGGTCATCCCAGGGGAATGGTTCCCCTGGTTTCTTGTGATCAACGGCGTCTTGACCGAGTTCCTGCGCCGCCGCCGCGCCGAGGATTTGTGATGACCGCGCTCCTCGCCATTCTCAGCGCCATCATCGGCAACAAGGTCGTCATGACGGTATTCGCTGCTGTGGCCGGCGGCATCGGCCTTTACATTGCAGGCGGCATCAACCGGGCGAAGAAGGAGGCGGTCAAACAGGCCGAGGCAAAAATCGCGGCCGCCGGGGACCGCCTCGAAATGAACCGCGAGGCTTCCGCCGAATGGCGGAAGGCCGCCGGCATGACCGATGCGGCAGCAAGAGCGGAGGCTGAGAAATGGGCAAGGCGCTGATCTTCTGCCTGGTGCTGGCCGGCTGCACGACAACCGCGCCGGCCGGCAATCCGCGGCAAGTCTGGTGCGACCAAAGTCAGCCACGCCGGCCATCCGCCCCGGTCGTCGCCGCCATGACCCGGCCCGAGCTCGACGAGATGAACGCCTTCAACGGGCAGGGCGCCAGATGGTGCGGGTGGACGCCATGATGCATGAGCTGCTCGACGTTCTGGGCATCAAGGCGCCGGTATTGGTCGCCGGCCTGTCCGGCGGCATTTTGCGGGCCTTGTCACGTCACCGCTACAAGGTCCGCGAAATGGTGGCCTCGCCGATCTGCGGCGCGCTGGCGGCGGCCTATCTGACGCTGCCGGTCGTGCATTATTTCCGCGCCGCCGGCCTGCCCATTCCTTCTCCCGACGACGACACCACGACGCTGGCCGCGGCCTTTCTGATTGGCGTATCGGCGATGTGGATCTCGGATATCGTCTTCGAAATGATCGTGCGCCGGTTCGGGCCGGTGAAGGAGGAGTAAGCCGCCCAAGCCTGACTAAGAGTGACGTCAGTTGAAGCCCGCCGCGCCGAAAGGTGCGGCGGGCTTTTGCATTTTTCCTGGCAATCTGTACGATCTTTTCTTTGCGAGGGCGGCTCGATCCGGCGCTTGCGAAACCAAGATGCGCGTTAGGCTTCACGGGAGATGGTGTCATGCTTGGCAGAGTCCTGACACAAGCGGCAGTCCTTACAGCCGGGGCGCTTCTGTTTGCCGCGACGGCCGACGCCCGGCCGGACAGCCGCGCGATGACATGCGAACAGACGCAGCTTCTGATCCAGAGGCATCGCTCGGTGGTGCTGACCACCGGCCAGAACACCTACGACCGTTACGTCCGCCAATTCGGCAATGAATGCGACTGGCCGCAAGTGCCGCGCGCCGCTTATATCAAGACGCGTGACGGTCAATGTCTGGTCTATCGCTGCCAGGAGCCGGTCTTCGACCTCCCGAATTGAAAGCAGGCGGCGGCTCATTCCTTCTCGAAAGGACCACCTTCGCGTGCGAGATCGCGTGAAATAACGCGTTCCTCCGTATCGTCCGGCAAGGCCTCGTCGCTGTCCTGGTAGGCGTTGTCGTCGTCCTCCTCCGGCAGTTCGCCGTCTTTCTCGACGTCGTAACGGATGTCGCCGTTTTGCGGCACGCCGTCAGGGAGGATTCTCCCGCTCCGGATGGCATCCCAGTCCTGCTGCTGGATGGTCGGGCTCTCGGTCTCGTCGTCGGTTCGTTCTTTCCTGCGCGGTTCCATCGCTGATTCTCCATAATGTCGGCGGCCCTGAACTGGCTCAGTGGTTGAACTCATAAGTCTGGCAGCCGGTTCCGGGCCGCTGCGGTCCGGGCGCATTGCCGCACGACGGAACCAATCGCGCCTGCCCGCCTTCACATTCAGAAGATACTGGCGCGAAAGGAGCTCGACATGAGACCGCTCATTTTCTTGCCGTATATGCTAGGTGCGATGGTGCTGGCGGCGCCGGCGGCCGCGCAGCCGGGCGAACAGGCGCAATCCAACCGCTGCAAGGTCGAGCCGCAGGATCAGAAGAACCAGCAGCAGAAGCCGGCCGGCAGCAATTTGTCCGACACGCTCGAGCCATGCGGTGGGGTCCTGAAGCCGCCGCCAACGGGCGATCAGGGCATGGCGACGCCACCGCCGAATGAGGGCAAGACCCCGGTGCTCAAGCCCGGCGAGGTGCCGCCACAGCCGCCCAAGCAGTAGCCGCTTCATTTGCTGCCACAGGGGCTTGCCCATGGCGGTAACGCCGCGCTGTACCGGCAGGTTTGTTGCCCTCGCTCAGGAACATTAGCTTGTCCTAAACGTTGTTTCAGACGCAGCCGATATCACCCCCTCCGGTGTCGCTGCTGATCGGGAAACCGATCGGCCCGCGTCCTGCGACGCGGGCCACCGTAGCTCATTCGCAGTTCATTCGCCGCACCGCGCGGGCACTTCACCACCATTCGATTAGCCGCCACTTACGGAACAACAAGGTGGCGTGGGCGTTTGCCTAGAGGGTTCGCCGCTTTGACCGGAATGCCGCGTCGCAACTTTAAGGGCGAGGCCCGTAACAACAGGAGTAGACGATGAAAATCCACCTTGTTCCTGCTGCGGCGGGATTGGTGTTGCTCGCCGGCGTCGGCGTGGCCACCGCGGACCAGGTGATTGTCACGCCCGAACAGCAGACGGTCATCCGCGAATACGTCCATAAGCACCCGTTGGCGTCGATCAATCTTCTGGGCGTGGAGCTCAATATCGGTTCCACGGTGCCAGATACGGTCGAGCTGCAACCGATCGATGTTCCCGACGTGAAGTACAGATACGTCGTCGTCGGCAATCGCACCGTGCTCGTCGACCCAGGCACCCGCAAGATCGTGCACGTCATCGAGTGATCGGCGCTCCCAAACCGCGAACCGGATTTGGAAAGGTCACGGTCTAAATTATCGAATAAGAGCTCCATCCCGAGCGATCGGGATGGAGCCGCTGTCGTCGCGAAACAAGGAAAGGAGCCATTCCCATGCTGCCGCATGTCGAGCGGGCTAACGTGGCCGCCGCCGTCGACAAACTGCTTGCTGAACGAGGCGATGGGCTGCTGTCGATGAAGGCGGCGATTGCACTGTTGCGCGAACGCACCGGAACCGAGCGCTCGGACGCCGACCTTGAAGGGCTGATCATCAAGAAGGCGGCGCTCCTCGGCGTCGCCGTCCTGTGTGACAGAGAGGTTCAATGACGGTGTTGCCTGGGGGCTCAAGACGCCGGTCGAAATTTCAGCTAGAACAAAGTTGCTTACGCATAAACCGACGGAGGCAACGGTGAGGGACAGACAGGAACGGATTCGCCAGCGTGCACACGCGATCTGGGAACAGGCAGGCAGGCCCGACGGGGCGCATCAGCAGCATTGGGATCAGGCTACCGCCGAAATCGACGCAGAAATCGCCACGAAAGAGACCGCCAGCCGGCCGAAGTCGAAAGCACGTCAGCCTAAGCCGGCGCCGGCCGCCAAGGACGGAACCAAACCCAAGGCGCGACCACGCAAAGCGTGAACTCGCGCGGATTTGATTCCAACGCTGGATCTCGCGGTTCGGCGCTCTGTACTTTCGTCCGCGGTCGGCAGCAGAGACAGTCCAGACCGGTCAAAAATGACGCAGCACGGTGAAGCAAACCCGCGCAGCGCGGATCTTCTCGGCCCATTGTTCCATTGCCGAGGGGTCGGTTTGATGTTGTGGTTTGCAGATTAGGAATTCGCCTTTTCGGCCGCCGACCCGTTGCGACGTTCGTCTGTTGCGGCGCCCACCAGCTGACTCTCGCATCGCTTCAAACTTTCGGAAAATTTCAATACAAATTTCACGCGGCTGTTCTTTGAAAATACACCATGGGACCAGCAAGTTGATCGGCAAAGAAACCGATCTTCTTCCTTGCACTTAGGGCGTAATGCAACCGGCGAGTTCGCGGGTTGCTCAGCGAAACTACAGCAGGAAGAATGTTATGACCATCAACATCAAAACAATCACCGGTGCAGTGGCAGGCAGCGTAGCGCTTTTCATGCTCTCGATGCCCGTGAATGCCGCGAACGGAATTGCCGTTGGTGTTGGAACATCCATCGGCGGCAACGGCGGCATTAATGCCGGCCTCGGCGCGACGGTTGGCGGTCGCGGCGGCATCAACGCCGGTGCCGGCGCAACGGTTGGCGGCAGCGGCGGCATCAAGGCAGGCTTCGGTGCCTTGGTGGGCGGCAGCGGCATTAACACCGGTGCCGGTGCTACGGTTGGCGGTTCCAGGGACATCGCCGCAGGCGTCGGCGCGTCGGTTGGGGGCAGAAGCGGCATCAACGCTGGTGCCGGCGCAACGGTTGGCGGTTCGAGCGGCATTGCCGCCGGCGCGGGGGTAGGTATCGGCAGCGGCGTTGGGGCTGGCGCGGGGGTCAGGGTCGGCAGCGGCATCAATGCCGGCGCCGGTGTCGGGATCGGTGGTACCATCCGAGCAATCCGTCCAACCCGGGCAGCCCGTCCAATCCCAGCAATCCCAGCTTACCCCAGGTCGTCGCCGACATGTCGAGCGACAAGTTGGTCAGGATGAAGAAGCGCTGCGTCGACGTGCTGAGTAGCGAAGGCACTTACGATAGCGATCTGCGCCAATTGTGCCTGCTTATCGCGCGCCGCTAAGGCGAATACATCGGAATGAAATGTCGGACCGGGCCGAGAGGCCTTCGTCCACCAGACCTCCAGCGGTCCAAAGCCCGCCATTGCGGCGGGCTTTTTTGCCGAGCACGTGGCGGCAGCATGGCTGGGCTCACAAGAGCACGCGCTTCAATGTGTTTGACGGCCAAGATCCGGCGAAACGGCCACCCCGCCTTCCAGGGCGTCCCAGCCCAATGCGGGGCTGCTTTGCATCAGCTGAGTGCACGCAAACTCCGCCAGATCGGCTTCCGCGAAGCCGTCGAACTCGATAGCTGCGCCTTGGAGCTGGGCTGCCTGCATGACGAGCCATTCGATGTCTTCGCGCGCAATATTCTCGGCGAGGTTTTGCAGTCGCACGGCTTCGGCGACAGCAGTCAGATTGATGGCAATCCCGGACCGCAATGTAGCTCGAACTCGGGAACCGACGTCTTCGTGCAGGCGAACCGAAAATCCGTAGCGCATGGAAAACCTTCCTTTCAGGAGCGGTTTGTCCCTCGTGTTCTACCATGCGCCCAGGGCTCGTGATTGGCAAGCGAAGACCCTTGAAAAATCGCTTCGTGTCAAATAGTTAGCGTATTTTGTTGATTGTCCATTTGATGCTTGATCCGCTTCATCGGACTTCTGCATGAGTCACACATCTGAAGGTCTTGACGTACTCTGCTCACGTACCTAATTCTACACAAAATCAGGGACATACTAACTCATCTGCGTTTAGGCTGGTATGACTGGAGGCCGAGATGTCCGAACTGGAACGCCCGGAACGATTGCAGATCATGCTGACTGTCGATGAACTGGCGGCGTTGGAGAACTGGCGCTTCGAAAAGCACATGCCGAGCCGGTCGGCCGCGGTACGTGAGCTTTTGAGGCGAGGTCTCACAGCCGATGGTTTCCTGACGGCGGCGCATGGGACCAAGTCGCGCGATTTCGGCATCCTGCCGCATTCTGCAGATGGTGACCGCAGCACGGCCGACGGACCGTCCCAGAAGGAATAGCGCCGTTTCCGCGCGGATCGCCCGCTCTCCGACCGTGCTTCGCGTCTCTCTCGCTTTGCGATGATCTGTGAACGTCTGGTCTGCTGATCGCCGCGAAATAGAAGAGATCCGAAGCTCTGTCTTGCCAGACGCTCCGCAATCAGGGAGTGCTTGATCGGCATAGTGCGGGCTCGGGAATTTGCCGATGACGCTGGAATTGACGGCCGGCGACCAGTCGATGCTGCATGGCGAGCAAGGCTCGGCAGCGGCTGCCGCCATGAAGATCCTGGTCGCCTTCGCGAAGGCGGTCGGCGCGCGCAAGTTGTTGGATGTTGCCGGTGCCCATATCGACGGCTGCCTCTATCACGGCCAGGCCAGCCTCGATTTCGTCGAAAGGCTGATCGAGGGCGGCGGCCGCGTTCGGGTGCCGACGACGCTGAATGTCGGTTCGTTCGACCTCATCCATCCCGGATTGGTGAAGATGCCGATGTCGCCAGAAGCGCCGGCGCGACGCCTGATGATGGCGCATCTGGACCTCGGCTGCCAGGCGACCTTCACCTGCGCACCCTATCAGACTCGGTTCCGGCCAAGGTTCGGCGAGCAGATAGCCTGGGGTGAGTCCAACGCCATCGTCTTTGCCAATTCGGTGATCGGGGCGCGAACCAACCGCTATGGCGATTTCATCGATTTATGCTGCGCAATGACCGGACGCGCGCCGGCCTGGGGGCTGCATCTGAGTGAAAATCGACGAGGCCAGATCCTGTTCGAGCTGACTGGCGGCCTCGAGCCCAGCGACGCCCTGTTCGTGGGTGTCGGACTACTTGTCGGGCAAAAGAGCGGCGACCGCATTCCTGTCATATCAGGCCTGCCGCAGCCGCGCGACGAGGACCAACTGAAGGCGCTGGGGGCGGCGGCGGCAACGACGGGCGCTGTGGCGCTGTTTCATGCGGTCGGCATTACGCCGGAGGCGACGACGCTGGATGAGGCGTTGCACGGCCTGGCGCCGGAGGAAAAAATCCGGATCTCTCGCGCTGATATCCGCCATGCGCTGGCCAGGCTGTCGAGCGTCCCCGACGGCGTGCAGCTTGCAGCCGTGTCGTTAGGCACGCCGCATTTCTCCCATGAAGAGTGGATGCGCCTGTTGCCGCTGCTGCGCGAAGTTGCGCCGGGCAGGGGCGTCCCGATCTATGTCAACACAGGGCGTGCCACGCTGACACGACTGCAGGACGAAGGCGCACTGGCCGGCATGGAAGCCTTCGGCCTTGTCCCGGTCACCGACACCTGCACCTATGTCACGTCGATCCTCGAGCGTCTCGACGGCGTGGTGATGACCAATTCGGGCAAATGGGCGCATTACGCACCTGGCAACATCGGTGTCTCGGTGGCCTTCGGCGACATGGAAGACTGCGTCCGCTCGGCCGCGGCCGGCCGCGTCGTGCGAGGCGCGCCATGAAGGCGCCGGCCAGAACCGGTACATTCCACCTTGCCGGCTCCGCACAAGGCCCGGCGCTGGTGCTTTCGCAGGCGCTCAGCTTCTGGGGCGGGATCGACGTCGAAACGGGCGACATCATCGACCATTCGCATCCGGACCTGGGCGGCAATATCGCCGGCAGGATCCTGGTGATGCCGAGCGGGCGGGGGTCGTCGTCCTCGTCTTCGGTTCTGGCCGAAGCGATCCTCAGAGGAACGGCGCCGGCCGGTATTATCCTGGAGCGGCCGGACCCGATCCTTGCCGTCGGCGCCATCGTTGCCGAATTCCTCTACGAAATCAGCATGCCGCTGGTCGTCTGCGACATATCAGGCATTGCCTCCGGCGACCGGATCGCTATCGATCTGGGCGAAGATGCGCAAGCGATGGTGAGCAAGCTCTAGTCTAGCCGGCCATCAGTCCTGCCGCGCCCCGCCGCCAGGTCGACGCTGAAATCGAGTTTGGCGTGGCCGTTGGTGCGCCAGTGGCAAAGACGTTGACCAGATCGAAGCCGTCATCGACGAGCGCCGGTTCGTCCGGTTTGCTGCGGTTGGTGCGCGTGATCTTGCCAACGCTGAGATATTGCGCGCCAACGGTGAGCTGGTCTTCCAACATCCTGTTGTTCAGCGGCTGGCCAGAATAGACGACGCTGACGACCTTGGCGTCGATAAGCGCGCCGGCACGATTCACGAAACCCCGGCCATTCACCTGGGTTCAGATCTCCGGGATGCTTTCCCTGAAGATCACTTGCAGCCTCGGCTGGTGCAGTTCGTAGGGCAAGCCCTTGACCGCGTGGGTCAAGGTGTTGAGCGCCTCGCGGGCCTCGACGCGCGGGTTCTGGTCGATGACCGCGTCGAGCGTGCCGTCGAGCAGAAGCTCCTTGGTGCCTTCCGTCACCTCATGGCCGAGAAAGACCGTCGACAGCGCGCGCCCGCGTTCCTTCAGCGCGCGGGCGATGCCGGTGTTGCCAGCGCCGACATTGTAGATGGCGGCTAGGTCCGGGTGCCGGTCCAGCAGGGCGGAGGCCTCAGAGTAGGCTTTTTCCCGATCGTCGAGCATTTCGCGCATCTCGACGATCTGCAGATTGGGCGATTCTTCCGTCAGTATGTGGCGGAAGCCCATCTCGCGCTCTTCGTGGCCGCGGTAGGAGAGCGAACCGGCGAACAGCGCGACCTTGCCCGGACGCCCTGCGCCCATGAAGCGGTTGAGCAGGTAGCCGGCGAGCCGGCCGGCGGCGCGGTTGTCGATGCCGATATAGGCAACCCTCGGCACATGCAGGATGTCGGAAGCGAGGGTGACCACCTTGACGCCGCTGGCCGAAAGCGAGCGGATCGCCTCGCGCACCGTCGGATGGTCGAGCGCGATCACACCAACGCCTTGCGTCTGCCCGTGCAGTTCCTGCAGCAGACGGGCGAGCCGATCCGGATTGAAGCCTTCGATAGTGGCGACGCGGACGTCGAGGTCAGGCCGCGACTGCGCCTGCGCCTCGATCTGGCGGTGCAGCATCTTGATGAAGGAATTGGTGCCGGCGGGCAGGGCGAAATCGAGCCGTATGACCTCACCGCGCAGCGCGTTGAGCGAGCTCGGATTGTTTGAATTTTCAGCGATATAGCCAAGCCGCTGTGCCGTTTCGAGCACGACCTCGCGAGTGCGCGCCCTGACCCCGGCGCGGTTGTTGAGCACACGGTCGACCGTGGCGGCGGAAACGCCGGCTTCCCGGGCTATGTCTGTCAGGGTGGACCGCACTGTCGATCACCTCATTCCAAATGTGCCAAAAATGCATCGAGATTACGCATTTCCATAGATCCGATGTCGGAGAGCGGCCTCATCGCCGCTCCCGATTCTGATGGGAAATGATGTAACCGGCCTTGGCCGATCCGCAAGTCGCTGCGCTAGACCAAATTCCGAAGCGGACCAAAGCGGCGAGGTGGGCAGGCCTGGTTCCCTCAAATTCAAGCACCGGCTTCGGTGCGAGAGCCTTGATAAACGCCATTTTCCCCTCCCTTGAGATATTATGATGTGTCTTGACTATTTATGATGTTGACAGCCTTGGTGCAATGCCGTCAATATCCATCATAAGGGCCGTGGAGGAACAAGGCCCTGAGGGAGGATTTCCAATGTCGAATTTGATCCGCGTGTCGCGGCGCCGTTTGCTGGCGTCCGGTGGAAAGGCGGCAGTGCTTGTTGCCGCCGCAGGTATCGCGCCGAAATTCATTCGCCCAAGCCGTGCCTATGCGGCCGATGCCCTGGCGCCCGGCATGATCGGTGGCCCGACCGGCTTCGACGGCTCGGAGCGCTATCAGTATGGCGCCGACACACCCGAGGGCCGCGCCATCGAGGCAGCCAAGGCGATGAAGGGCGCCGGCAAGGCGCCGACGAAGATCGTGCTCGGCCTGTCCGACGGTTCGATTGGCCAGCTGACGCAGCCGTTTCCGGCGGGCGCGCCGTCGATCAAGGATCTATGGGAGAAGGAAACCGGTATTCCGCTCGAGATCGTCGGTGTGCCCAACGGCCAGGAATTCACCAAGACGATGCAGGACATCTCCACCAAGGGTGGAGCCTACGACATCTACGCGGTCGAATGGAACCGTCTTGGCGACCTCGCCGAAACCGGCGGCATCCTCAAGCTCGACGACTTCGTTGCACAATATAAGCCGGAATGGGACGATCCCGAGCGTGGCTACGTCAACGGCGCCAAGGGCGTGTCGCTGCTCAACCAGTATCGCGGCTCGACCTACGGCGTGTCGCTGGATGGCGATTTCCAGACCTGGGTCTACCGCACCGATCTGTTCGGCGACGCAGCCGAGAAGAAGGCCTTCTCCGACAAATACGGGTATGAACTGGCGGCGCCGAAGACGTGGAAGCAGCATGACGAGATCGCAGCCTTCTTCCAGCGCCCGGACAAGGGCCTGTTCGGCTCGACCGATCTGCGCAACCAGGGCTGGGGCTATACCAACTGGTATCAGCGTTATGTCTCAATGGCTTCGCCCAATCAGTTCTTGTTCGACGATGCCGGCAAGCCGCTGATCAATTCGGAGCAAGGTATCGCAGCGACCAGCGAGTACATTGCGTCGCTCTCGCATCATTCACCGGATGCGATCTCCTGGGGTTGGCCGGAGCAGTACGGCAATTTCGCCAAGGGCGGTGCGGCCATGACCTGTGCCTTCTCCAACCTGCCGAAATTCCTCGACAATGCCGGCAACAAGGATTCAGCTGTCACTGGAAAGATCGGCTCCATGCTGCCGCCCGGCCGCGAGATCGACGGAAAACTGGTCAGCCGTTCGGTGCTGTGGCTTAACCTGTCGGCGTCGGTTTCCTCGCAAGCCAAGAACCCGGAAGCCTGCTACCTGTTCCTGCAGTGGCTGGGTTCAAGCCGCATCTACGCCTGGATGACCGCCAATCCGGGCGGCTATTTCGATCCGTTCCGGCTGTCGGATTTCTCCGATCCGCTGGTTCGCCAGACCTATCACGCCTACCACATGGACGTGGTGCGCGAGACGGTCGCCCGCACCGTGCCCACCATCAACTATCCCGGCGCCACCGCCTTCCACAACGCGCTGGACGAGAATCTCGTCGCCGCGTTGACCAAGGCCAAGACAGCCGAGCAGGCGATGGCCGACACCGAGGCCGAGTGGAAGAAGATTGCCCGCCGGACCGGCGAGGAGAAGCTTCTCGAAGCCATCAAGACCAACAAGGAGGCCTGGCCGACCGTCCTCGATCCGATCGCCTGATCCTCGCAGGATCTTACCAAGGAGGGGAGGAGCGGCCGCTCTTCCCCTCGCCAACGAAGGACCCAGCAAAGCCGCAAGATGAAGCGTTCAGTTCCTTTCGAGATATTCCGCTATGCCGCGATCCTTGCGGCGATGGCGGTGACGCTGGTGCCGATCCTGTGGATGGTGTCGATGGCGTTCAAGCCGATCGCCGAATGGTCGGCGACCGGCGCTGACCTGACCTGGTGGCCGAAGAACCCGACACTCAGCAATTTCCGCTTCGTCTTCGGGGAATCGACCAACAATCTGATCGTCGCGCTCGACCGCACAGCTTTGAAGCCGATCCTGTCGTCGCTGCTGTCGGCCACGTTCGGCACGGCAATCGCCATGTCGGCGGGCACCGCGGCGGCCTACGGGCTGTCGCGCTTCGGCTCGGGCCAGAACCTGCCGCTGGCGCTGATCCAGCTTCGCCTGTTTCCGCCGATGGCGGTCATGACCCCGGTGATGATTATGTGGGCTTTCCTCAACTTCACCGACAGCTGGTGGGGGCTGTCGCTGATCTATGGCATCGTCACGCTGCCTTTCGCCTTCTGGCTGATGAAGACCTTCTTCGACGACATGCCGCGCGAGATCGAGGAGGCGGCACTTGTCGAAGGCTGTTCGCGGTGGCGCGTCATCACCCGCATCACGCTGCCGATGATGCGCGCGCCGCTGGCAAGTGCGGCGCTGTTCGTCTTCATCCTCAACTGGTCGGACTATCTGATTGCGCTGCTTCTGACGACGCGGGAATGGGTGACAGTCCCTGTCTACATGGCCTCGCTGTCCTCCTCGATGACCGGACAGCTCTACGGCGCCAAGGCTGCTCTCGGCCTGATTGCCGCGGTGCCGCCGGTGATCATGGGCATCGCCATCCAGCGCCATCTGGTGCGCGGGCTGACCTTCGGGGCGCTCAAGCAATGAGCGCGGTGGCAGCGACGATTTCGGAGGGCGACATGCAAGGCTCCAAAGCGGCGTCGGTGTTGCCGGACGAGGGCGCACGGCTCGGCTTCCGGCTGACCCTGCCGGCGCAGATCCTGGTGCTGTTTATCGCTGTCTTCCCGCTCCTGATGCAGCTCTATATCAGCCTCACCGACTGGTCGCCGCTGTCGGGCACCGGCTGGTGGAATGCCTGGTCGATGTGGAACAATTTCGCCAACTACACCGACCTTGCGGTCGACGCACGCTTCTGGAGCGCGCTGAAGCGCACAGCCATCGTCATGATCGTCTGCGTGCCGACGGAGTTCCTGCTCGGGCTGGCGCTCGCGACGCTGTTTGCCGACGAGTTTCCGGGCAAACGGATCTTCTACTCGATCCTCTTGATGCCGATGATGGTGGTGCCGGCGGTGGCCGGCTACATGTTCTTCATGCTGTTTCAATCAGGCGGCCCGGTCAACGACATCCTGTCGGGGATCTCAGGCTTTCCCGTCACCATCGCCTGGCTGTCGGACCCGACGCTGGCACTCATCGCCGTCATGGTCGCCGACATCTGGCAGTGGACGCCGCTGATGTTCCTGATCCTGCTTGCCGGCCTGGTCGGCGTGCCTGAGGACCAGATCAAGGCGGCGACGCTGCTCGGCGCCAACCCCTGGCAGCGATTCGTCACCATCGTGCTGCCGAAGATGAAGACAATCATCATCATCGCGCTGGCGATCAGGGTGATCGAGAACTTCAAGATCTTCGACACGCTCTACATCATGACCGGCGGCGGTCCCGGCGTCGCTACCGAAACCATCTCCGTCTACATCTACAAGCTCACCACCCAGGACCTGATCTGGGGCTATGTGGCGGCAATCGCGCTGGCCATATTGATCGTGCTGTCCATCGCCGCGGTGTTTGCCATGAAACGCATGGCCCGGGTACGCCAGGTGACGGCATGAGCACGATCCATCTGCAAAACCTGGTCAAGAAATTTGGCGACTTCACCGCGCTGAAGACGATGGATCTGGCCATCGCCGACGGCGAGTTCATAGCGCTGCTCGGGCCGTCCGGCTGCGGCAAATCGACGACGATGAACATGATCGCCGGCATGGAAGAGCCGACCAGCGGCAAGATCCTGTTCGGCGAGCGCGACATGGCCGGCGTGCCTATGGGACGGCGCGGCGTCGGCTTCGTCTTCCAGAACTACGCGATTTTCACTCATATGAGCGTGCGGCAGAACCTCGCCTACGGGCCGAAAATGCGCGGCGCACCCAAGGCCGATGTCGACCGCCGCGTTGGCGCCATTGCCGAGATGCTGCAGCTCACGCCGCTGCTCGACCGCAAGGCCGACCGGCTTTCGGTCAACATATTGCAACGGGTCGCGATCGGCCGTTCGGCGATCATGGAGCCGGCGATCTTCCTGCTCGACGAGCCGCTTTCCAATGTCGACGCGGCCTTCCGGGCGGTGATGCGGACCGAATTGAAGCAGCTGCAGCGGCAGTTCCGGCAGACCATGGTCTACGTCACCCACGACCAGCTCGAAGCGATGACCATGGCCGACCGCATCGCGGTGATGGACCATGGCGTGCTGCAGCAGGTCGGCACGCCGCTCGAGGTCTACAACGATCCGGCCAATGTCTTCGTCGCCCGCTTCATCGGCGCGCCGGGCATGAACCTGCTCAAGGGCTGGCTGGCGGAAAGCGACGGTGGCTTGGTCGTCGATCTCGGCCCGCTCGGGGCGACGCCGCCGCTGCCGGTCGAGATCGCCGATGCCGCACGCCGGATGCGCGGCGAGGTGTTTTATGGCTTTCGACCGGAGCAGGTGAAGCTGGCTGAACACGGCCCTGGCCTGTCGATGCCGGTGAGTTTCGTCGAGCGGATCGGCGCGCGCACCATCATCCACCTTGGCGACGGGGAAACCGCGGTTAAGGCGGTGTTCGACAATGATGTCGGGCTGGCGATCGGGCAGACAGCCGTCGTCGCACCTGCGGGGGAGGCGGTCCGCGTCTTCGACGCCGCCACCGGCCTTGCCTTGAGAGCGGGCTGAGACCATGGCCGATATCGTCTTCCGCAATGTGACCAAACGCTACGGCAACACGCTCGCCGTCGATGACGCCTCGTTCACTGTCAACGACAATGAGTTCTTCTGCTTCTTCGGCCCGCCTCTATCGGGCAAGTCGACGGTGCTGCGCCTGGTGCTTGGGCTCGAGACACCGGACGCCGGCGAGATCCTGATCGACGGAAAGCCGGTCAACGCCCTGTCGCCGGCCGAACGCAACGTCGCGATGGTCTTCCAGAACCTGGCGCTGTTTCCCCATATGAGCGCGCGCGACAACATCCGCTTTCCGCTGGTCGAACGCCGGGTCGCCGAAGCCGAGATCGAAAAGCGCGTCGCCGACGTCGCGGCCAAGCTGCATATCGGCCCTATCCTGCACAAGCCGCCAGCACAGCTTTCCGGCGGTGAGCGGCAGCGCGTGGCGATTGCCCGCGCGCTGGTACGGGATCCCGCCGCCTATCTGATGGATGATCCAATCTCGGCGCTCGACGCCCGGCTGCGCGAGGAGACGCGCGTCGAGCTGAAGCGCATCCAGCGCGAGCTCGGCAAGACGCTGATCTATGTCACGCACGACCAGGAAGAGGCGATGTCAGTCGCCGACCGAATGGCCATTCTGGACAACGGCAAGATCAGGCAGATCGGCGCGCCGGCCGAGATCTATGACCGGCCGGCCAGCACCTATGTGGCGCGGCTGCTTGGCTCGCCGATGATGAACATACTGAAGTCGGTGCACGGCGCTGAAGGCGTGGAGGCGGCCGAAGGCACGATCCGCATCGCGGACAAGGCGGCGCCGGCCGATGCCGTCGAAATCGGACTCAGGCCGGAAGACATCAAGGTCAAGGCCTGGTCGGAGGGGGGCGCGGGCCGCCCGGCGCGAGTGTTCGAGGTCGAGCCGCTCGGCGGCTACACCGTAGTGACGCTCGCCGCCGGGCAGGCGCGTCTGCGGGCGCTGTTGCGCGGCCAGCCGGACATCAGACCGGACGCGATGGTGGCGATATCCTGCGAGCCGGCCAGAGTGCATTATTTCGGCCAAGGCGGGGGAGCGCTGGCACGATGACGGCGGCCGCAAGAAACGAGCTTCGGGAGGAACACATGGTGAGCAAAGGTTTCGAGCCGGACGTGAAGGTCCGCGCGAAGGAATACAGGATCGGCTGCGTGGGCGCCGGCATGATCATGGCCGAATGCCACCTTGCCGCTTACAAGGAAGCCGGTTTCCCAGTGGTGGCGATTGCCTCGCGGACCAAGGCCAGCGCCGAGAAGGTCGCCAAACGCTGGGATATCCCGACCGTCCACGACACGCCGGAACAGCTCATCGAGGACAAGAACGTCGAGATCATCGATCTTGCCTTTCCGCCCGACCAGCAGCCGGCGCTGATCCGCCATGCGCTGAAGCAGTCACATATCAAGGCGATCCTGGCGCAGAAGCCATTGGCGCTGTCCCTTGAAGAGGCCGTTAAACTTCGCGACGAGGCGGCCAAGGCAGGCAAGATCCTCTCGGTCAACCAGAACATGCGCTACGACCAGTCGATGCGCGTCTTGAAGCAGGTCATCGACAGCGGCGCGCTCGGCGACATCGTCTTTGCCCAAATCGACATGCATGCGATCCCGCACTGGCAGAGCTTCCTCGAGGACTATGACCGATTGACGCTCGCCAATATGAGCGTTCACCATCTCGACGTACTACGCTTCCTGTTCGGCGATCCCCTAGAGATCACCACCCTGACGCGCAAGGACCCGCGCACCCGCTTCGACCATTCGGACGGCATCACAGTATCGACGATCAAGTTCCCGTCCGGTGTGCTTGCCGTATCGCTGGAGGATGTCTGGTCCGGGCCGCGCCAGGAGGGCTACAAGGACGACCAGCACATCAACTGGCGGGTCGACGGCACCAAGGGCGTCGCCAAGGGCACCATCGGCTGGCCGACTGGCGCTGCCTCGACGCTGACCTATGCCTCGACCGAGACCACCGGTGGTGAATGGGTGACACCCAGCTGGGGCACGAAGTGGTTCCCGCATGCTTTTATCGGCGTCATGGAGCAGCTCCAGCACGCGGTCAAGACTGGCGAGCCGCCGGCGCTGTCCGTCGCCGACAACGTCAAGACCATGGCGCTGGTCGAAGCCGGCTACCGCTCCATCGACAAGGGCCGGACGGTCAAACTTTCCGAAATATCAACTGACTGAATCACTTACAGGGAGGACTTCACACCATGATGCAGGCAGGTATTTTCACGGGTTATTTTCCGTATGGCCTCAAGGAAACCGCGCAGAAGATCCGTGCGCTCGATTTCAACACCGTGCAGCTCGACCTGCATTTTAGGGACATCGACCTGTCGGCCGGACAGATCACCAGGGACAAGGCCAAGACCGTCCGCGATACGTTTCGCGACCACAATCTGCCGATCTGCTGCGTATCGGGTTACACCAACATCATCCATCCGGACCTGGGCGAGCGCGAGCGGCGCGTCGGCTATCTGAAGGAGATCATCCGTAACGCACGCCATTTCGGCACCCCTTACGTGATCTCGGAAACCGGTACCTACAACACCGAGTCCGACTGGGTGCATCACCCGAAGAACAAGACCGAGGAAGGTTTTGAAGAATGTCGCAAGATCATCGCCGACCTTGCCCAGACCGCCTACGACCACGGCGCGGTGTTCCTGCTCGAAACCTATGTCAACAATGTCGTCGGTTCGGTCGAGGAGACGGTGAGGATGTTCGCGCAGGTCGACCACCCAGGCCTCGGCCTGTTGATGGACCCGACCAACTATTTCGAAACGCACAATATCGACAGGATGGACCAGATCCTGAACCAGGTGTTCGACACGCTGACCGACAAGATCAAAATCGCCCACGCCAAGGACGTCAAGCGTTCTGGCGGCGACAAGTCGGAGAAGCACGCCGACATCGGCGACGAGGACGCGCTGGAGAGCCACACTTTCCGCGGCGTCGGCGAGATCGAGCTGCCGGCGCCTGGCCTCGGTTCGCTGAATTACGACCTCTATCTCAAGCGGCTGGCCGAAAAGCATCCGAACATTCCGGTCATAATCGAGCATCTTTCGGAAGACGACGTGCCGCGCGCCAAGAAATTCCTCGACGGGAAATTCCGCGCCAACGGACTGTGACGGCGCGGTTCGGCTACGAAACAAGGGAGGAAGAGAAATGTTGAAACTCGCGTTGAAAATCGCGGCTGCGGCGATCGTGCTCGCCGGCGTGACCATGGGCTCGGCGGTGGCGCAGGATGCCCAGAAGACGTTCTACCTGTTGTCGCATGGCGGCCCGTCGGACGCCTTCTGGATCGACTGGAATGCCGGTGCCACCAAGGCGTGCGACCAGCTCAAGGTGACCTGCAAGATCTCGTTCAGCGGGGGCGACATGGCGGCGCAGAAGGAAGCCTTCAACTCGGCGCTGGCCGCCAAGCCGGACGGCATCGCCACCACCTCGGCGCAGCCCGGCCTGTGGACCGAGGAGGTCAAGGCGGCGAAGGCTGCCGGTATCCCGATCGTGTTCTTCAACACCGACGATCCGGCGACCGGCCGGCAAGCCTACGTCGGCGCCGATCTTAAGGAAGCCGGTGTCATCTGGGCGAAGTATCTGGTGGACCACAAGATGGTGAAGCAAGGCGACAAGGTGTTCCTGCCGGTCGAAGTGCCGGGCGCCAGCTACCAGCAGCTCGAGACCGAAGGCATTGCCAGCGTCTTCGATCCGCTCGGCATCAAATATGACGTGGTCGATTGCGGCACCGATCCGGCCGGCATCATCGCCAAGATGACCGACTACATGGTCGCCAACAACCCGCCGGCAATCATCGCGCTCGGCGATTCCGTTGCGGCCAGCGTCAAGCGGGTGTTCGACGGCGCCGGCGTGCCGGCCGGCAAGATCCCGGTCGTCGGCTGGGGAAATTCGAAGGAAACGGCCGAGTCAGTCAAGTCTGGGTTCATCAACGCGGCTGCCTGGCAGTTTCCCTCGGCGCAAGGCTTCATGCCGGTGGCGCTGCTCGGGCTGGCCGCCGCTGGCGAACCGATCGGCTACGACATCCACACCTTCAGCCTCTACGACGCCTCGAGCGTCGAACCGATCCTGAAACTCTACAACAAGTGATTGGAACTGACGCTCGCCGCGCAGGCGGCGGGCGTCACTTAGCGTATGGTTCGAGCTGTCATGACAATTGCTGCAGAAGAGGAAATGCCGCGTGCCAGACGCAGGTCGAGCCTGATGCGCTCGCCGCAGTTCTCTTCGCTCGTCATCCTGATTGTCCTGCTGGCGGTGTTCGCGATCGCCGACGCCAATTTCCTGTCGCCGCTCAACATCTCCAACATGATGGCGTTCCTGCCCGAGCTCGGCATCATCGCGCTCGGCATGACGCTGCTTTTGACAGCCGGCGAGTTCGACCTTTCGGTCGGTGCCGTATTCGGGCTGGCGCCGGTCGTGGTCATGCTGCTGGTGCAGAACGGCGGGGTCGATATCGGCGTGGCGCTGCTGGCCGGACTGGTGCTCTGCATAGCGATCGGTGCGATCAACGGACTGATCGTCACCAAGATCGGCATTTCGTCCTTCCTGGTGACGCTGTCGATGCTGCTGGTGGTGCGAGGCGCGGCCCTCTACATCACCCAGGGCTTTCCGCTGAAGTCCTGGGACCAGCCAGGCTTCTTCGTGACGCTGCTGGCCGGCAGCTTTAGTATCGGAACGTTCCGTTTCTATACCTCGCTGTGGTGGTTCATCGGCCTGTCGCTGCTGGCGGTCTATGTGCTGCGCTACGCCAAGCTCGGCAACTGGATCAGCGCTATCGGCTCGAACCGTAACGCTGCCGTGGCGCGTGGTGTGCCGGCCGATGCGGTCAAGATCTGGCTGTTCATCCTGACCTCGGTGCTGGCCGGTCTCGCCGGCATGATCAGCGCCTTCCGCATCTCGGCGGCATCGCCGGTGGCCGGCACCGGCTATGAGCTGGAGGTGATCGCCATGGTGGTCGTCGGCGGCACGGCGCTGACCGGTGGGCGCGGCACCATTTTCGGCACCATCGTTGGCGCGCTGATGCTGCGCAGCATCCGCAACGGCATCGTGCTGATCGGCGTGCCAGGGCTCGCCTACAACATCTTCGTCGGCGTCATCATCCTTGCCATGCTCATCCTGCACGCTTTGCTGCAGAAGAACGCCGCCAGGAGCTGATCATGGAAGTGCTTCGGCTGCAGAACCTGCAAAAATCCTTCGGCAGCGTCCGCGCCCTGAAGAGCGCCTCCTTCACGCTCAACGAGGGCGAAGTGGTGGCCTTGCTCGGCGACAACGGCGCCGGCAAATCGACATTAATCAAGGCGATCTCCGGGGTCTTTCCCGTCGATCGCGGCGACATCTATGTGCGCGGCCAGAAGGTCTCCATCCGCTCGACGCGCGACGCGATGGATCTCGGCATCGAGACCATCCACCAGGACACCTCGCTGGCTCCCGATCTCAGCATCGCGCGCAATCTTTTCCTCGGCCGCGAGCCGGTCAATCTCAAATGGCTTGGCGTGTTCGCGCCGCTCGATCTCGCTCAATTGCGCGATGCCGCCTCGGCACTTTTGAAGCGCGTCGGCATCTCGAAGAAACTCGACGCCGATGCGCTGGTCTCAACGCTGTCGGGCGGCGAGCGTCAGTCGATCGCCATCTCGCGCGCCATGCAGTTCGCCGCCAAGGTCATCATCCTCGACGAGCCGACCAACAATCTCGGCGTCGAGGAAACACACGGCGTACTGCGCTTCGTCAAGGAGGTGCGCGATGCCGGTCACTCGGTGCTTTTGATCACCCACAACATCCATCACGTCTTCCAGGTCGCTGACCGCATCATCGTCATGCGCCGTGGCGAGATCGTCGCCGAGCAGACAGTCGCAGACACCGACCTGCTGACCGTGGAAAGCATCATCACCGGCGCCGACATGTCGGCCCTCCTCAAGGAGACGAGAGCGAAGTGAAGGACGGGAGCAAAGTGAAGGAACTGGCCGTCACATGGTAGAGCTTTACGGCAAGACGCTGTCGCGCCGGCAGGTCTCGGAACGCTCGGGCATGCTGTCGCAATTCGCCGGCGTGCGGCTGATGACGCTTGGCGACGGGGTGGAGCGCGGCATCCGCATGCTCGAATTCCGCACCGGCTCCGGCCTGCGCTTCACCGCACTGGTCGACCGGGCGCTCGATGTCGCCGATTGCGACTTCAGGGGCCAGGCGATCGGCTGGCATTCGCCGAGCGGCTTTCGCCATCCCGGCCTGCACGAATACGAAGGCGAGGAGGGCCTGGCCTGGGGGCGGTCGTTTTCCGGCCTTCTGCTGACCTGCGGCCTCGACCATATATTGTTCATGAACGAGGTACCGGCCGACACCTACAACTATCCGCCCAAGAAGACGGTGCGCCACTCGCTGCATGGCCGCGTCAGCACCATCCCGGCGCGGCTGACCGGCTACGGCGAGACCTGGGACGGCGACCACTGCGTGTTGTGGGCCGAAGGCATCGTCCAGCAATCGACTGTATTCGGCGAGGATCTGCACCTGCTGCGGCGCATCGAGGCCGATGTCGGCGGCAACGAGATCCGGCTTTCGGACCGTGTCGTCAATCACGGCTTCAACCGGACGCCTCATATGTATTTCTATCACGTCAATGTCAGTCATCCGGTGCTCGACGAGGGATCGCGCTACCTGGCGCCGATCCGCGACGTCGTCTGGGCAGGCCATGCCGGCGAGCGCTATGAAGCGCAGAAGGTCGGCTACCGCACGGTGCCGGCGCCGCAACCGGGATTCAAGGAACAGGTCTGGCAGCACGAACTCGGCGCCGACAGCACCGGCCAAGTCCCGGTGGCGGTGGTCAACGACAGGCTCGGCCTCGGTTTCGAGGTGGTCACGCGCAAGGACCAGTTGCCCTGCGCCTATCAATGGCAGAACTTCCAGGCCGGACAGTACGCGCTTGGCATCGAGCCGTCGACGCATCATGTGCTTGGGAATCTGGCGGCGCGCGAACGCGGCGAGATGATCTGGCTGGAGCACGGCGAGAGCCGCACCTACGATGCGGTGTTCCGGGTTCTCGACGGCGCCGGCGAGATCGCCGCCGCCGAAAGCCGGATCGCGGCGATTGCCAGACAGCCGCAGCAGGATTATCCGCAGCCGTCGGGCCGTTTTCCTGTTCTTGGAGGCAGGTCGTGATAATGGCGAATAGGATACGAGACACCAGTTGGGAGGCTGGCTCCGGCCGGAGCGGGGAGGGCTCGCGGCCGATCGGGAATTGGAGGTCACAATGGCTGGCACGGTAAAGCGCGATTACAGCCTGGTCGGCGAAAGCACGCGCAGGGCGATCGAGACGGGACTGGCCTCGGCGGAGTGGTACCACACGGATGTTCCCCGCAAGGCGATCAAGGAGTTGATGCAGCGCTCGGACGGCCCGGCGATCCGCGACACGATCATCTGGATCGTCGCCATCCTCGGCTCGGCCGCCGGCGCCATCTATTTCTGGGGTACCTGGTGGTGCGTGCCGTTCTTCTTCGTCTACGGCGTGCTCTACGGCTCGTCCAGCGACTCGCGCTGGCACGAATGCGGCCATGGCACTGCCTTCCGCACGCGCTGGATGAACGATGTCGTCTACCAGATCGCCAGCTTCATGCTGATGCGCAACCCGGTGACCTGGCGCTGGAGCCATGCCCGCCACCACACCGACACCATCATCGTCGGGCGCGACGCTGAGATCGCCGTGATGCGCCCGCCGGACCTTTTGCGTGCGGCGCTGGCTTTCACCGGCATTCTCGATTTTCGCTATTCGCTTCCGGCGCTGGTACGCCAGGCGTTCGGCAAGCTGACGCCCGACGAGAAAAGCTACGTTCCCGAGATGGAACAGCACAAGGCCGTCATCGCGGCGCGCTGGCATATTGCCATCTACGTCGCCACGATCGCGCTCGCCGTTTTCATGCGGTCGTGGATACCGGTGGTGCTCATCGGCGTGCCGCGCCTCTACGGCACCTGGCACATGGTGATGACCGGCCTGCTGCAGCACATCGGTCTGGCCGACAACGTCGTCGATCACCGGCTCAACACCAGGACCGTATACATGAACCCGATCAGCCGGTTCATCTACTGGAACATGAACTACCACGTCGAGCATCACATGTTTCCGATGGTGCCTTACCACGCGCTGCCCAGGCTGCACGAACTGATCAAGCACGATCTGCCGGAGCCGAACCCGTCGATATGGCATGCCTATCGCGAGGTCTGGCCGGTCCTGCTCAGGCAGCTCAAATACGAGGATTATTTCCTCAAGCGCGAACTGCCGCCAACGGCTAGGCCCTATCGTGGCGAGTTCCACGAAGTGAACATGTCGGCGGCGGCTGAATAGGCACCGCAGCAGCGCAACGCAGAAATTTCGGGAGAAGCAGAGATGGCCGATTGGGTCGAAGCGTGCGCCGTGGACGATGTCGACGAGGAAGACGTCATCCGCTTCGATCATGGCGGCCGCACCTTCGCTATCTACCGTTCGCCGGACGATGAATTCTTCGCCACCGATGGGTTTTGTACGCATGAGAAGGCGCATCTGGCCGACGGGCTTGTCATGGACGACATCATCGAATGCCCAAAGCACAATGGCCGCTTCAATTACAAAACCGGCCAGGCCAAAGGGGCTCCCGTCTGTGTCAATCTGCAGACCTATCCCGTCAAGGTGGAAGCTGGCAAGGTGATGATCCAGATCGCCTGACCGGCCTTCTGTCACGTAGCAAAGGGACCAAAATCCATGAGCCGGAAAAGACCGACCGTTGCAGACCTGCGTGCCCTGAAGGGCAAGCGGCAGCTGACGATGCTGCGCGTGCTGACGATGGACGAGGCCGAGGCCGCCGAACGCGCCGGCGTCGATATCGTCTCGGTGCCGCCGGAGCTGGTGCTCAATCCGCAATACCGCGATGCGGCACCCAGCCTGTTCACCATGCCGGGCGAGAATTTCTTCGAGATCGGCACCGCAGATGATTTCGTCCGCTGGGCGTTCCGGCTCTACAAGGCCAGCGCCGATGCGGTCTATTGCAGCGCCGGCTACGCCACCATCAAGCGGATGGCCGACGATGCCATTCCGGTAATCGGCCATGTCGGTCTCATCCCGTCACGCGCCACCTGGACCGGCGGCTTCAAGGCCGTCGGCAAGACCGCCGATACCGCCATGCAGGTGTTCGAGGCGGTGAAGCAACTGGAGGCCGCCGGCGCGATCGGCGCCGAGATCGAGGTGGTGCCGGTCGAGGTGGCCAAGGCGATTTCGGAGCGGACGTCGCTGATCATGTTGTCGATGGGGGCGGGCACCGGCTGCGATGCGCAATACCTGTTCGCCGACGACATCCTCGGCCAGAACCGTGGCCACATGCCGCGCCATTCCAAGGTCTATCGCAATTTCGCCGCCGAATACGATCGCCTGCAGGCCGAACGCATCGCTGCCTTCTCCGAATATGTCGCCGATGTGAACAGCCTGGCGTATCCCGAAGACAGACACGTCGTGCACATGGACCCGGACCAGCTCAGCCTGTTCCTGGAGAAGATCGAAGCCGCATAAAGACACCCCAGCAGGCACAAAGCGTCATCGCGGATCGTAAAAAGCCGGTTCGGCGCCAGGGCCAGGTCATCGCATGGCCGGCTGCGATGCCACACGAAAGTTTGTTGGACCAGGTCTGGACGGCACCGGCCAGATGCTGTTGAAACCGGTGCGTCATCGGTTTGCCGGACAATTGCGCGGTTGCTGATGGAGCGGGTGAAAATTCCCCTTCGGACAGTCTGTGTATGACCGCCATTCCCGAAAACAAAGCCTTGCCCGAAACCGCGCCGGCGGCGCGGCAAGCTCGGCGGGTGGCACTGATCGTCGCCGTCGCCTTTTTCATGCAGCTTCTGGATTCGACCATCATCTCGACCTCGCTGCCGCAGATGGGAGAATCCTTCGGCGTGCCCGCGGTGGCGATGAGCATCGGCATCACCGTCTATATGCTGACCATGGCGGTGTTCGTGCCGCTGTCCGGCTGGCTCGCCGACCGTTTTGGCGCGCGCAACATCTTCCTCGCGGCGATCGCGCTGTTTACATTGGCCTCGCTCGTTTGCGGCATCTCACAGAACCTGGCCGAGTTCGTTGCCGCCCGCGCGGTGCAGGGCCTGGCCAGCGCGCTGATGACGCCGGTCGGCCGCATCCTGGTGCTGCGCAATGCACCGAAATCCGAGCTTCTCAACGCCACGGCGCTGATCACCTGGCCGGCGCTGTTTGCGCCGGTGGTCGGGCCGGTGCTTGGCGGCTTCATCACCACTTATCTCTCCTGGCACTGGAATTTCTTCATCAACATCCCGCTTGGGGTTGCCGGTTTGGCGCTGATCGCCCGCTTCATTCCCGGCGACCGCGAAGCCGGAGCTAAGCCGCTCGATTGGCCGGGCTTCCTGCTAACCTCCGTCGGGCTCGCCTCGATGCTCTATGGCCTCGAGCGCATCGCGCATCCGCAAAAGGGTGTGTTGCCGACCGTGGCACTGCTCGGCACGGGCATTTTGGTCGGCTGGCTGGCGGTGCGGCATCTGCGACGCGCCAACCATCCGCTGCTCGATCTCACAGCTTTCAAGGTGCAGACCTTCGCCATCTCGACGCTGTCGGCCGGCACGATTTTCCGGATCGCCATCAACGCCACGCCGTTCCTGCTGCCGCTTTTGTTCCAGGTCGGCTTCGGACTGAGCCCGGTCGATGCGGGCATGATGATCCTGGCCTATTTCTTCGGCAATCTCGGCATGAAGGCGGTGACGTCGCCGACGCTGAGGCGCTTCGGCTTCCGTTCGGTGCTGATCGTCAACGGGGTGATCGCCTCCTTGTCGATCATGGCCTGCGCGGCGCTTTCGCCGCAGACGCCGCAAGCGTTGGTGGTGGTGCTGATGCTGATCGCCGGACTGTCGCGTTCGATGCAGTTCACCGCGCTCAACACACTGGCCTTCGCCGATGTGGCCCCACTGCAGCGCAGCTCGGCGGCGACGTTATCCAGCATGCTGCAACAGGTGGCGATGCTGTTCGGCGTAGCGGTCGCCGCGGCACTGCTCAACCTGTCGCAGATCGCCAGGGGCGCTGCGGCGCTCGATCTCGTCGACTTCCGACTTGCCTTCCTGGCGATCGGCGCAATCGGGCTCGCAGCCTCGTGCCGCTTTCTGGCGTTGCCGAACGTTGCCGGCGCCGAGGTCTCGGGCCATGTTTTGCGGAGCTGAAATCGGCCGCAGTTGTCCGACCTGTGTCGGCGGAGGCGGGGAGCTTTTCCTTCTCTCCTTGGGGAGAAGGTGGATCGGCGCGTAGCGCCGAGACGGATGAGGGTGTTGGAGAAATGTGACGCGCAAATATCGAGGAATTTAAAGTGCTTACGTCTTCGAGGTAGCGATCCTTCCAGCACCCCTCATCCGACCGAGCTTCGCTCGGCCACCTTCTCCCACAACAAGGGGAGAAGGAAAGGGCGGTGCTACACCGGCCGATATATCTTCTCCGCCGTGTTCCAAAAGACATCCGCCTCGGCGGTCGCGCCGTGTTTTGCCACGGCCTGCCGGTGCGCCCTGATCAGCTCGGCGTGGCTGGTCCACAGTTTCTCAATCGGGAAGTTCGAGCCGAACATCAGATGGTCGCTGCCGAGGATGTCGATGGCATTGTCGACGATATAGCCGATGAGCGCCGGATCGTTACGGTGGACGAATGTGCCGAGGCCGGACAGCTTTGCATAGAGGTTGGGCGCCGCTGACAGCTTGCGCAGCCCTGCCTTCCAGGCCTCGGTGGTTTCGGGCTCCATGCCGGTCAGCATGCCGGCGTGGGTGAGAATGAAATTGGTCTCGGGGTTCTCGCCGACGAGCGTCAGCCCATCCTTCATCTGGGCGGGGAAAAGCTGCAGGTCGAAGGACAGGCCGTAATCCTTGAGGCGCGCGACATTGGCCCGCACCTTCGGGTCGATGACCTGATCGACCGAGGCGGCGAAGCGGAAGGCCGGCGTTTCGTGCCAGTGCAGCTGCATGCGCACGCCGCGCAGCAGAGGGTATTTGATCAGCCGGTCGATCTGGGAACGCACGTCGTTCACGGTCATGTCGGCATAGCCGACAATGGCGTGCGGCCAGCCGGTTTCTTCCGCGGTCTTCTGCAGGAAGGCGACCTCGTTCTCGAAATCCTCCTTGGCCCAGTTGGTCTGGACATAGACCGCCTTCTCGACGCCCGAGCCTTGCTGGTCGGCAAGGAATTCCTCGATCGGATAGTCGCGGCGGATCGGCTCGTAGGGGCCAAAGATGCGCGGCACCATCGGCCCGACCAGCCACGGCTGGTCCTTTTGGCGCCAGATGTGGAAATGCGCGTCAATCGCCTTCTGCATCACGAAACCCTCTTCCAGATTGCCGCGGCCACGGGGGCGGGGCGGGCGAGCGACAGGATGAAATCGGTGAGGCCCGCGATGGACGAGCCGTCGACCAGGTCGTCGAGCATCGGCAGGATGGCGCGAAGTGCTGCCGTTGCCGGCTGGAAACGCGGATCGCCGGCCAACGGCGTCGCCAGGGAGAGTCGGAAGGCTCGGGCAAGCAGCCGGCGCATCGCCATTTCCAGCTCGGCATGATCGCCGCGCTCGAGCGCATCCGACAGGATGACGATTGCCGCTCCGCGTGCAAAGGCGGAGAAGCGCGGCACCGAGAGGAAGGCTAGCAGCGTTGGACCCATGCGGGTGCCGCCGTCCCAGTCGTCGACCTGGGCAGCGGCGCGGGCCAGCGCCTGGTCGCGGTCGCGAATACGCAGCGCCGAGGTGATGCGGGTCAGCCGTGTGCCGAAAGTGAAGACCTCCGCCCGGTCGGCGCCTTGCACCGCCGCGTGTGCCAGCTTGAGATAGTCCGATGTGTAGTGCTTCATCGAGCCCGACACGTCGATCAGGATGAGAAGCTTGCGCGGCACTGTCTGCCGCCGGCGCAGCAGCGGCGAGGGGATATCGCCGTCGGCACTGACGATTTCGCGCAGCGAGCGGCGCAGGTCGAGCTTGCCGCGCGCATGCGTGCGCACGGTGCGGAAGGACCGGCGGGCGGGCAAAGCGGTGGCGAGCTTGCGGCGGAAGGCGGCAAGCCCGTCGCGATCGCGCTGGAACTCGCGGACGCTCAACTGTTCGCTGGCCGAAGACAGTTCGCCGCCTTCCTCCTGGCGGACCACTTCGATTTCTTGTTTGCTGGTTTTGCCGTCGTCCTTGATGCGGGCTTCCTCGTCGGCGTCGCCTTCGACCAGCGCCGCGGCATCCCCGTAGAAATGGCTCCGGAAATGCGCCTCGAATTCGTCGCGGCGGTCGGGCGGCGGCGCCAGCGTGGCGAGGGCCGCTTCGCGGATGTCGGCCATCGAGCGTGGGCCGAGCAGCGTAACCGCCTGCATGAAACCGGAGACCTGCTCGGGCGCCACCGGGAAGCCGTAGCGGCGCAGCAGCCGGCCGAAGCCGAGGAAGGGTGCTGCCCCTTGAGGCAGGCCCGCCGCGCTCACGCCAGCGCCTCCTCGACAATCTTGCCGAGCTCGGGCGCGATGCAGGAAAGGTCCTCCTCATCCTTGATCAGCACGCCGATGGCGCGGCGGAAGGCTTCCGGCCAGGGGCTGCCGCCCTTTTCGAGGATGGTGGCGGCACTGGCCCATTCGACCGCCTCGGCGATGCCTGGCGGCTTCGCCAGCGGACGCGCGCGGATGTCGCGCACGGCGGAAGCCACGGCGCGCGCCGTGGCCTCGGCGACGTCGCCGGCGCGCAGCACGATGATCTCGGCCTCGCGAATGGCGTCGGGATAGGTGATCCAGTGATAGACGCAGCGCCGCCGCAGCGCCTCGGCCAGTTCACGGGTGCGGTTCGAGGTCAGGATGACGATCGGCTGCGCCGTCGTGCGAATGGTGCCCCGCTCGGGAATGCTGATCTGGAAATCGGACAGGAACTCCAGCAGCAGCGCTTCGAATTCATGGTCGGAACGGTCGATTTCGTCGACCAGCAGCACGCGCTTTTCCGGCGCCTTCAGCACCTGCAGCAGCGGCCGCGCGATCAGGAAACGGTCGTCGTAGATGTCGACCTCGTGCTCGCCGGCATGGCGGATGGCGAGCAGCTGGCGCTGGTAATTCCATTCGTAGAGCGCATGTGCTGCATCGATACCCTCGTAGCATTGCAGCCGCACCAAGTCGCGCCCGAGCACCTCGGCAATCGCTTTGGCCGCCTCCGTCTTGCCGACGCCGGGCGCGCCTTCGAGCAGCAGCGGCTTGCCCAGCCTGATCGCCAGGAAGATGGCGGTGGCCAGGCTTTCATCGGCGAGATAGCGCGAGGCGGCGAGGCGGGACGCCACCGCCTCCGGCGAGGTCGCGACTGTCTCTGCGCTTGAAGTCCGGGCGCTTCTCTTGGGCATTTCCAGCACTCAGTTCGATGCTTGCGCCTTCAGCGCCCGCAGGATGCGCTCCGGCGTGATCGGCAGCGTGTCGATGCGCACACCGACGGCGTCGAAGACGGCGTTGGCCACCGCCGGGATTTGGGGGTTGGCGCACATTTCGCCCGGCCCCTTGGCGCCGTACGGCCCGTCGGCCGAGGGCCTCTCCAGCACGATGATCTCGGTTTGCGCGAGATCGCCAGGACCCGGCATCAGATACTGGTTGAAATCGGTGCCGCCATGGTCGCGGTTGGGATAATAGGGCTCGGTCGTTTCGTAGAGAGCATGGCTGATGCCCATCCACGAACCGCCGACGAGCTGCTGCTCGACCATTTTCGGGTTCAGCGCGCGGCCGATCTCAAAGACGTTCTTCACCGTCAGCACGGTGACTTCGCCGGTCTCGTCATCGACCTCGACCTCGGCAACCGTGCAGGCGTGGGCGTAGCAGGTCGACGGCTTCATCGCGCCGGTTTCCTTTTCGGGATAGGAGCGGGGGATCAAAAACATGCCGCGGCCGGAAATCGAGCGGCCGCGCTTGAAATGCGCCGACAGCGCGACATCGAAGATCGAGATCGATTTTTGTGGCGCGCCCTTGACCAGGATGTTGCCCTGGCCATCGGTCTCGAGGTCCGACGCATTCACCTCCAGCTCCTCGGCCGCTACTTCCAACATCACCTGGCGGGCTTCCCTGGCCGCCTGGATGACGGCGTTGCCGGCGCGGTGCGTGCCACGCGAGGCGAAGGTGCCCATGCAGTGCGGACCGGTGTCGGTGTCGGCGGTGTCTACGACGACACGGTCGGTCGGCACGCCGATCGTCTCAGCGCAGATCTGCGCCATGATCTGCTTCATGCCCTGGCCAAGATCGACACTCGACAGCGTCACCATGAAATTGCCGGTCGGCGTCGAATGCACCAGCGCCTGGGTCGGGTCGCCGCCGAGATTCATGCCGGTCGGATAGTTG
Source organism: Mesorhizobium sp. M0909 (assembly GCF_040319515.1). Taxonomy (NCBI): domain Bacteria; kingdom Pseudomonadati; phylum Pseudomonadota; class Alphaproteobacteria; order Hyphomicrobiales; family Phyllobacteriaceae; genus Mesorhizobium; species Mesorhizobium sp. M0909. Next base: position 100,453 of record NZ_JAMYOA010000014.1, read on the forward strand.
ATCGCGGCAACGCCGCGTCCGCGCCTGATCGCCATCTCAAGCTCCCTTCGCGTAAGACGACATCGCCATGAACTTCTCCGCCACCGGCCAGTTGGCGGCGCGTGAGGCTTCCTGCATGCATTCGATCAGCGCCGCTCCCTCGGTCGGCTGGCGATGCGCCTTCATGTCGCCGTCGCGGTAGGCGTTGATGAAGCGGAATTCGAGCGGGTCCATGCCGATCAGCCGTGCGAGCTTGTCCATCTGCACCTCCAGCGCAAAATCGCCGATGGTGACGCCGAAACCGCGCATCGCCGAGGACGGGGTGCGGTTGGTGTAGACGCAATAAGTGTCGATCCAGACGTTCGGGATCGTATACGGGCCGGGATAGTGGCCTGCGCCCTTCTGCGCGCCGTAGGGCGAATGGCGCGAATAGGCGCCGGCATCGGTGTAGCCGGTGACTTTGCGCGCGACGATGCGGCCGTCGTTCATGACGCCGTCCTTGATGACGACCTTCTCGGCGGCGCGCGGCGAGGAAATCTGCATCTCTTCCTCGCGGCTGTAGATAAAACAGACCGGTCGTCCTGTTATTTTGGCGCCGAGGATGGCGATCGGCTCGACGATGACGTCGACCTTGCCCCCAAAGCCGCCGCCGACGGTGCCGCCGACGAAATGCAGCTTGTTGCCGGGCATCTGCAGGATGATCGAGGCGTTGTCGAGGGTGAAGAACATCGCCTGCGTGTTGGTGTAGCAGGTGAAGCGGTCGTTACCCTCGGGTGCGACGATGCAGCCTGTCGTCTCGGTCGGCGCATGCTCGATCGGTGAAGACCGGTAGGTCTGTTCGAGCACGTGGTCGGCTCCGGCAAAGCCTGCCTCGACATCGCCGAAGCGCACCTTGCGGCATTCGCCGCTGTCGTAGAGGTAATAATTGCGGCCGTGATATTCGTTGACGATCGGCGCGCCGGGCTTCAACGCTTCGTCCATGTCGAAGACGGCCGGCAGCACCTCGTAATCGACCTTGACCTTGGCGACGGCTTCCTGGGCGGCACGCTCGGTCTCGGCCAGCACCGCCACCACCGCCTCGCCCTTCCAGCGCACCTTGCCGTCGGCCAGCACCGTTTCGTCCTCCGGCCCGATCTGGATCAGGATCAGGATGGTGTAGACATTGTGGGGCACATCCTTGGCGGTCAGCACATTGACGACGCCTGGGTGCTTTTCCGCTTCGGATATGTCGATGCTGCGGATGCGGGCGTGGTGGTGCGGGCTGCGCACCATCTTCAAATGCAGCATGCCGGGAAAATTGCGGTCGGCGAAATAGGTGGTCTTGCCGGTGACATGGCCGGGTAAATCCGAACGCGGCCGCGGCTGGCCGATCTCGTGCAGATCGTCCTTGCGCTGGTCGGCGAAATAGCTCTTGCGGAGTTCCATTGTCTTAACTCCCCTCAAGCCGCGTTCTGCGAATTGGACCGCGCGGCGGTCAGCACCGCCTGGATGATCGGCTCGTAGCCGGTACAGCGGCAGATATTGCCCGACAGCGCCTCGACCACGTCCTCGCGGCTGGGGTTCGGCGTGTGATCGAGCAGCACCTTGGCGGCCATGATCATGCCCGGTGTGCAGAAACCGCATTGGGTGGCGAAAGCGTCGAGGAAAGCGCGTTGCAGCGGATGCAGCACGCCGCCTTTCGAAAGCCCTGATGTTGTGGTGATAGTCGCACCATTGCAGGCCTCTGCCAGCGTCAGGCAGGAGAGCCTGAGTTCGCCATCGATGATGACCGAGCACGCACCGCAGGTGCCCTGATGGCAGCCGCCCTTCGGCGAGGTGTCGCCGATCTTATCGCGCAGCGCACGAAGCAGCGTCGTGCCGCTGTCGATGAACTCGGCTTTCTCCGCACCATTGAGCGTGAACTGAACCGGGACCTTTGCCATCTTTTTACTCCTTGCGCCGCAGCCAGACGGACATGCGCGCCATGGGCTTTCAGGCGAGCAGCAGCCGGGCGAGATGGACCGGCAGGACTTCGTTGCGATACCAGGCACTGGCGATTGGATCGGTTGGGGGCGAAGTGCCGTCGCGGGCAACAGCCAGTGCCGGTGCAATGCCGTCTGCGGTGAGTTTGCGGCCAATCAAGGCTTTCTCCGCCGCCCTGGCACGGATCGGCCGGTCGGCCATGCAGCCGAACGCGATCCGCGCTGACGACACGGTTCCGTCCGGCGCCTGTTCCAGCACGGTTGCGATGCTCAGCACCGAGACGCCCTTTGGCTTGACCCGCGACACTTTCAGGAAGCGAAAGCCGCCTTCCTTCGGAAGCGTGACGCCGACCGCCGTGACGATGGCGTCATTGCTCGCGCGCTTTGCCAGGAATGTCTCAATCGGCAGCTCGGAGTCACCGGTGCTGACGGTTGCGTCCAGAGCCAGCAGCGCAACGGTGAAATCACCGTAAGGTGTCGGCGCGAAGAGATTGCCGCCGACCGTCGCCATGTTGCGGATCGCCGGTCCGCCGACACCGCGCGCGGCGTGGGCCAGGGGGGCGAGATCCGGATGGCGGGCGATCGCCGCCATGGTCACCGAAGCGCCAATGCGGACCTCGTTATCGGAAACGGCGACGGCCGACAGCGCCGGCTCGGTCGACCTGACGAAACCGGAGATCGACACATCGCCTTCATTGGCGGCGCGAACGACCAGCGTGCCGCCGCCGAGATAGCGGGCGCCGGCGGCTTTCAGCGCCGCGCCGGCGTCCTTCACCGTCGGGAAAGTCTGCAGTGCAAGCGTCATGGAACGCTCCTGTTTGTCAGCACAGTCCAGTTCAACCTTGGCCGGCAAAATGGGCCTTCAGAGCGTTGAAGCCGCCCTGGAAGACGTTTGCGCCCATGCCTTCGGCCAGCTTGTCGGCTTCCTCCGGGGGCGCGTCGAAGCTGGCGGTCCATTCGGCGTAGGTGCGGTCGCCGTCGGTCACCCGGCGCAACTGCAGCGTCGCCTTGTGGTTGGTGAGCGGCTGCGGCGTCTCCAGGATGGAGTAGCTGACGAGGAAATTCTCGTCGGAGAAATCGAGCAGCTTTTCGCGTAGGCGGGCGCCGCTGGCGAGCTGGAAATTGCGTATGCAGCCGATCGTGCCGGCATCCTTGCCGTCCTCGATATGACTTTCGACCATGCGCGGGTGCCAGGTCGGCAGGCCGTTGAAGTCGCGTATGCGCGCCCAGACCTTTTCGACCGGCGCGTCGATGACGCTGGAGATAGTGACTTTCGCCATTTGATCGTTCCCTCGCAAATCAGCTGCCTGGGAGGGTAGGGCGGCGGACTTGGCGGCGCTTATCAATGCGTCTTGAACGCCTATCAAATAGTCTGAAAAACGGGCGCTCAGCTGATCGCCCGTGCCGCCTCGCGGTAAAGCGTCGGCGGGACGCCGACATGGTCGCGGAAGAAGCGCGAGAAATTGCCCTGGGTAGTGAAGCCGAGATTGCAGGCGACCGAGATCAGCGGCTCCTGCGACCATTGCAATTGCCGCACCGCTTCCTCCATGCGCAGCGTATTCCAATAGACGTTGGGCGTCAGATTGGTCTGTTCCTTGAACAGCGCGAAGAAATGCGGCCGCGACAGGCCGACGCTGCGCGCCACGTCGTCGAAGCAGATGCGCTCGCAGACATTGGCTTTCATCAGCTGGATCGCCTTGCGGACGCGGAAGTCCTGCATGGTGTTGACGCGGGCACGCACGGTCTGCGGTGCGGACGCGTCGGCGGCATCGAGCACGCTGTCGATGAAGCGCTCGATCTCGTAACTGGCGATGTCGTCGATGCTCTCATTGTCGCTGAGATGGTCGAGGAGGTTAGCCGCTGCCTTGTGCAGCCAAGGCTCGAGCGTGATTGCCGGGGCGGAGAACAGCGGCGCGGCGGAAGGCAGCTCGCGGCGTTTCCGTGCCCAGTCCGGATCGATGTAAAAGGCGAGGAACAGGCCGGGCGTGCCGTCGCGGGACAGAGCGTGGCTGTGCGGCTGGAAGGAATTGATGCCGGCGGCGGTGCCCGGTCCAAGCCGCACCGTCTCGCGGCCGATGGTCATCTCGCCGGCGGTGCCTTCCAGCCAGATGATGATATGCGCCTCGACATGGGCATGGGTGACGAAGTCGCTGGCGACGTTCAGGACAGAAACATGTCCGAACCGGCCCCAGTAGAGCCTGATCGCTTCCGTCATGGGTGCATCCTCCCGCAGGCGACTGGCCTCCCTTCGCCTGCTGCGGGCGATTGTGCGGCTCAGTTTGGGCTTGCGTCAAGACGCATGTGCACGCCCGGGCGCCGGCCATGCGCCGCACCGGCGGATTTTCAGACTCGGCGATAGGAGCGCGTCCCCTTCTCCCCCTGCGGGAGAAGGTGGATCGGCGCGTAAGCGCCGAGACGGTTGAGGGGTGTTGGAAGAAATGAGGCGATGCCAAGCTGGCGCACCCCTCATCCGTCGCCTTCGGCGACACCTTCTCCCACAAGGGGAGAAGGGGACGTTGGGGCTTGAACGTCAGTCGTTGCGCCTGAAATTGCGGATGCGGTCGAACAGCACGGCGAGCAGGATGGCGCCGCCGATGAACACGCCTTGCCAGAAGGCATTGATGCCGAGCAGGCCGAGGCTGTTGCGGATGACCTCGATCAGCGCCGCGCCGACGACCGCGCCGAAAGCGGTGCCCATGCCGCCGGCCAGGTTGGCGCCGCCGATGACGGTGGCGGCGATCACCTGAAGCTCCATGCCGTTGCCGAGATTGGTGGTGACCGCGCCCAGCCAGCCGGTCTGGATGATGCCGGCAAGGCCAGCCGCCAGTGCCGAGATCATGTAGACGACGACCTTGATCTGGCGCACCGGAACGCCGGTCAGCGTCGCCGCATGCTCGTTGCCGCCGATGGCGAAGATGTGCCGGCCGAATTTCGTCCAGCGCAGCACAAAGCCGGTGATCAACGCCAGCACGATCATGTAGAGCACCGGATTGGCGATGCCGAACACCCATGCGCCGCCGCCCAGCGCCAGCAGCTTGTCGTGGTCCGGCCCGAACTGGAAGACGACGGTGTTGTTGGAGGCGACCATGGCAAGGCTGCGCGCAATCGACAGCATGCCGAGCGTCACCACGAAGGGCGGAAAGCCGAGATAGGCGATCAGAATCCCGTTGAAGGCGCCGATGATCAGCGCTGTCGCGATCGCGGCGCCAATGCCGATCTCGATGCCGTAGCCGGCATGCATGGTCACGGCCAGCACCATCGAGCAAAGGCAAAGCACGGAGCCGACCGACAGGTCGATACCGCCCGTGATGATGACGAACGTCATGCCGAGCGCCACGATGGCGACGAAGGTGACGTTGCGGGTGATGTTGTAGAGGTTCTTGGTCGTGGCGAAGGAATCCGTTGCCACCGACAGGAACAGGCAGGCGAGGATGACCGCGATCACCACCCAGAAGGTCTGGCTGGCAAACACCTTGCTCAGCAAGGTGTGCTGCTTGTGCGCGATCGTCTGATCAAGGGTGACAGCCATTATCGACCTTTTTTACTCATGGTTGAGGCGTCAATCATACCTGTTCGATGGCGCCGGTGATGAGTCCGGTGACTTCTTCCGGCGAACTGGATGCGATCGTCTTGTCGGCGACCTTGCGGCCGCGCCGCATGACGATAACGCGGTCGGCAACGTCAAAGACGTCGGGCATGCGGTGGCTGATCAGCACGACGGCGATGCCCTGGTCGCGCAAATGGCGGATCAGGTTCAACACCTCGGCGACCTGGCGCACCGAGATCGCCGCCGTCGGCTCGTCCATCAGCACGATCTTGGCCTGCGAAAGCATGGTGCGGGCGATGGCCACCGCTTGCCGCTGGCCGCCCGACATTTGTTTGACCAGGTCGCGCGGGCGCGTTTCGGATTTCAGCTCGGCAAAGATCTGGCCGGCACGCTTGTACATCGCGGCATAGTCGAGGATGCGAAGCGGCCCGAGGCCGCGGCGCAATTCGCGGCCGAGATAGACGTTGGCGGCGGCCGTCAGATTGTTGCACAGCGCCAGGTCCTGATGGACGATTTCGATGCCGTGCTGGCGCGCCTCGACCGGCTTGTGGAGGATCAGCTCCTTGCCGTCCATCTGCATCGTGCCATGGCTCGGCGGGAAATTGCCGGCGATCATCTTGACCAGCGTCGACTTGCCGGCGCCGTTGTCGCCCATCAGGCCGACAACCTGTCCCGCTTCGATCGACAACGAAACGTCGTTGACCGCCTGGATGGCGCCAAAATGCTTCGAAATGTTGGTGAGTTCGAGAACCGCCACCAGCCTTCTTGCCTCCCCGTGCTTTGGGGCCTGCGGTTCTGCCGCGGCCTTTCGCTCTTCCCAGTTCCTCCCGGAAGCAGCGATTTCGCCCATTTACGCATAAGCCTTCTTGGCGTCAACCACGGCTTCTTTCGAAAAATCAGTTTTGTAGGACAAATAGCATTGACGTCGGTGACAAGGCGATATTAGCTAAGTGTCGGAGGAGCTTGCGCCGAGCCACCGGGTTGCCGGAAGGAAATCGGTGAGGGTTTGTCGGTCAGGGATTTGGCAACCGGCGATATCTGTCGATGCCTGTCTGAGACTGAATATGAAAATGCTTATCGACCTGGCTTGGCGACACGAGTGCGACGTCCTCTGTCATCTTGCTCCAGGTCGATCTGTGTGTGGCGGGCACGCGGTGTCCGTTTGTTTCAAAAGGGAGGACTGACATGAGGAAATCACTATTGCTCGCTGCCGCCGCCGTCATGGCGTTGGGTGCCGGGCCGGCCATGGCCAAGAAACAGCTCGTCATCGTCGTGAAGGGTCTCGACAATCCATTCTTCGAGGCCATCCATCAGGGCTGCGAGAAATGGAACAAGGAAAACGCCAGCTCGGAATATGAGTGCTTCTACACCGGACCGGCGTCGACCTCGGATGAGGCCGGTGAAGCCCAGATCGTCCAGGACATGCTGAGCAAGCCCGACACGGTGGCGATGGCGATTTCGCCGTCGAACGCGCCATTGATCGCGCAGACGATCAAAAGCGCCAATCCGTCGATCCCGATCATGACCGTCGACGCCGACCTCAGCAAGGAAGACGCGGCGCTGCGCAAGACCTATCTCGGCACCGACAACTACCTGATGGGTCACAAGATCGGCGAATACATCAAGAAGGCCAAGCCGAATGGCGGCAAGATCTGCACCATCGAAGGCAATCCGGCGGCCGACAACATCCTGCGCCGCGCGCAGGGCATGCGTGACGCGCTTTCAGGCAAGGACGGCCTCGCGGCGCTGGCGGGCGAAGGCGGCTGGACCGAAGTTGCCGGCTGCCCGGTGTTCACCAATGACGACGGCGCTAAGGGCGTGCAGGCGATGACCGACATCCTCGCCGCCAATCCCGATCTCGACGCCTTCGGTATCATGGGCGGCTGGCCGCTGTTCGGCGCTCCGCAGCCCTATCGCGACCTGTTCAAGCCGATGGCCGACAAGATCGCCAGCAACGCCTTCGTCATCGGCGCCGCCGACACGATCGGCGACGAGGTGGCGATTGCTCGTGACGGGCTGGTGACCGCACTGGTTGGCCAGCGGCCGTTCGAGATGGGCTACAAGGCGCCTTCGGTGATGATCGACCTGATCGAAGGCAAGCCGGTGGCCGATCCGGTGTTCACCGGCCTCGACGAATGCACCAAGGATACTGTCGACACCTGCATCCAGAAGTAGGTCGGCAATTACGGGGCGCCCGACGGGCGCCCCGTTACGCATCGTCCATACAAACGCACGAGGCGACGCTGCTTTGGAGCGTAGGCCGCTGCCTTGTCGTGCCCTGAATTCAGGCTTTCGACAAGCAGCTGCCGGGGAATACGAATGCCGGACGCGACATCAAAAAAGCGACCCGCCAAGAAGGCAGAGGCTGAGCGGCCGGCCGGCGTTCGGCGCGCCGACGCCGCACACTTTCCCGGCTCGAGCGTGCATGCGTCGCTGGCCAACGAGATCGGGCTGAGGATCGTGCGCGGCGACTATCCGCCGGGAACCATCCTGCCCAACGAAGCCAAATGGTCCGAGACCTTCGACGTCAGCCGCTCGGCGGTGCGCGAAGCCATAAAAATGCTAATGGCCAAGAGCCTGCTTGCCTCGCGCCCGAAGATCGGCAGCTGGGTCGAGCCGAAGGAGCGCTGGAACCTGCTCGATCGCGATGTGCTAGCCTGGTACGCGACCTCGCCGGATCGTGAGGTGTTCCTCAGGACCGTGCAGGAATTCCGCCACATCATCGAGCCGGAGGCCAGCGCCTTTGCCGCGATGCGGCGCACCGACGAGCAGATGGCCGAGATCAGCCAGGCCTGCCGCGAGATGGGCGAGGCGACCAATCTGCAGGAGCGAACGCGCGCCGACACGCGGTTCCACCTCGCCATCCTGCGGGCCTCGGGCAACGATCTGCTGGTGCCGCTCGGCGTGCTGATCGAATCGGCGCTCGATCACCTGTTTGTTTTCGTCACGCGCGAAACCAGCGACCAGCAGCATGCGCAGAGGCTGCACGAGGCAATCGAGAAGAACATCCGCCTGCAGCGGCCGGCTGCAGCCCGTGCCGCGGTGCACAGACTTCTCGCCAACACCGACGACGTTATCGGCCGGTCGCGGCGGTGATGGTTGCACAGGGCTGGCGAACTCGGGTGGGACAGGAATTCGGTTTTTATCGTCGCAATGTACTTTGTTCTTGATTTGTGCCGGCAGCTATGCTACTAATTTGGGTATGGTGCGAATTGGCGCCGACGACCCGCCCACCGAGGCGGGTTTTTTGTTTTTGGCTTCTTCCGATCGGAAGTGCGCGTGCTTTGGTGCACAGACTTCTCGCCAATACCGACGACGTTATCGGCCGGTTTCGGCGCTGATTCGATCGTTTCTCGGCCAACTGCGTGTAAGTCGGGTCAACCAGCAACGAAGGTCGATCGTTCCCGTCAGTCGCAAATCGCAAATTTAGGAGATTAGCCGAAACCCTCCCTTCGTCATCCCCTCCCTTCGTCATCCCTGGGCGGAGCAAGGAGCGAAGCGACGCGGCGCAGACCCGTTACCTTGCGGCAGTGCTCCAGCGGACCAGAACCAAACGCTGCCACCCCCGTCCTGCGAAAAAGCTCGAAGCACTCTGCGACTGGTCGTCTCGATCAATTCGGTCTTCCATTGGCGGAGCCAGCGCTTCAGCAGCTTCTGGCTCGCGGTCATGGTGGAAGGGCAACGAGCGCAATGGCGGATACAAGCGCCGTTCTGAGCCGCGCTGCATTCTTCGGCTGATCTCACGGCATGGATCCCAGGGTCTGCGCGACGTCGCTTCGCTGCTGCTCCGCCCTGGGATGACGAAGGTGTGGTGTCATGTGGCTAATCGCCAGCGTTGGAGATTGGCGGCTGTAGCTGGTCGGCAGCGAACGTCTACAGTTGTGCGACACTCCCAGGCGTTAATCTCAACGTTCTCAGATCGTCTGCTTCTTGCCGTCCCTGGTCGGCATCAGGTCGACGCCGTTGACCTTGCCGATATGCGTGGCCAGCATCGGCACGTACTGGTCGGCGGGGCCGGCCGCGAAGGCGCCGGCGAAGGCGTTCTTGGTGGCGTTGCCGAGCGGGTTGGCGATGCCGGCAGCACCCGCCATCGACTCGAGATAGGTGAGATCCTTGAAGGCGTTGGCGATGGTGAATTTGTGGGCGTCGCGGTCGCCTTCCAGCGTCCAGCGCATGAAGGTCTGGTAGAAACCGCAATCCATGCGGCCGTTGCGGATGACGCTGTCGAAGCGCGGCGGCGAGATGCCGACCTTCTGCGCCAGCGCCAGCGCTTCGGAATAGATCGCGGCGTAGCCGAGCGAAATGAAGTTGTTGAGCAGCTTCATGCGGTGGCCGTCGCCGGTGTCGCCGATATGGACGATGCGCCCGGCCCAGGTTTCGAGCACCGGCTTCAGCCGGGCAAAGACCGCGTCGGGCGCGCCGACCATGGCGTCGAGCGTGCCTTCCCAGGCTTCCTTCGGCGTGCGGCTGAGCGGGGCATCGACATAATCGACGCCTAGCCCCTTGAGTTCGGCGGCCAGCGCCACCGTCGAAACGGGATCAGAGGTCGAGCAGTCGACGACAACCGATCCCTGCTTCAGGCCTTCCTTGAGGCCGCCTGGGCCGCGGATGATGGCTTCGACCTCGCGCGAGCCGGTGACGCAGATGAAGACGATGTCGGAGGCCGCCGCGACGTCGCGCGAGGTCGCCGCTTCCCTGGCGCCGCGGCCGAGCAGGTCTTGCGCCGGCGCGCGGTTCTTGCGGCCGAGAAACGTCAGCGGATAGCCCTTGTCGACGATGTTCTTCGCGATCCCGTGCCCCATCAGGCCAAGCCCGATGAAGCCAATCTTTTCGCTCGCGGCGGTCGTGTTCATGTCGTTTCGTCCTATCTTGCAATGATGGATGACGGCGCTGCAGCTTGCCGGCGAATTGTTGAAGCGGGTTTTTGCCGCATGCCATGGCAGGCGATTGCAGAGTTCGATATTGTCTGACAATACACATGAATTCCAGGGAGAGCAAAATGACGAAGCGGATTATGTTCACCGGCGGCAGCGGCAAAGCCGGGCGCCACGTCGTGCGGTATCTCGTCGAGCAGGGCTGCCAGGTACTCAACATCGACACCAAGCCGCTCGACAATCCCAAGGTGCGCACGCTGATCACCGACATCACCGACAGCGGGCAGGTGTTCAACGCGCTGTCGAGCTATATGGGCCTGCATGAATTCGACCCGTCGCTGCGCACGCAGCCGGTCGATGCCGTGGTGCATTTCGCGGCGATCCCGCGCATCATGATCACGCCCGACAACGAGGTGTTCCGCATCAACGCGCTCGGCACCTACAACGTCATCGAGGCCGCGGTGAAGCTCGGCATCCGCAAGGTGGTGATCGCCTCCAGCGAAACCACCTACGGCCTGGTCTTCGCCAACGAACCGCGCGATCCGACGTATTTCCCGCTCGACGAGGAGTACGACGTCGATCCGATGGACAGCTATGCGCTGTCCAAGGTCGTCAACGAGAAGACCGCGCGGGCGTTTGCACAACGCGATGGCAGCGACATCTACGCCCTGCGCATCGGCAACGTCATCGAGCCGCATGAATATTCGCTATTTCCGAAATGGTTCGCCGATCCGGGTTTCCGCAAGCGCATCGCCTGGAGCTATATCGACGCGCGCGACCTCGGCCAGATCACGCTGCGCGCCATCGAGAAGGACGGGCTCGGCTATCAGGTGTTCAACGCCGCCAATGACGACACCTCGTCCGACCTGCCGACGGCCGAACTTTTGAAGCGGTTTTATCCCGACGTGCCCGTCAAGGGCGATCTCGGCGAATACGAGACGCTGCTCTCCAACCGCAAGGCGCGCGACATGCTCGGCTTCCGGCCTGAGCACAGCTGGCGGAAATACGTCAAGACGGGCTGACGGGCGGATCTGACGCGGAGCCGCCACTGGGCCAGCCCCGATTTTTTCGTCATGAGGCTAGGCTCACGCGTTTGCCGCGCGCGGGCAATCGAGCTACTTGTCTTTCCAGAAATCGGCCTGGAGTTGCGCCGCTTCATCGGCAAGCAGCGGGCCGACGACTTCAGTCGGACGCTGCCCGGCTTCGAAGACGATCCTGCAGGGCAGGTCGAGCGTGGGATTCTCGACATGTGCACCCGTTACCCGCTTGAGGTCATGTTCGCTCTGCCCAAAGACGACCCGTCCGATGCCCGCCCAATAGATTGTCCCAGAGCACATCGCGCAAGGTTCGGCCGAGGTGTAGAGGGTGCAGGAAGCCAGCTTTTCGAGACTGACATTCATCGCCGCCCACGAGGCCAGCAGCCTTTCGGCGTGAGCGGTGCGGTCGCCCCCGCCGGCTTTGTAACCGTTGGGCTGCTCGCGCAACACATTGCCGTCCTTATCGGCGAGGAGCGAACCAAAGGGATGTTCGCCAGCATCGCGGGCTCGGCGCGCGACTTCGAACGCCTGACGGAGCAGACGCTCATCATAGGGCCGTTGTGGCATCGGCAGATCCTCCGCCGCTTGACCATAGTGCCGAACAATCCGCCGACACAAGGTGGCGGCCTAGGCGGTAGTGCCTCAGTTTCACGCGCCCCGACCAGCGATGGCACCGAAGGCGGGAAAGCGCGGGCCATACAAAGCGTACCGGTGGCGATTAGCGCATTGGCAACCTCTTGCGTACGCACTATGTTCTAGTGACAAATCAGCAGGAGGCACGAATGGGCGACCACAACCTTTCTAGACTCGTTGAGCTAGCAAAGGGCGTTCACATGAACGACGAGCAGCGCAACGAACAGCGCAACAGCTTCGTGTACGGAAACACGAAGATCGAAAATAGCAATGTGACGCGTGAACTGGTGGAAGAAATCTCACATCGTGTGCCGAGAGAAGCTGTCCACGGCCGGTAGAGAGTAAAGCGTGGCGGTCGATCACAACACACGGCTTGAGATTGAAAATGGATTTCGCCAGTACGACCTAACGCTAGATGTCATTCGTTACTATTTGGAACCCGATCGGCCGTTCGCCCTTCGGGTTCCTTTAATTTTGGACCTGCAGCGAGAGGCTGTTCAGGGAATAGAAGCCGAGCCCGGGGAAATACGCAAAAACCCCGCCGGCATCCACAAGAGTAAGCACTCGCCGCCGCCGCCTCATTTGGTGACAACGCACCTAACCGAATTTTGTGATTACATAAACGACAATTGGCACGAGCGAACTGCGTTTTATCTATCAGCGTATGCCATGTGGCGGCTGAATTGGATTCACCCGTTTGCTGACGGAAATGGCCGCACCTCTCGAGCATTATCCTACTTATTGTTGAGCACTAAATTGGGTTACGTGTTGCCGGGGTCCCCAACAATCCCTCAACAAATCGAGACCGATAATAGCCATTACATTGAGGCTCTCGAAATGGCCGATGAGGCTGCTAGCAATGGTGAAGAGGACATCAGTGAGATGGAGAATATGGTTCGCGCAATGCTCGCGAAACAGCTCATTTCCGTCATCGACCAAGCCGGCGGCCAAATTTCAAACTGACCAACTTCCCGCTCAGGCTCAAGCCTCGTTCCGATTGGGCCGTTGAGCCAGCCAGATGCTGCCGATGACGAAAACGACGCCGGCGATTTGAGGCAAGGTCAGCGTCTGATCCAGGAATACCCATCCAAGCAGCACGGCGGTCACCGGGCTGAGGAAAAGCAGCGATGACACCACTGCGGATTCTAGTCGCGCAATGCCCCGGAACCAGAGGACATAGGTCAGCGCCGCACCGATCAGCCCGAGCCACGCCAGTCCAAGCAGGTTGGCGCCGGTCGGGAGCGGGATGGACGATTCGAAAAGCAGAGCCACTGGAACGAGAAGCAGACCGCCGGCGGTCAGCTGCCATGCCGTGAAGGTAAGCAGCGATACTGGCGGTTGCCACTTACGCGACAATACGCTTCCGAAGGCCATGGAGGCCGCCCCGGCGACGCCGGCGGCAACGCCGGCCGCATCGAGCGTCGCGTTCGGGGTCAGCACCAGCAACGCGACACCTGCGATCCCGACAAGGGCGGCGACGATCGCCAACGGCCGGACAGGGCTGCCAAGCATGGCAGCGGCAAGGAAAATCACAATTAACGGCTGGACCGACAGCACCGTCGCGGCGACCCCGCCCGGAAGCCGGTAGGCGGCGACAAACAACAGGCTCAGGAAGATCGAGATGTTGAGGGCTCCGAGCAGGAAACTGCGTAGCCACCAGATGCCCGTCGGCAGTTGCCGAACGATCGCGAGCAGCAGCAATCCGGCGGGCAAGGCTCGCAGCATTGCAACCGTCATCGGCGAAAAGTTCGGCAGGAACTGCGTGGTGACGATGTAGGTGCTGCCCCATATTGCGGGTGCAATGGCTGTAAGCAACAGATCGGAACGGTGCGTTTTCATAAGATTTCCAGTACTTCGGCAAGGGGGCGACGCGGCTTTTGCGGCCAGTTTCCGGGCGCGGCGCGGCCGACTGCGATGAGCATCACCGGCACTTCATTGCGCCCAAGGCCAAACTCGCGCGCCACGCCTTCGGCATCGAAGCCGGCCATCGGACCGGAGACGAGCCCCAGCGCTTCGGCCGCGAAAATCAGCGTTGCAGCGCCGAGCGTTGCCGAGCGCACCGCCTCGTCGCGGGCCGCTAGAGGATCGGCATATTGGGCGCGGGCGCCCTCCCGCCAGCCCGAAGCCATATCCGCCGGCATGAAGCCGGCTTCGACGAAAGGACGCAGCCTGGCATTGAGGGCAGCGTGGTCGGGCAGTACGCCGCAGACGATGAAGGTGACCGCTGCTTCCTGCACCTTGGCCTGGCCATGGGCCACGCTGCGCAACCGCGCCTTTGCTTCCGGCGTCCGCACGGCGATGAACCGCCAATTCTGAAGGTTGTAGGCGCTTGGCGCGCGCGTTGCGAGGCGTGCCAGTTCCTCGACCTCGGCATCCGTCAATGCGTGCGAGGCATCGAACCGATTGGCCGACATGCGCCGCTCGATCAGGGAGATTGTGGGGTTGGTCATCATGTCGTTCCGAATTGAGCAAGCCGTTCGGATAGCAGATAGAGAATTTACCAACGAGCGATAATACGCGATAATTGAAAGACATTGTTTACTAGAAGAGAATGATGAGATGGATCGCCTGACGGCGTTGCAGGTTTTCCGCCATGTGGCGGAACTGAACAGCTTTGCCGAAGCCGGACGGCGGCTCGGTCTCTCTCCTCCTGCGGTCAGCAAGAACATCGCCGAATTGGAGGCGCATCTGGGGGTGCGGCTTATCAACCGGACAACGCGGCGCATGGCCCTGACCGAAGAAGGCAGAATCTATCTGGAGCATGTCACGCAGGGGCTCGATGCGCTGGCCAGGGCCGACCAGGTCCTCGGCCCGGTCAAGACGGCGCCGAGCGGCACGTTGCGGGTCAGCGCGCCGATGACTGTCACATTGACGCGGCTTTCGGCTGCCATCCCCGCGTTTCTATCGCGCTATCCCGATTTGAAACTCGATCTGCATCTTGACGACAGGCGCGTCGATATCGTGCGGGAGGGATTTGACCTGGCCATTCGCGGCAGCGATAATCTCGAGGATTCCAGCCTGGTCGCGAGAAAGCTTGCGGTCATGCCGCACGTGCTTTGCGCGGCTCCGTCCTATTTCGAGGAGCATGGCCGGCCCAAGACGCCTGCCGATTTGAAGGCGGCCAATTGCATCCGGTTCAGCCTCTCGGGGCATGCGGACATATGGGAATTCCGCAAGGACGGCCGCGCCGAGCGGGTCGCCATCGACGGACGATATACGGTCTCGTCAAGCCTTGCCGTGCGCGATGCGCTGCGCGCCGGCTTCGGCGTCAGCCTGATCCCCTATCCCTATGTCGAGAGCGACCTGAAAGCAGGCCGGCTGCAATCGGCTCTGGATGACTGGGAAAAGGTCGAAACCACGCTCTACGCGGTCTATCCGGCACGGCAGCATCTTGCCCCGAAAATCCGCGCCTTCCTTGATTTCCTGATCGAGGAATTCAATCGGAACCAAGAGAAGCCGTTTGTGCCGCTCCGGCGTGAGCGCTCGGCAAAGCGCGGTGTCGGGGAGGGGACTGAGGCGGAAAACCAAACTGAGATATTGCCGTCGATTTCATCTCCTTGACACGCCTCCAAATCCGGACTTTGTGGAGCTATGCAGGACGCGAAGCCGAACAAGGGAAAGACAGCGGCCGAGGCGTTCGCCGAACGCACGAGCGGTATTCGCCGGGCCGATGCGGCGCGCATGCCGGGGTCGAGCGTTCACGCGTCGCTCGCCAACGAGATCGGGCTGAGGATCGTGCGCGGCGACTATCCGCCGGGAACCATCCTGCCCAACGAGGCCAAATGGTCCGAGACCTTCGACGTCAGCCGCTCGGCGGTGCGCGAAGCCATAAAAATGCTGATGGCCAAGAGCCTGCTTGCCTCGCGCCCGAAGATCGGCAGCTGGGTCGAGCCGAAGGAGCGCTGGAACTTGCTCGATCGCGACGTGCTGGCCTGGTACGCGACCTCGCCGGATCGCGAGGTGTTCCTCAGGACCGTGCAGGAATTCCGCCACATCATCGAGCCGGAGGCCAGCGCCTTTGCCGCGATGCGGCGCACCGACGAGCAGATGGCCGAGATCAGCCAGGCCTGCCGCGAGATGGGCGAGGCGACCAATCTGCAGGAGCGAACGCGCGCCGACACGCGGTTCCACCTCGCCATCCTGCGGGCCTCGGGCAACGATCTGCTGGTGCCGCTCGGCGTGCTGATCGAATCGGCATTCGATCATCTATTTGCTTATACCACGCGGGAACTCGACGATTTGCAGCATGCGCAGAGGCTGCATGAGGCGATCGAGAAGAGCATCCGCCTGCAGCGGCCGGACGCGGCGCGCAATGCGGTGCGCAAGCTGCTGGCCAATACCGACAGCGTCATCAAGTCCAGGTAGCGGCCGTTCAGCTACAGATTGAGCGCTCAGTCGAAGGGTTCGGTCGCCAGATGCTGCCACGTCAGGCCGAGGAGCAGCTCCTGGTCGCGGGCGGCGTGTTCGGGCGGGTTGACGACGGGGTCGCCATTGACGATGGCCGCCCAGAAGCCACGCATCTCCTCGACGAAGGCTTCTGCGTAGCCGGCGCGCAAATCACGCTTCGACAGTATGTGACCGTCCGAGGTCGTCACCGTCAGCCGGGTCGGATGATGGTTGAGCCAGGGCGAGGGGAATTCGAGCTCGAGGCTGGCATCGTCGAAGAACAGCGTGATCCGCTCCTTGTAGTCGGCAAGCTTGGGCACGGTGAGATGGGTCATGGTCCACAGCGCCTGCCCGTCCAGCAACTTGACGGCGCCCTGGCCGCCGTCGCCATTGGCAAAGATCTGCGCTCCGACGACCTCGCCGTCCGGCACGCCGAGCGCGTCGAGCAGGCCGTGGACGGCGTTGACGTCGTGAATCAAGGCCGAGCTGTAAGCGCCGATAAATCCACGGAAAGCGAGCTTGGTCACGGGGACATCGATGGCGTATTCGACCTGGCGCTTCTGCTTGGCGGCGACAGCGGCGATCAGGTCGTTGGGGATATCGGTGCCGCGCCTGTAGGGCTGGTGGGTGATGAACGGCCAGGCGTCGGGATCGTTCACTTCCACCGAGACCGCGCGCAGCGTGTTTGATGTTCCAGGCAGCGAAGCGAGCGCCAGCCGGTAGCTCGGATCGAAGCGCTTCATATAGCCGACCTGAACGATTTTCCTGGCGGCGTCGCGCGCGGCGATGATCTCGGCGATTTCCGCCAGCGAATAGCAAAGCGGCTTTTCGCAAAAGACATGCAGGCCAACCGCCAGCGCCGCCAGCACCTGTTCGTGATGTAGCGGGTCCGGCGAGCCGATCACCACCGCGTCGAGGCGTTGGTCGAAGAGCTGGTCGATCGTTTCGAAATTGGCAATGCCATGGGTGTCGGTGACGAACTGCCGCGAAATCCTGGAGGGATCGGCGACCCCGACCAGCTCGAACAATTCGCTGAGGCGCAGCAGATTGGGAATATGCTCGACCTGCGAGACCATGCCGGCGCCGACGACCCCGACGCGTAACCTGCTCATTGGATCATTCCCCGCAATGTCCTGATGTCAGCTCAAGGCGCCGCAGGCGGCCGGTTGCCGATCTGGGCGAGCAGGCCGGCAATCTCCGCCTCGACCGCTTTCAGATCCTCGCCGCCCGACATGATCGAGATGACCTCGTCGCGCGAGATCTCCGACTTGGCGTAGGTACCGCGATTGCGGCCGCGGTTGAGCAGGGTGAAGGTGTCGCCGACCGGATAGGCATGGTGGATGTTGTGGCTGATGAAAATGACGGCCAGGCCCCGCATGCGCGCTTCGATGATGAATTTCAGCACCATCGCCGCCTGGTGGACGCCGAGTGCGGAGGTCGGCTCGTCGAGGATCAGCACGCGCGCGCCAAAATGCACGGCGCGCGCGATCGCCACCGACTGGCGCTCGCCGCCCGACAGCGTGCCGACGGCTTGCGTCGGATCGCGCACGTCGATGCCGATATCGGCCATCGCCTGCCTGGCGATGGTGTTGGCGCGCTCCTTGTCGATGCGCGAGAAGGGCAGGCTGCTTTTGGTCGGCTCGCGGCCGAGGAAGAAGTTACGGGTGATCGACATCAGCGAGATCATGCCGAGGTCCTGGAACACCGTTGCCACGCCGAGTTCCTGCGCGTCGCGCGGGCTGCGGAAAGTGACCGGCTTGCCGTCGACCAGGATTTCGCCCTTGGTCGGCCGGTAGACGCCGGACAGAACCTTGATCAGCGTCGACTTGCCGGCGCCGTTATCGCCAAGCAGGCAGTGGACCTCGCCCGGATAGACCTTGATGTCGATGTCCTGGAGGGCGCGCACCGAACCGAAATTGACGCTGACGCCGCGCAGTTCCATTGCTGGCGCGGTCATTTGGGCCGGCTCGGTCATTTGCCACCTCCGCGGCCGAGCGCCTTCAGCCTGATGTAGTTGTTGACCAGCACAGCCATCAGGATGACGATGCCGAGGAAGACCTTGAACCAGTCAGTGTCGATGCCGGTGTAGAAGATGCCCATCTGCACCAGCCCGAAGATCAGCGCGCCGAACAGCACGCCATAGACGGTGCCGTAGCCGCCGGTGAGCAGCACGCCGCCGATGACGGCGGCGATGATCGCCTCGAATTCCTTGAGCAGGCCGCGCGTGGTGTCGGCGGAGCCCGCCTCCATCACCTGGATGGTGGCAAGCAGCGTCGCCGCGCAGGCGGTGTAGATGAACAGGCTGATCTTGACGCGATCGACCGGCACGCCAACGTTGCGGGCTGCGATCAGGTCGCCACCGGTGGCGAAGATCCAGTTGCCGTATTTCGTCTGGGTCAGCACGTAGCCGGCCAGCGCCGTCAGGCCGAGCCACCAGACGATCGACATCGGAATGCCGGCGACGAACGGGATGCCGTCGCTGCGGGTGGCGATCCAGCCTTGCGCGCCCATCCAGTGGAACAGGCCGGTGAGCAGATGGCCGTTGAAAATGCCGGCCGTCGCCGGATCCGGTGCGCCCTCGAGTATGTAGGGGATCTGGGTGCGGCCGGTGACGGCGCGGGTGATGCCGATCGACAGTCCGCGCAGGATATAGAGCGTGGCGAGCGTGACGATGAAGGAGGGCAGGCGCGTCTTCACCACGATCAGGCCATTGAGATAGCCGGTGAGGATGGCGACGGCGAGGGCGCAGGCGATGCCGCCCCATAGCGGCAGTCCCCAGTACTTCACCGTCAGCCCGATGACGACACCGGCGAAGCCGACCATGGAGCCGACCGAAAGATCGAACTCGCCGGCGATGATGAGGAGTGCTGCCGCGGTGGCGACGATGCCGAGCTCCGCCGACAGCGTCAGGAAGGTCATTGACCCCTGCAGCGAATAGAGGTTCGCCGCGCCCGGCAGCAGCGCAAAGATGATGATCGTCGCAAGCAGCCCACCGGCGGCACCGGCTTCCGGCCGGCGCAGCCACTGGGTCAGCTTGCCGGTGCTGGCCAACCGTTCGTCGGCGCCGGCGGCCCGCTTCGACGTCATGCCGAAGCGGTCGGTCGCCTTCAGTTCACCCGGAGATATCGCCTTGTCTTCCACGACCGCCATTAGGCTCTCCAATCGCTCAAATCGCAATCTTCGAAGGAACGGGAGAGCGCTTGGCGCATTCTCCCGTTCCGCCGGAGCGCTGGCCTAAATTTTGATGCATGTCGTTACCGCAAAACCGCTGCACACTTTTGCGCGACATGCTTTAGCGGATGCCCTCTTTGGCGAGCGCCAGGATCGCCTTGGCTTTTTCCGGCGAGTCGATGAACAGCGGTCCGGTATAGGCGTTGTTCTGCGGCCAGAAGCCGTGCGTCGCCTGCTCGACCAGATAGATCACCGGCAGATAGCCCATCAGATATTGCTGGGCGTCCATGCCGAAGCCCATTTCGCCGGCGACGACAGAGTCGAGAACCTCCGGGCTGATGTCGAAGGTATAGAGCTTGAGCTTGCCGAACAGTTCCTTGTCGCGGAACATCGGGATCAGCGGGTTGGCGGCAGTGGCGCCAAGCGCGAAGACGGCCTGCGTGTCGGGATGTGCCGACAGATAGGCTTCCGTGCGGCGCTGGATGTCCGCGGGATCGGGCGCTACGGCCAGGACCTCGGTGCCGCCGCCGGATGGCTTCAGCCCGTCATTGAGGCCCTGGCAGCGCTGGTCGAGGCTGACATTGCCGACCTCGTGATTGATGCAAAGGACCTTCAGGGTGCCTTCCTTGGCCAGCCGCTCGCCGGCCTTCTTGCCGGAATCATATTCGGAAACGGTGCCGACATAGAGCGTCGTGCCGAGCTCGGCGCCTTCCTTTTCGCCGGAATCCAGAACCACCATGGGAATATTGGCGGCAAGCCCGGATTTGACCGATTTGCCGAGTGCATTGGCGTCGGCGATGGAGACGGCGATGCCGTCCGGCTTGGTGGCAATGGCGGCGTCGAGAAGCCGGGCCTGCTCGACCACGTCGAAGACCTGCGGCGCGTAATATTCGACCTTGGCGCCGGTGAGGGCGGCCGCGTCATCGACGCCGCGCTTGACCACCGACCAATAGGGATCGGACGCCGACCCGTGCACCACGAAGGTGATGCGGACGTCCTTCGGATCCTTGAGGCCCGCGGCATACGCAATGCCAGTCATCAGGCCCGCCGAGAGGAAGGCGCCCAATGCCGCTTTCAGAAGAGTTTTCATCTTGTTCTCCCATTTGTCGTTGCAGTTCCAATCCCTCTGGCGCCGTTTCCGGCCGCGACGATCGGCTCACGTCGCGGATCGGGTGGCCGCTTTGCGGGCCTTTGCCGACGCCAATCGCTGTTCGCCCGCGTTGCTGCCGCGGGCCGTTGTCGATGATCGGCCGGCCGAGAGCGTGGCGCGAAGCTCCTCGCGCAGGGCCTTCATGCCGATGATGTCGATCGGCTGTGCGGCGAGCCAGTCGCGAAAGCCCTGGCCGCGGAACAGCTCGTACTCTTCGGTGCGGATATAGGCTGAGCGCGGCTCGATCAGCTCGAGTTCACCGGGCGCGTTGCAATGCAGGCAAAAGAAGGTCAGGCCCTCGCGCACACCCTCGATGAGCGCTTTGTAAGCGGGCTCGATCGGCCTGGAACGCGGCCGGCCCCAGGTCGTCTGGATCGCGGCGTCGAAAATGGCAAAGCCGCCAGCGCGGGCCAGCGCCACGCCGCGCTGGAACGCCTCCTCGGTAACGCCGACCAGATTGTCGTTGGGGGAATAGGCGGACAGCGTCTTGGTCAGCAGCACGGGCAGTTGATATTCCAGCCCGAGCTTGATGTAGATGTCGCAAAATTCCGGCGACAATGCCGCGCCCATATGCGCGTCGAGATGGGTAACGTCGATGCCGGCGCGATAGGCGGTGTCGATCTGGGCGCGAAGCTCGGCCTCGACCGCCTGCGGCACCGCCTTGCGGCGCGTGGTCGCCACATCGGGCCAGAAGAAGCCGAACTCGTCGGTCAGGCCGGCCGCTCGCGACGGCGCGGTCAAGGGCCGCCATTTGTAATGCTGCTTCTCGCTGTTCAGCGTCAGGTGGACGCCAAGGTCAAGGCAGGGGTTGGCGGCGGCGCCTTCGGCCATTTCGAGGAACCAGGGGCACGGCACCATCACCGCGCCGGAACTGCAGACACCCAGCCCGCTCAATTCGAGAAAGGCGCTGTTGGCGCCGTGGCACATGCCGACATCGTCCTCGTGGAGCACGATCCGTTTGCTGGAGCCGGCGGCGTTCACGAATGGCCGCCTTCCCGCCGGCATACCGGTTTCGGGGGTCTTCCAAAGTGTGTCCCGTATTTCATGGAACCAACCGTTTGCCCAAATGGCCGGAATGGAACGCCGAAACCCGGCTTTCCGACAGGGCCACTTTGGCGAATTCGGATGGATACGATTTGCCTGCCGGCTGCGACACTTAGCTGCCGATTTCCCCAATCAGGGTTCAAAACCACTCATAGGAACCGTCGTCCGGGCGCAGATGGCTTGGTCGAATAGCGGCGGAGTGGTTCTTTCAAACTGTGCCGACAAGCCTACAGCTGTCCACACCATCAAGCGACCCACATTACCAAGTGACTTGGAGGCCTGTCATGTACACCGCCGGCGAAGAGGAAATCGAAGCCATTGCCAGGGTGATCCGCTCGGGCGCGCTGTTTCGTTACGGCAAGGACAGCGAATGCGACCGCTTCGAGGCCCGCTATGCGCAGCATCTTGGCGTCGAGCATTTCGCGCTGGCCGCCAGCGGCACCTATGGGCTCGCCGCCGGCCTGATCGGCCTCGGAATCGGCCCGGGGGACGAAGTGCTGGTGCCTGCGCACACCTATATGGCGACCGCGACCGCGGTGCTTTCGGTCGGGGCCATTCCCGTCATCGTCGACATCGACGAGAGCCTGACCATCGATCCCATCGCCTTGCGGGACGCCATCGGGCCGCGCACCAGGGCGGTCATCCCGGTGCATATGTGGGGCGCGGCCTGCAACATGAATGCGATCATGGACATTGCTGCCAAGCGCGGTCTGCTGGTGCTGGAGGATGTCTGCCAAGGCATCGGCGGTGGCTATGAGGGCCGCAGGCTCGGCTCGATCGGCCATGCCGGCGCCTATTCCTTCAACTACTTCAAGAACATGACCTCGGGCGAGGGCGGCGGTATCGCCACCAGCGATCCGAAAGTGGCTGAGCGGGCGCGCTGCGCCATCGACCCTTGCCATTTCTACTGGCAGGGCAGAAGCGACAGCATCAAACCCTTCGCCGGCATCGGCGCGCGTGCTTCCGAACTGATGGGGGCGATGCTCAACGTCCAGCTCGACCGGCTGGACGGCATCATCGAGGCGATGCGGGCCGAGAAGAAGACGGTGCTGGCCGGTACCCGCCACCTTAGCAATCTTGGGCTGACGCCGTCGCCGATGAACAGCGCGGACGACGACTGCGCCGCACAGGTGATGTACCTGCTGCCGAGCGAGCAGGCGGCGCAGACCTTTTCGAAGACCATTCCGAGCGTCGTTGCCGGCAAGACCGGCCGTCACAATTTCACCCAGTGGGACCAGGTGCTGATGCATGAAGGGGCGCATCATCCGGCGCTCAATCCTTACGCACTGCCCGAGAACCAGGGCCTGCGGCTGGATTATTCCGACGACCTCGGCAAGCGCTCGCTCGACATCCTCAACCGCACCGTGATGGTCGCCATGAACCCAGCGCACAGCGATAGCGACATTCAGGACATGATCCACAACATCGACGCGGCGGCGCGGGTGGCGCTGGAGAATGCTTCGCTCGATGATATCGAATTGCGCAAGGCGGCACCGGTTGATCTGCAGAAGTTCGACAGTGTGAACTAGACCAGATCCGGCGCGGTTTGCTACCCTGCGGTCGAATTCTTTGTCCGGTGGCCGGGAGAGGATTCCGGCCGGCATAACCGGTTGTCAAAAAATCCGCGGGCCCGTGTCGGATAGGCCGGGCTCCGCTCGTCCTAGGGGGCATCGATCACCAACACGGAGGATTAACGATATGCCCGGCACCGTACGGCTGCACCGCGTTCTGACAACAAGCCCGGAGAAAGTCTACCGCGCGTTCCTCGAAGCGGATGCACTTGCGAAATGGCTTCCGCCGAACGGCTTCACCTGCACGGTTCATCACTTCGAGGCAAAAGTCGGCGGTACGTTCAAAATGTCCTTCCGCAACTTCACCACCGGCGACAGCCATTCGTTCGGCGGCGAATATGTCGAGCTCGTGCCCAACGAGCAACTGCGTTACACCGACCGGTTCGACGACCCCAACCTGGCCGGCGAGATCGAGGTGACCGTGACATTGAAGAAAGTGTCGGTCGGCACCGAAGTGAATATCACGCAGGCAGGTATTCCAGACGCCATCCCGGTCGAGGCCTGCTATCTCGGCTGGCAGGAGTCGCTGCGAAATCTGGCGAAGCTCGTTGAACCCGAGATCAACCAGTAGGATAAAGCGCTGCCCTGGCGGGTTGGCGTCGCTAACCGGAAACCCAGGGATGGCGCCGTTCTTCCCACCCAGCATGCGCCGGAGCCGGAAAGGCGGGATCGGCGAAGCAGCCGACCGCGACGGCGATCCATTCAGGCTTTCGCTCGGGCTCCCAGAAGACGCTCGAGCCGCAGCCCGGGCAGAAATGGAAAGTGACGTGATGGCCGCTCCGAGCCGATCGCCTGTAGGTGCTGGCGTCGCCTTCGGCTTCTACCTTGTCGCGCGCAAAGAAGGCTGCGACGCCGTACGTGCTGCCGGTTCGCTTCTGGCAGTCGAGGCAGTGGCACTGTGCAACCAGTTGCGGCTCTCCGTTACAGGAGATCCTCAGTTGCCCGCAGGCACAGGATGCGGTTCTCATGGCAATCCTCATGGTTCAGATGAAAGCGCCGCCGGGCCATAGCGGCGGTGGCATGCTTCAGGTTTTCGGGGAGTTTCGGCCTTGCGAGTGGCTCCTTGCGCGAACGCGGCGAAGGACCAGGACCGATGCCGCATTTCTAATCGCCTCGGGCGACTGTTGCAACCGCGGTGAACGAGATGACGCGCTTGCTCTAGCTTCTGTCCAACCTTAGGAACGCGGCGCGCAGCGCCAGCACGGCGCGCAGGATCTGGCGTTCGTCCATCGCCGCATAGCCGAGCAGCAGGCCGTGCTCGGGTTCAGTAGAGTGGTAGTTGATGGAGATGCCCTGGACGTCGAGCCCCTCCTTGAGGGCGGCGGCAACCACGTCACTGTCCTTGTAGGGCCTGACGAAGCTCGCCAGCAGCTGCATGCCGGAATCGTTTTCCGTCACGGTCAGCCATTCGGCCAGATGCTCCTGGCACAGCTTGACGAAGTTCGCCTGCCGACGCGCGTAGAGCCGGCGCATGCGCTTGAGGTGTGTGGCGAAATAGCCCTGCGTGATGAAGTCGTTGACCGTTGCCTGCAGGATCAGCGGCGCGAACTGGCCGGTGATGCTCACTGCCCGATCGAACGGCACCGACAGTTCGCGCGGCACGATCAGATAGCCGATGCGCAGCGCCGGGATCAGCGTCTTGCCGAAGCTGCCGATGTAGACGACGCGGTCGGCGTGGTCGAGCCCGCGCAGGGCCGGCACCGGCCGGCCGCGGAACCGGTATTCGCCGTCATAGTCATCCTCGACGATCCAGGCGCGGTTGCGCTCGGCAATGTCGAGCAGTTGCAGGCGCTCCTCGATGCGCATGATGGTGCCGAACGGCCATTGGCAGGATGGCGTCACATAGATCAGCCGCGGCGGCGGCAGCTCCGGATCGGCAAGATGCCAGCCGCGCCGGTCGACCTTCAATGGTGCTAATTTGGCGCCGCTGGCAAGAAAGGCGCTTTTGGCGCCGAGATAGCCGGGCTCCTCCATCCAGACATGGTCGCCTTCGTCCATCAGCACGCGCGAGACGAGATCGAGCGCTGCTTGCGCACCGGTGACGATGATCACCTGGTCGGCGGTGCAGCTGATGCCGCGCGACAGGCCGATGGTCGAGGCAATGGCCTGACGCAGGCCGGGGTGGCCGGCAAAGGAGAGATAACCAAGCAGGCTCTCGTCGCGGCTGCGTGCATTGCGCACCAGAAGGCTTGACCAGATGGTGAACGGAAACGATGC
The DNA here is from genome assembly GCF_040319515.1 of Mesorhizobium sp. M0909. Classification (NCBI taxonomy): domain Bacteria; kingdom Pseudomonadati; phylum Pseudomonadota; class Alphaproteobacteria; order Hyphomicrobiales; family Phyllobacteriaceae; genus Mesorhizobium; species Mesorhizobium sp. M0909. The sequence continues at coordinate 126,023 of NZ_JAMYOA010000014.1, forward strand.
CGTTTCGGGCACGCCGGGATGGAAATTGATGACGCCGGCATTGCGCGGCGGTTGCGGGCCGTTGACGATGGTCTGGCCACGCCGCGACAGCTTTTGCGGCGCTGCCAGTCCGGCGCGCAGGGATGCTAACGGGCGGTTCTGCTGGATCGGCGCCACCCAGGTGCCCGATCCGGCACGCGCCTCGATAAAACCTTCGGCAAGGAGCTGGTCATAGGCGGCGATGACCGTGTTGCGCCCGACCTTCAGATCTTCGGCCAGCGAGCGCGTCGACGGCAGCAGCGTGTTCTGTGGGATCTGGCCGTCAAGGATGAAGCGTCGCAGGGCGCCGTAGATCTGACGATGCATCGGTTCTTCCGAAGCGCGGTCGACCGACATGATGTCGAGGGAAAGGCGCATGTGGTCGGCCACGGCACTATCCCCCGACGAACCGGGCAGCGCGGGCGATCTTTTCCTCGTTGAGCCGACAGACGGTATCAAGCACCAGTCGCCTGGTTTCGGGGTGGACCTCGCGGCTGTTCTTCAGCGCGCGATGCACGGTGGCGGCGCCAAGTTCCGCCTTCTCGGCAATCTCCCGGATGGTGCAAAGCCGTTCCATGCCAAGCGCAGCTTCGAAAGCCATGTCGCTCCTCCTCGGTTGCATCAAGACACGGCCTCCGGCCGGCCTCAAGCTTGAAAGTCGGGGTTTGAAATCCAGAGCCGGGATTCTGCGATCCGCGCCGCACAGGGAGCAAGACGGCGCGGATCGCCGGGCGCTTTCGCGTCGCTAACCCCATCGAGGCGCGCGCCCATTATGTTCCTCCGGCTCGCAATGCGGTCCGGTCAGTCTGCCTGCCGCGTCGCCACTTCGAAGCCGGCTTCGCGGGCGGTGGCGAGCAGCGAGACATAGCCTTTGCTGGCATAGGTCAGCGGATGCGCCTTGGCCGGATCCTGCTCGGCTTCGACAACGATCCAACCTTCATAGCCGCGCGCGGCGAGGGGTTTAAGCAACGACAGGAAATCGACCGAGCCGTCGCCGGGCACGGTAAAAATGCCGTCCATTACCGCCGCCATGAAGCTCATGTCCTCGCGGCGTGCCCGTTCCAGCACCGCCCTGCGAACATCCTTGCAATGGAAATGCACGATACGGTCGAGATGCCGTCGCAGCAGCGATTGCGGGTCGCCGCCCGAAAACAGGCAGTGGCCGGTATCGAACAACAGGCCAACGCATCGGCCCGTCGCCGCCATCAGCCTGTCGACTTCATCGTCCGTCTCGACAATGGTGCCCATGTGGTGGTGGAAGGCCATGCCGACCCCGAATGCGGCCATGCGGTCGGCGAGGGCGGTAAGTTTCTCGCCATAGGACGGCCAGTCGCTGTCGGCGAGGCGCGGACGCTCGGAGATCGGTGCGAAAATACCGTCATGGCGACCACGCGAGGTGTCGGCATAGACGACGATCCTGGCGCCGAGATCGCGCAGCAGCTTCAGATGCGGAGTGATCGCCGCGAATTCCTCGTCGACCGTGCGGTCGAGAATGCGGCCATCATACCAGCCGGAGACGAGTTCCAGGCCATAGGAACACAGGAGCGGCCCAAGCACTTCGGCCTGGCGCGGAAATTTGCCGCCGAGCTCGGTGCCGCGGTAGCCGGCCTGCGCCGTTTCCGACAGGCAGGTCTCCAGGGGCGTATTCCCGCCAAGCGCCGGAACGTCGTCATTGCTCCAGGTGATGGGATTGATGCCGATCTTGACCGTCATGGCGCCAGACCTTTGCGGGCTTGGGAATACAAGCCGAGCCTGCAGACTGGCGGCAAGGAGGACCCGTCACTAGGTCCAGTTCAGCCGAATTTGGCAGAACCAGTCGATGGTGGTCGATCCTGGTGGTGAAAGTCTGATGGTAACGATAACAGCCGCTCTGGGTGGAAGGCCGACATAGGCGGTGGATTAGGCCGTAAACTCATAAAGGCGGAATGACTGGGATGGGTGGAAAGCGGCCTACTTGCGAACCCGTATCTACGTCGTTTCAAATCAAGATTTAAGGGGTTCTAGGCAGTGGTTTTAACAGGAATAGCCTAAAAAACTCGTCATAGCTCAGCCAAAAAAGGTGTGATTTGTTCAAGGGGGCAGCCCGGGTTTTAGTAATATTGGCGCTTACAACAGGGGCAGTCGGGGCCTCAGTCAAACCGAAAGATGGCCCGCCCGAGATTTGGACGGTCAAGGGTGAGTGCAAGCGTCTTATCGTCCGAAACGAGAAGCTGACCTCCAGCTGCACCGGTGAAGTCACGCGGACCAAATTCTCCGATGGAACGATCACTTTCAGCTTTTCGGACGGAAGGAACTGGTTAATTTTCCGTACAAAAGAGGCGTCAGCCCGGCTTTGGCAAAATTACAAGACTATCCTTGCTGTTGACGGTGTAGCGTTCGGTGCAATCGGAAGCGAGCCCGGCTTTATCGCCAAGGTAGCCGGAGCCTCATGCAGCTATGGCGCACCATACCTTCGGCAGGCAGATGTGAATTGCACAGCGCTTGTCAACTTCGAGATGTGGGCTGTAATTATCGAAACGGACGGGCATCTTCCCGTGCCGGACAGCGAATACATTCCGCCGACGCTATCCGCACCGTGATTGACAGCCCGCGCCGACAGTGACCACCTGTTACAATCGCTTCGTCCGATGGCGGAAAGCAGGTGTGTGAGACCGCCTCATGGACGCAATCACCAAAGCCCATGACGGCAAGGTGCAGATGATCGACACCTCTATTGTTCGCGTCCATCAGCAGGGCGCGAAAGGGGGTCGAGATTATTGTCTCAGTCGTTCCCGAGGCGGGCTGACAGCCAAAATCCATGCTCTTGTCGACGCCAAAGGCATGCCGATCAAACTGATGCACACGGCAGGTCAGATGAGTGACATTGCCTCAGCAGCGGACCTGATCACGAATTTGCCGGAGGGTGCCATGCTGCTCGCCGACAAGGGCTATGATGCCAACGCCTTGCGTAATGCGGTCAGCGAGCGAAAAGGCATGGGGGCCAACATCCTGCCCAAGGCCAACCGCAAGGGCCCGATCTGCTTCAGCCCCTTCCTGTATAAGGCCCGCAACTTAGTTGAGCGCTTCTTCAACAAAGCGAAGCAATTCCGCCGCTTCGCAACCCGCTACGACAAGCTGGCTGAGAACTATCTTACCGCGCTCAAACTCGTCGCAATCCGCCTCTGGCTACGCAGTAATGAGTCCACGCCCCAGAGCGCTGCGTGCCGCACACGAAGGTAACCATCGACAGATGCCCACCATTTGCTAAAGTGCTCGCCTTGGAGTGGAGACCGGTATGTATCTCTTTTTTCTGTCGGCCCTTGTGGGAGTTATCTTCTGCTCGGTCGGACTGGTTATGATTGTAAGAAGCCATGGAAATAAAAACGACCGCAGCATTCTACGCTCGTCTTATTGGTTTGCTGCAGCAGCGGCAATTGTATTAATAGGCGCGATCTCTTTTATTGCGGTGTGACTTCGTTCGCTGTAGATGCGCCGAGTTCCGCTTCGGGTCGGTTCCCCGCCATTCCCAACGGATACCAAGCGTCAGATTTTCACTACTAGTCCTCCTTTGAGCGGCCAAAAAGGACGCGGAGTTCATCTTTAGCGTCCTCCAGCACTTTCTTCTGCGCCGCCGGCAGGTTCTTGCCGGCGCGGTTGATGTAGAAATTCAGCATCGACATGGCCGATTGAAACGGCCCTGCCTTGCGTCGGTCGCTGCGCTCGGCCGACCGCTTCAGCGAGGCGGCGATCTTCCTTGGATCGTGCGATTCGAAGATGTGTTCCTCGAGGTCCAGCGCGTCGCTATGCTCGGTGACGTCGGCGGACCATTTCCGTTGCGCGGTCATGGCAAACTCCTTCAACTAGGTCGTTGCCGGGAAAACGCCCCATGGTGGGCCGCTGTTCCACTTCGGCCCGAAATCCCTGGAGCCACGGATTTGCCCATCGTGGCGCTGCTCGGCGACGCGAATGCGCCGATAGTGGTCTGAACCGCCGATTAAAGAACTGCGGACAGGAAACGCTCTTGACCCCAATCGTCTCAAGCCAGGCAGGAAGTTCCGGCATCGACAGTGCCTATGCCTGGATACGTCTCGGCATCTCGATGCTGCTGGCAACGATCGGCGGGGTCGGCATGTGGGCGGTGGTCGTGGTGCTGCCCGCCGTGCAGGCAGAATTCGGCGTCGATCGCGCCGCTGCCTCGATGCCCTACACGGCGACGATGGTAGGCTTTGCCGCCGGCAATGTGCTGGTCGGCCGCGCCATCGACCGCATGGGGTATTGGGTGCCGGCGCTGATTGCCGCGATTACACTTGGCGCCGGTTTCCTGTTGGCGTCGCTGACCAGTTCGATCCTGCAGTTCACCCTCGTCCAGGGTCTGTTGATCGGCGTCGGCTCGTCGGCAATCTTCGGGCCGCTGATTGCCGACATCTCGCACTGGTTCAACCGGCGCCGCGGCGTTGCGGTGACGGCTGCCGCGTCCGGCAACTATCTCGCCGGAGCGATCTGGCCGACGGCGATGCCCTATGTCATGCAGGCGCAAGGCTGGCGCTTCACCTATGCCGCGATCGGCGCCGTCTGCCTGGTTACCATGGTGCCGCTGATCCTGCTGCTCCGGCGCGGCGCACCGCCCCAGGCGGCTCCGGGATCGCCGGGGAGCCGCGTGGTGCAGCCGATCTCACTGTCGCCGGCGGCCTTGCAGGCACTGCTCATCGTCGCCGGGCTCGGCTGCTGCGTGGCGATGTCGATGCCGCAAGTCCATATCGTCGCCTATTGCATGGACCTCGGCTACGGCGTGGCACATGGCGCCGATATGCTGTCGATCATGCTGGCGGCGGGCGTCGTCAGCCGGCTAGGCTCGGGCTTCCTTGCCGATCGCATCGGTGGCGTGAAAACCCTGCTGATCGGCTCGGTGCTGCAATGCCTGTCGCTGTTGTTCTATATCCCGTTCGACGGGCTTGCCTCGCTCTATGTCGTCTCGCTGGTCTTCGGCCTGTCGCAGGGCGGCATCGTGCCCTGTTATGCGATCATCGTGCGCGAATATATGCCAGCCAAAGAGGCTGGCCAGCGCGTCGGCATCGTCATGATGGCGACCATTTTCGGCATGGCGATCGGCGGCTGGATGTCGGGCTGGATCTACGATTTGACCGGTTCCTATGCCGCCGCGTTCCTCAACGGCATTGCCTGGAACCTGCTGAACATTTTGGCCATGGCGCTGCTGCTGTGGAAGGCCCGGCGCAGCGCTGCTGTGACGGCCTGAAGCACAGCGGTACGGGTACAGCCTCTCCGTCCGTCGCTTGACAATAGCCGAAGGCTGCGCGACGCCAGACAGGTGTGGCAACGGGCCAGGTTGGCAGGCAGCAGTGGCAAAGACGCTGAACATCGTCTCACGGTCGCATCTGGGCGGTTGCCCGGCCTCGGGACCAATGCGGTGATCAAGCCGCGCTCGCGCCGCGGCGGCGGCCGCCCGACCATCGCCGACGTCGCGCGCAAGGCCGGGGTCGGCGCCATTACCGTATCGCGCGCCTTGCGTGAGCCGGGGCGTGTCTCGGAAGATCTGCGCCGCCAGATCGAGTCCGCCGTGAATGAGCTCGGCTATGTGCCCGACCCGAATGCGCGGGCGCTGGCTTCGGCGCGCGCCGAGGTCTTTGGCGTTCTGGTGCCGTCGCTTACCAACAACGTCTTTGCCGAAGTGGTGCGCGGCATCTACGACAGCCTGTCGGACGGCCCTTTCCGGATCCAGCTTGGCAACACTCACTATTCCGGCCTCGAGGAAGAGCGGCTGCTGCAGGTGTTTGGCCCGCAACGCCCGGCGGCGCTGATCGTGGCCGGCATCGACCAGACGCCGGCGTCGCGAAAACTGCTGGAAACGGCAGGCTGTCCGGTGGTGCAGGTGATGGAGACCGGGCCCGATCCGGTAGACATGATGGTCGGTTTCTCACATTTCGAGGGCGGCAAGGCGGCAGCCGAACATCTGATCGAGGCAGGCTATCGGCGGATCGGCTTCATCGGGGCGCGCATGGATCCGCGTTCGCAGCGGCGCTTGGCCGGCTATCGCGCGGCGATGGAGGCGGCCGGCCTGTTCGATGCGCGGCTTACCACCACCACGCCGGTGCCCTCCAGCGTCACCCTCGGCCGCGAATTGTTCCGCGACGCGCTGGCCAAGGTGCCGAGCCTCGACGGCGTGTTCTGCAACAATGACGACATAGCCCTCGGGGTGCTGTTCGAATGCCATCGCGCTTCGATCGCCGTGCCGAAGACGATCGGCATCGTCGGCTTCAACGATCTCGACATGATGGAAGTGGCGTTTCCGTCGGTCACCAGCGTTCGGACCTATCGTTACGAGATCGGCCGGCGGGCTGTCGCCATGGCGCTTGCGGCGATCGAGGGCAACAGGCCGGAGTCGCGCGTTGTCGATCTCGGCTTCGAACTCAAGCGACGTGAGAGCACGGCGCGCTGAACCGAGCTTCAACGCAATGGCGCTTTACACTACGTCATGGTAGCGCTACCAGTTATCGCCGTTTGGTACATCGCTCAGAAGATGGGAGGCTGTTTATTATACATAAGCGACAGCTCATGCTTGTTTATTATGTATAATATGATAGTTTTTGCGGGACTAGCCGGGCAACAAAGGAGGGGATCGGGTCGGCATTCGGCCACCTGAACGCACAGCGGATACGGCGGGAGGTGCCGGACCGGAAAAGCGCAATTTCATCGACGTAAGAACAAACAAAACTGCAAATGGGAGGAATATCGATGATCAAGTCACTCGTTGGCGGTATCGTTGCCGCCACTGCTTTTGTCATGCTGAGCTCGTCGGCGATCGCCGAGCCTGAAATCGTCAAGGGGCCATCGGCCGAGCCTGACTGCTTCGCGCCCTGGTCGGCCGATACGCAGTTCTTCAAGTTCCCCAAGAAAGACGGCCCGTACCGCATCGCTCTGGCCAACGGCTATATCGCCAACACGTGGCGCATCCAGATGGTGCAGACGGCAAAAGCCTATGCAGCGCAGCCGGAGGTCGCGGCCAAGCTCAAGGAATTCAAGGTGGTCTCGACCGGCGAAGACGTGCCGGCCCAGATTTCGGCAATCAATAATTTCATCGATTCCGGCTATGATGCGATCGTCGTCAACGCCCAGAACCCGACCGCATTCGGCCCTGTCATCAAGCGGGCCAAGGAAGCCGGCGTGGTGCTGGTCGCTTTCGACAACATCCTCGACACCAAGGATGCCATCAACGTCAATGTGGACCAGAAGGGCCTTGGCGAATTGTGGGGCAACTGGCTGGTCAAGCACGTGCCGAACGGCGGCAAGGTGCTGGAAGTGCGTGGCGTAGCCGGCACATCCGTCGATACCGACCGCCATAACGGCATCCACGAGGTTCTCGACGCATCCGGCAAGAAATGGGATGTCACGGAGGTCGTCGGCAAGTGGGATGACGGCGTTGCGCAAAAGGCTACGGCCGATGCCATTGCCACCAACGGCCCCTTCGACGGCATTACCGGACAGGGTGGCGATACCGGCATCGTGCAGGCGATGATCGATGCCAAGCATCCGTTCGTGCCGTTCGGCGGCGAGACGGAGAACGGCTTCCGCAAATTCTGCGCCAAGTTCGCCGCAGAAGGCCTGAAATGCTCGTCGGCCGGCACCGGCCCGGCTCAGGTGGCGGTTGCCATCAAGACGGCGATTGCAGCACTTGAAGGGCAGGTCGTGCCGCAATCGATCAAGCTGCCGCTGGCGATCGTCGAGGATCCGAACTTCAAGGAAGGCCAGGACTACTTCCCCGACCAATCCGACAATTTCTTCGTCGGCAATTCCTTCCCGACCTGCGGCATCAATTTCACGGCGCAGGAAATCATGGGCCAGAGCAAGGAAAACCAGTAAACTCCGACAGCCCGGCGCCCCGGGAGATCCCGCGGCGTCGGCGCTCGACATCCTGATTGCCAAGCGCCTGGGGAGGGCCGATGGACGGTGCGGTTCCGCTCTTCCGCATGGAAGGCATATCCAAGCGCTATGGCGGCGTGCGCGCGCTGGAGAAGGCCGAACTGTCGGTCACTCCAGGCAGCATCCACGCCATCCTCGGCGAGAACGGCGCCGGCAAATCGACGCTGATCAAGGTCATGGCGGGTGTCGTCGCGCCCGACGAGGGCCGCATGATGCTGGACGGGAACGAAGTGAGCTTCGCTTCGCCGGCCGCTGCCAACCAGGCCGGCATCGTCTGCATCTTCCAGGAACTGTCGCTCGTCCCCGAACTCAGCGTTGCCGACAACGTCGTCATTTCCGATCCGCCGAAGCGTTTCGGCATGATCGACCGCAAGGCGCAGCGCCGCATCGCCGAAGAAGCGCTCGCTCGCGCCGGCGCTTCCGATATCCATCCGCTGGCGCTGGTCAAGGATCTTCCTCTTTCAAGAAGGCAGATGGTCGAGATCGCCAAGGCACTGGCGCGCAAGCCGCGTATCCTGATCCTTGACGAGGCGACCTCGGCGCTGACCGCGGCCGACGTCGCCAGGGTTTTCGCCGTGTTGAAGCGGCTGCGTTCGGAAGGGCTGGCGCTGCTCTACATCTCGCACCGCATGAACGAGATCGCCGAGCTGGCCGACCAGTGCACGGTGTTCCGCAATGGCCGCAATGTCGCCAGCTACGCGGCCGGCACCAAGAGCGACAACGAGGTCGTCGAACTGATGATCGGGCGCGAATACAGCCACATCTTTCCGCCCAAACCCGCGCGGGCGGCTGCCGCAGCCACGCCGGTTCTAGAGGCGCGCAGCCTGTCCTGGACGGATCGGCTGCACGATGTCTCGCTATCGGTCGGGGCGGGCGAGGTGGTCGGGCTCGGCGGCCTCGACGGCCAGGGCCAGCGCGAATTGCTGCTCGCCTTCTTCGGTGTGCTGCGTGGCCTGTCGGGCCAGATCCTGATCGACGGAACGCCGGTGGCGATCGCCAGTCCGGCCGCGGCGCGTGACGACCGGATCGGCATGGCGCTGATCCCGGAGGATCGCAAGACGGAAGGGTTGATGCTGCCGATGACGGTGCGCGAAAATCTCTCCTTCGCCGCCCTCGACCGGCTGTCCAGGGCCGGCATCATCGACCGCGCCGCCGAGCAGCGGCTGATCGACGACATGGTCGGTCTCCTGGCGATCAAGACGGCCGGCCTCGATATTCCGGTCGGCGCGCTATCCGGCGGCAACCAGCAGAAGGTCGTCATCGCCAAATGGCTGATGCGGCAGCCGCGCATCATCCTGCTCAACGACCCGACGCGCGGCATCGATGTCGGCACCAAGCAGGAGCTGTACCAGTTGATGCGCAAGCTTGCCGACCAGGGTGCGGCGATCCTGTTCTATTCGACCGACTATGACGAGCTGATCGGCTGCTGCGACCGAGTGCTGGTGCTCTATGACGGCGCGGTCAAGCGCGAACTGGTCGGCGCCGAAATCACCGAGAGGGCGCTGATTGCCAGCGCGCTCAACATTCACGAAGAGATGCCAAGGCAAGGAGCGGACGCGTGAAGGATTGGCGCTATTGGCTCGCCGAACAGCGCGGAACGCTGCTGGCGTTCGGCATCTTCGTTGTCATGTTCATCATTTACACCTCGAACCATCCGGCGGGCTTCACCGCCAATGTCGTGCAGACGGCGTCGAACAAGGGTGTGCTGCTCGCCTTCGTTGCGATGGCGCAGACGCTGGTGGTGATCACCGCCGGCATCGACCTCTCCGTCGGCATGATCTTCACCCTGACCAATTGCCTGGCCTCGTGGCTGGTCGTCGGCACCGGCCTCGAGACCGCCTTCGGCGTCATCGCCGTGCTCGGCACCGGGCTGCTGTGCGGGGCAATCAACGGCGCCATCGTCATCTATGGACGCCTGCAGCCGATCGTCGCCACCATTGCCACCGGTGCGGTCTATTTCGGCATCGCCCTGCTGCTTCGGCCGTTTCCGGGCGGCTCGGTCAATGAAGGGCTCGCCGATGCGCTGACCGGGCGCCTGTTTGGTATTGTGCCGGCGAGCCTGGTGACGCTGCTGGCGGTCGTGCTCGTTGTCTGGGTGCCGTTCAGCCGGTCGGTGCTCGGCCGCGCCGCTTATGCGGCCGGCTCCTCGGAGATGGCGGCCTACATGTCCGGCGTGCCGATCCGGCGTGGAAAGTTCGCCGCCTATACGCTTGCCGGGCTGCTGGCCGCGATCGGCGGGCTGTTCCTGACGTTCTTCACCTATACCGGCGATGCGGCCTATGCCAGCGGCAATGCCTATACGCTGTTTTCGATTGCCGCGGTCGTGCTTGGCGGCGTGTCGCTGTTCGGCGGCAAGGGCAGCGCCATCGGCGCGATCTTCGGCGCTCTTGCCTTCCGCACCATCGGCGACCTGCTGTTCGTCTTCGATTTCGATCCGCTCTGGCAGCCTCTATTCCAGGGCGTCATCCTGCTGATCGCGGTCAGCCTCGGCGCCTTCGCCCTGTTTCGCGTCCGCAACCGGCTGGAGTGGTTCCTGTGAGCGAAACGACTGTGAGTGGTCTCGCCGGCCGCATGCCGAAAATCCTCCGCCGCGCCGACCCTGCGGTGCTGACGGCGTTCGCCTGTATCGTGCTGCTGCTGTTCCTCGGCAGCCTCTATTCGCGCAGCTTCCTGTCGCCTGAATACCTTTTGCAGCAGCTCAAGGTGGCGTCGTTTCTCGGCGTCATCGCCACCGGCATGATGCTGGTCATCCTGCTCGGCCAGATCGACCTGTCGGTACCCTGGTCGGTGGCGGCCGGCGCGATGATGGCCTGCGCCGCGGCCGCTTATGGGCCGGTCGGTGTGGCGCTTGCCATTCCGTTCGGCATCTTCTGCGGTGTGCTGATCGGCATCGTCAACGGCATCGGCGTCGCCTATCTGCGCATTCCCTCGATGATCATCACGCTTGCCACCAACGCCGTCGCGCAGGGGCTGATGGTGGTCTACACGGGCGGTTTCTCGCCGCAGGATTCGGCGACCGGTGCGATGCGCTATCTGGCGACCGGCTTTGCCGTTCCTGGCGTGCCCAACGCCGTGCTCATCTGGGCACTGATCGGCGCCGCAATGGTGTTCGTGCTGACCCGCACCGGCTTCGGCCGCACCGTCTACGGCATCGGCAACCGCGAGCGTGCCGCCTATCTTTCCGGCATCGACACAAGGCGCGTGGTGATGATCGCCTTTGCGGTTTCGGGCGGGCTCTCCGCCTTCGGCGGCGTGCTTTTGGCCGGCTATGCCTCCAAGGCGGCACAGTCGATGGGCGACGCCTATCTTCTGCCGTCGATAGCAGCGGTGGTGCTCGGCGGCACCTCGATCCTCGGTGGGCGCGGTTCCTATCTCGGCACCGTCGCCGGCGTGATCCTGATCACGCTTTTGCAATCCATTCTTTCCGTCATGCAGATGCCGGAGGCGGGACGGCAGATCATCTACGGCGTCGTCATCGTCGCCATGCTGCTGCTCTATGGCCGCGCGCCGGCAAGCCGCTGACCTGCATGACCGGGAAAGACGTGGCATATAAGCCGGCGAGCACTGTTCGAACGACACCCGCCATCGTGGTGATGGGCGTTGCCGGCTGCGGCAAGTCGGTCGTCGGCGAAGCGCTTGCAGCGGCATTGGGCGCGCTCTTTATCGAAGGCGACAGGCTGCATCCGCCCGAAAACGTCGCGCGCATGGCGAGCGGGCAGCCGCTCACCGACGCGCTGCGCGAGGGCTGGCTCGACGCGATCGGCCAGCGTATGGCAGCGTCGGTCGCAAGCGGGCGAGGTGTGGTCGCCGCCTGCTCGGCGCTGAAGCGCAGTTATCGTGATCGCCTGCGCGGCTTTTGCGCGGATATCGTTTTCGTTTACCTTGAGATCGTCCCGGCAACGGCGAAACAGCGCGTAGGCAGTCGCAAGGGTCATTTCATGCCGGCAAGCCTGGTCGACAGCCAGTTCGCCACGCTCGAGCCGCCAGCGGCGGACGAGGCGGCAATGACCTTGGATGGCAAGCGTCCGGTCGCCGACACCGTCGCGACCGCCTTGAGCCTGCTCGCGCGCTAGATCTGCGACGTCAGTTCGACCGGGAAATCGTCATTGTCGGCGTCGCGCATGGCGGCAAGGCTGCGGTTGTCGAGCACCTCGGCGATCGCCTGACGCACCTCCAGCATCATGTGCCGGACCTGGCAGGTCGCCTCGTCGCAATCCTCGCAACGCTGGTATTGCGTGCGGCTGGCGCAGGGGATCGGCGCCAGCGGCCCGTCGAGGACGCGCACGACATGGCCGATCTTGATCTCGGAAGCCGGCCGGGCGAGGCGGTAGCCGCCTTCCTTGCCCTTGCGGCTCTGGACGAAGCCGGCGTTGCGCAACTCGCCCAGGATGGCATCGAGGAATTTCTTCGGGATGTTGTTGGCGACCGCGATGTCATTGACGAATGCGAGCTGGCCGACCGGCAGGCCCGACAGATGCACGAGGGCCTTGAGGCCGTATTTGCCTTTTTTGGTAAGCATGCCCGAACCAACCCATAAAGCCCCAACCACCCGCATCTGGCGGCTGTTTGTGTGCAAATAATGACGGTTTGGCCGTGCGATGCCGTTCGCGCAGACAGGCCGCCCGAGGACATATTGCGCGCAAACGCGTTGATTCTTCGTAACGTTTTGGCGGGCGGGCGGTCCGGAACGTGCGGAAGCTGCAATTTCGGCGGGCAAAATGAAGGAAAAGCCGGCAAGCGCCGGCTTTCAATGAGTTGGCGACCTCAGCGCCTGCCGTAAGTCTGGTCGAGCAGGCCGCCCGCTGCAAAATGCTCGGCCTGGACCTTGGCCCAGCCGCCGAAGACCTCCTCCACCGTCAGCAGCCGGACGTCGGGAAACTCAGCCTTGTATTTGGCGGCGACCGCCGCGTCGCGGGCCCGCAGGCCGTTGCGGGCGGCGATGTCCTGGCCCTCCGGCGTATAGAGGAAGTCGAGATAAGTCTTGGCAAGATCGCGCGTGCCATGCTCGTCGGCGACCGTGTCGACGATCGCCACCGGAAATTCCGCCAACAGGCTGACCGAAGGCGTCACCTGCTCGAACTTGTCCTCGCCATACTCCTTGCGGACGCCGCGCGTTTCCGACTCGAAGGTGATCAGCACGTCGCCGATTTCGCGCTGCACGAAGGTGGTGGTCGCGGCGCGTCCGCCGCTGTCGAAGACCGGCACATTGTTGAACAGCTTGGTGATGAACTCCTTCACCTTGGCGTCGTCGCCCTTGAAGGCTTCCTTGGCGTAGGCGGTGGCCGCGAGATAGGTGTAGCGCGCATTGCCGGAGGTTTTCGGATTGGGGAAGATCACCTGGACGTCGTCGCGGACGAGATCGTTCCAATCCTTGATGTGCTTCGGATTGCCGGCGCGCACCAGGAAGGAGGGCAGCGAATAGAAAGGCGAGGCGTTGTCGGGAAAGTCCTTCTGCCAGTCGGCGGACACGAGGCCCTTCTTGACCAGAAAGTCGATGTCGATGACCTGGTTGAACGTGACCACGTCGGCGCCGAGGCCTTCGGCGATGGCGCGCGCCTGCGCCGAGGTTCCGGCATGCGACTGATCGATGGTGACGCCGGGGTGGCCGGCAACGAACGCCTTGTTGACCTGCGCAAACAGTTCGCGACCGACATCGTAAGAGGCGTTCAGCAATCTGTCGGCCGACCAGGCTTGGGAGGATGCGAGGACCAGGCCGGCCAATGTGGCGACGCCAAGCAAAAATCGCTTCATGAAAACTGGGCTCCAATGCGGTACGCTTATTGCCGGACCATAGCGGCAAGGCCTCGTGCGCGACGAGGCACGCAGAGCGGCCCCTCGACGTTATCGCGAGAAAAAGTAGTCCCGCTGTGGGCGATTTCTAGTTTTTTCTTTCAAGCAGAGTCTCAGGACAGCTTGGCAGCGGTGCCGATGCCGTCGGCGTGTACGATGGTACCCGGCCGGCCAACGCTGTGCAATGCGATTGCATCGCCGCGCTGTCTGGCATATACAAATAGTATATACAAGGAGCTGTCGTCATGCCTCAACACAGCCATTCAACAACCCCGCCGAAAGAGGCGAAGCTGTTTCGTAACAATCGCAGCCAGGCGGTGCGCATTCCTGTCGAGTTCGAACTTCCCGGCGAAAAGGTCTTGATCAGCCGTGAAGGCGACCGCCTGATCATCGAGCCGGTCCGCAAGCCTGGCCTCACCGCACTGCTCGCGCAATGGGCGAAAGAGCCACCGCCCGGTGCCGAGGAAGACTTTCCCGATGTCGAGGATATGCCTGTCAAATCCGAGGAATTTTTTTGATGCGGTTCATGCTGGACACGAACATTGTCAGCGACATGATCCGAAATCCGGCCGGGAAAGCCGCAAGCTCTGTCCTGCGCGTGGGAGACGCCGCCGTGTGTACCAGCATCGTGGTCGCGTCGGAACTGCGATATGGCTGCGTCAAGAAAAGATCAGCCAAGTTGCACAAGAAGGTCAAGGAATTACTGGCTGAGATTCCCGTCTTGCCGCTCGATGTGCCCGTGGATGCCGAGTACGGCGCGATTCGCGCAGAACTGGCAGGCAGGGGCCAAACCATCGGCCAAAACGACCTTTTTATTGCTGCTCACGCCCGTGCGCTGGGAACTACCCTGGTGACGGCCAATACCGGGGCGTTCAACCGGATCAAAGGCCTGAAGGTCGAGAACTGGCTGGCGTAGCGCCTGATAGAAGATCAAGCAGCCGGAAAAAGCTTCCAGCGCCGCGGCCTGAAAGCTACCCGGCTTTTCTGCGCCGCCGGATGGTCGACGGGCAATTCGATCTCGACCCGCTGGCGCTCGCCGCCGATTTCGAGTTCTACCCTTCGGGTGCCGGCGACGCGGCGGCTGGCGGCGACCGTGCCGGCGATGCATCCGTTGCATTCTTCCACCAGATCGACATCGTGCGGGCGGAAGAACAGCGTCGCTTCGCCTTGCGGTGCATGCGGCGCGGAGAGCCCGATCGGCCGGTCGGCGATCCAGACCTGGCCGTCCTCGACCTTGACCGGGATCGAGCTCGATTCGCCGATGAAGCCGTAGACGAAGGGCGAGTTCGGCGTGTCGTAGATCTCGTCGGCGGTGCCGACCTGCTCGATGCGGCCCTGGCTCATCACCACGACGCGGTCGGCAAGCTCCAGCGCCTCTTCCTGGTCATGGGTGACGAAGACCGTCGTGTGGCCGGTGGCGTCGTGGATGTCGCGCAGCCAGCGGCGCAGTTCGCGGCGCACCTGGGCATCGAGCGCGCCGAACGGCTCGTCGAGCAAAAGCACGGCCGGTTCGATCGCCATGGCGCGGGCCAGCGCCACGCGCTGGCGCTGGCCGCCCGAAAGCTGTGCCGGATAGCGTTTTTCCAGACCGGAGAGCTGAACGAGGTTGAGGAGTTCCGAGGCGCGGCGGCGGATTTCCTTCGCCGACGGGCGCGACGGCCCGTGCCGGACCTTGAGTCCGAAGCCGATATTGTCGGCGACCGTCATATGGCGAAACAGCGCGTAGTGCTGGAAGACGAAGCCGACATTGCGCTCCTGGATCGACTTTTGCGAGGCATCCTCTTCGCCGAAGAAGATCTTTCCGCGGGTCGGCCGCTCCAATCCGGCAATCAGCCTGAGCAGCGTCGTCTTGCCGGAACCGGACGGTCCCAGCAGAGCGATCAGTTCTCCCGACTTGATGTCGAGCGAAACGTCGCGGAGGGCCGGAAACCGCTCAAACTCCTTGCGCACGTTGGCAACGCGAACTTCCATGCAAATCCCTTTTGTAGTTGATGCATGTCGTTATCCCAAAACCGGTTCCCACTTTTGGGCGACATGCATTTTGTCAGTGTCCGCGCGTCGCGGCGATCTCGGCGCCGTAGCGCATCTCGAGAAGTGTTTTCAAGACCAGCGTGACGAGCGCCAGGCCGGCAAGCAGCGAAGCGACGGCAAAGGCGGCGGCGGCATTGTACTCGTTATAAAGGATTTCGACATGCAGCGGCATGGTGTTGGTCAATCCGCGTATGTGGCCCGAAACGACCGAGACCGCGCCGAACTCACCCATGGCGCGGGCATTGCACAGCAACACGCCGTATAGCAATCCCCATTTGACATTGGGCAACGTCACGTACCAGAACGCCTGCCAGCCATTGGCCCCGAGCGACAGGGCCGCCTCCTCGTCGCCATTGCCCTGCTCCTGCATCAGCGGGATCAACTCGCGGGCGACGAAGGGGAAGGTGACGAAGATCGTGGCCAGCACGATGCCCGGCACCGCAAACAGGATGACGATGCCATGCGCCTTGAGCCAGGCGCCGAGCAGGCCTTGCGCGCCGAACAAGAGCACGTAGACAAGCCCCGAAATGACCGGCGAGACGGAAAAGGGCAGGTCGATCAGCGTGGTCAGGAACGCCTTGCCCTTGAATTCGAACTTGGCGATGGCCCAGGCGGCGGAAATGCCGAAGACGATGTTGAGCGGCACCGAGATCGCCGCGACCAGAAGCGTCAGGCGGATCGCCGAGCGCGTATCCGGTTCGCCTAGCGCCTGTGTGTAGGCCTCGATGCCCTTGGCGAAAGCTTCCTTGAAGACGATGATCAGCGGCAAGAGCAGGAAGATGGCAAGGAACGCAAACGTTACGGCCATCAGCACGGTTCTCGCCGTGCGGCTTTCGGTCACCGCCGGCGACTGGCTTTCATGGTGCGGCGCGTAGGATTTGATCTCCGGGTCAGCCATAGCGCTTGCGGCTCCAGGTCTGCACCAGGTTGATGACCAGCAGCATGACGAAGGACAGTGCCAGCATGATCGCCGCGATCGCGGTCGCCGCCGCGTAATTATATTCCTCCAGCCGGATGACGATCAGAAGCGGTGCGATTTCGGATTTATAGGGCAGATTGCCGGCGATGAAGATGACGGAACCGTACTCGCCGACGCCGCGCGCGAAGGCCAGCGCGAAGCCGGTGACGATGGCCGGCGCCAGTCCGGGAAGCAGAACGCGGCTGATGATCTGGAAGCGATTGGCGCCGAGCGTGGCGGCCACTTCCTCTACCTCCTTGTCGATCTCCTCCATGATCGGCTGCACGGTTCGTACGACAAAGGGCAGGCCGATGAAGATCAGCGCAATTACGATGCCAAGCGGCGTGTAGGCGATCTTGATGCCGAGCGGTGTCAGAAGGCTTCCGATCCAGCCGTTCGGTGCGTAGAGCGTGGTCAGCGCAATGCCGGCGACCGCTGTCGGCAGCGCGAAGGGCAGGTCGACCATGGCATCGACGATGCGGCGGCCGGGAAAGCTGTAGCGCACCAGTACCCACGCGACGATCGTGCCGAAGACGACGTTGACAGCGGCGGCAATGAAGGCGGTGCCGAAGCTGATCTCAAGCGCGTTGATGGTGCGGCGGTCGGTGACGATCGCCCAGAAGTCGGTCCAGCCGAGCGCCGCCGAGCGCCAGATCAGCCCGGACAGGGGAATGAGGATGATGAGGGTGAGGTAGGCAAGCGAGAAGCCGAGCGTCAACCCGAAACCCGGAATGACGCTCGGCTGCCTGAATCGCCACCCCGCCTTGGCGGGTGCTGTGGTCATGTCGTCCTGATCTAAATGCTACTGGGCCGGCTTGTAGATCTGGTCGAATATACCACCATCGCCGAAATGATAAGGCTGTGCCTTCTTCCAGCCGCCAAAAAGCGGGTCGTCGATGGTGATCAGCTTGATCTCAGGCAGCTTGGCCAAGTCCTCCGCCGGCACCAGGTCGGGCTTCGAAGGGCGATAATGGTTCTTGGCGATGAGCGTCTGGCCTTCCTTGGAATAGAGATAGCTCAGATAGGCTTCGGCAACTTTGCGTGTGCCTTTGGCGTCGACATTGGCGTCGACCACGGCGACCGGCGGCTCGGCCAGGATCGAGGTCGGCGGGTAGACGATATCGAAATTGTCGGCGCCGAACTCATCGAGCGCCAGATAGGCCTCGTTTTCCCAGGCGAGCAGCACGTCGCCCAGCCCTTTTTGCGCGAAGGTCACGGTGGCGCCGCGCGCACCGGTGTCGAGAACCGGGACATGCGCATAGAGATTGCCGACGAATTCCTTGGTCTTGGCCTCGTCGCCGCCATCCTTGGAGCTGGCATAGGCCCAGGCGGCGAGGTAGTTCCAGCGCGCGCCACCGGAGGTCTTGGGATTCGGCGTGATCACTTGGACGTCGTCCTTGACCAGATCGCCCCAGTCATGGATGCCCTTGGGGTTTCCCTTGCGGACGAGAAAGATGATGGTCGAGGTGTAGGGCGCCGAATTGTTTTCGAATTTCGTCCGCCAGTCTGGATTGATCTTCTTCGCTTTCGAAACGATGGCGTTGATATCGCCTTCGAGCGCCAGCGTCACCACGTCGGCGTCGAGGCCGTCGATCACGGCGCGAGCCTGCGCGCCGGATCCGCCATGTGACTGCTGGACGGTGACCGTCTCGCCTGTCTCTGCCTTCCAGTGGGCAATGAAGGCCTCATCGAATTGCTTATAGAGCTCACGCGTCGGATCATAGGACACGTTGAGAATGGTGGTGTCGGCAAACGCGAAACCGAGCGTGCCGAACTGGACGGATGTGGCGACCAGTGCGCCGAGCAGTTTCCTGAAATGAGGTTTGGTCATTTCCGCCTCCGTTGAACTCGCGCCAAATCTACCGAATTGATAGAATTTAGATGCAATCAATGTTGCCTTTTTTGGCTCATTGAAGCAATTTTTCGCCTGGTTTCGGCGATGCGAGGAACTATTTTCCCGCATGAACCATGATCGCGCTCCCGACGCGATTAACTAGAGACGGCCGGCTCTTCGGCAATGGCTGCGTCTCGTCCGAGCAAGGTTTCGGCGGCTTATTCGCCGGTAACGGGAAAGTTGAAGCGCTCTCTTGGAAACGGCTCGTTTTCCAGCGTGAAGTGCCACCATTCGCGTGGGTAATTCTTGAAGCCGCCGGCGCGCATCGCCTCGACAAGTCTTTTGCGGTTAGCCGCGGCTTCATCGTCTATCGCTCGGTGAGCCGTTTCGCTCGCCGGATCGAAACAGTCGAAACCGGTGCCGAAATCGAGCGTGTCGGCATCGGTCGCGCCGCAGGCCGGTTTCGGAGCGCTCGTGCGGCCGGCCTGTTCTTTATGGTTGACCCGGGCGATCGCGACATCGACCGTCGATCCGCGCGAATGGGTGGACAGTTCGCCGATATAACCCTTGGCGATGAGATCCTTGCGCTTGACCTTTGGATACCATTGCGGGTCCGGTGGCCCGCCCGTTTTTGTCCATTCACTCATGTCGGAGACAGCCCGCGCAGGGCGGTAGCAGTCGAACACGACCAGCGTCAGCCCTTCGGCAGCAATCGCTTTCTGCACTGCCGAAAGCGCTTGCGCCGCTTGCCTGGTGAGGACGCATACCGGCGCATCGTAGCCGCTTACCTTGCGATGCAGGAAATTTTCGAGGCCGGCATAGCGGATATCCTGCCGGATACTGGGATCGATGTCGGCCAGCCGAACAAAGCCGGCGGGGAGGGTGTCAGCAAAGGCCGAGGAAATACCGGCGGCCGAAAGCAAGGCGTAAACCCCACTCCCTTGAATCACCTGCCGGAATCTATTCAAGGGAAATTTTCACTCGACAAAAACCTTTACGCTGGCCGCGCGTCCCGCCGCGTCGATCACGGTCAGGGTCGAATAGCCGGCGCCGTCCGGCTGCCAGGTCGCGGTGCGCCGCCGGTCGATGCCGACCAGCGGCTTGCCGTTGGCCAGCCAGCGGAATGGTGCGCGACCGCCCTGCAGCTTGAGAACCAGCGGCGAGGCATCGGCCGAGGAAGTGCCGAGATCGACGCGGGCGCCGTCTGGCGGAAAGATGATGGTTGGCGCAGGTTCGGTCGGCGTCGCCTGCACCAGCCCATCGGTGCCGGCGCCGAAGCGCGTCAGCGTCACCGGCAGCTCCTCGCGTTTGGGACGCCGGACGCCGGACGGCTGGCTTGGCAGTGGTACGGCGGCCAGGCCGGAACGGACAAAGCCTTCGAACAGGATGGGCGCCGCCGAGATGTAGCCGGACAGGCCGGGCACCGCGCCGGCGTCGGGGCGGCCGACCCATACGCCGAGCACATAGCGGCCGTCAAAGCCGACCGACCAGGCGTCGCGATAGCCGTAGGAGGTGCCGGTCTTGTAAGCGATGCCGCGTTGGGCGGCACCCTGAGGCGGCTTGACGCCTGACAGGATGTCGGTGATCTGCCAGGTCGCCTGTCCGTCGAGGATGGTGGTGGTCGAGCGTTCGGCATTCGCCGGCTCGGTGCCGTCACGCAGCGTGTGTGCCTTGCCGCCATTGGCAAGGCCGGCATAGAGCTGAACCAGGTCGCGCAGTGTCATCCCGACGCCACCGAGGCCGATTGCCAGGCCAGGCGCCTCGTTGACGGGCAGTACAGGGGTCACATCGGCCTGGCGAAAGCGCGCCATCAGCCGGGCCGGGCCGACCGCGTCGAGCACGCGGATCGCCGGAACGTTGAGCGACAATTGCAGCGCCTGCCTGATGCTGACATCGCCCTGATAGCCCATGTCGAAGTTCTTCGGCCGGTAGCCGGAGAAATCGGCTGGGCTGTCCTCGATCAGCATCTCCTGCGCCACCAGGCCTTGTTCGAAGGCGAGGCCGTAGATGAACGGCTTCAGCGTCGAGCCAGGCGAGCGGACGACTTTGGTCATGTCGATCCAGCCCGAACGGGTAGCATCGAAGAAATCGGCGGAGCCGACCTCGCCAAGGATATCGCCGGTGCGGGCATCGGCCAGCACCATGGCCACCGAGAGGCGAGGGCCGAGCCTGGCGGCTGCGTCTTTCGCCACCTGCTCCAGCCCTTCCTGGACGCTCTTGCGGATCGTCAGTTGCAGCTTCTGGCCGAGGATGGCCTTGGGCAGCATTGCATAGGCCGCATGGGCAGCGAGCGCCGGCAAGGTGCGCCGCAGCCCCGACACATCGTCGAGCCCGGCACGCGCGGCCTCACGTTCGCCGAGCAGGCCTGCCGAGACCATGCGGGTCAGCACCCTGTCGCGGGCAGCGTGGGCAATCTCGAGATTGCGATCAGGGCGTCGCTTTTCCGGCAATTGCGGCAAGGCGACGAGCAGGGCGGCCTCCGAGACCGTCAGCCGTTTCGGCTCCTTGCCGAAATAGGCGAGCGAAGCGGCGCGCACACCTTCGAGATTGCCGCCATAGGGCGCCAGGGTCAGATAGCGTTCGAGGATCTCGCGCTTGGAAAGCCGCCGTTCGATTTGCAGGGCGCGCAGCATCTGCTTGATCTTCGAGCCGAGGCTGCGGCTGTCGCGTGGTTCGATCAGGCGGGCGAGCTGCATCGAGAGCGTCGAACCGCCGGAGACGATATGGCCGCTGGTCGCGACCTGGCCGGCGGCACGCGCCAGTGCCAGCACGTCGATGCCTTGGTGACCCCAGAAACGCTTGTCCTCATAGGTGACGAGCATGTCGACGAACTGCTTGTCGACCTGGTCCAGGCTGGTAGCGAGACGCCAGTAGCCGTCCGGCGTGGCGAAGGCGCGCAGCAGTTGGCCGTCTCGGTCCTGCACCTCGGTCGAGACCGTCAAAGCAGCCGGCAGCGGCGGCGGAAATGAGCGGTCGAGCTGCCAGAGGGCGACGGCGGTGATTGCAGCGAGAGCGGCCAAGGAAATGCCCGTGATGGCCGCTCGGCGCAGGAATTTTCTGGAGAGCATGGCGCTGCCCCTCATCCGCCTGCCGGCGCCTTCTCCCCGTTTAGTGACGGGGAGAAGGAGGCTGTCGCGACCCTTGGCGCCTTTTCTGCGGTGTTAAAGTTCGGCGAAAACTTCGGCGCATGGCTCTTTCTCCCCGTCTCTATACGGGGAGAAATGCCCGGCAGGGCAATGAGAGGCAGCGCCATCGCCATATTCCTATCCGCCTTTTTTGCCTTACGGCGCCTTGACCTCCATCATGCCGGTGGCGGTGCGGGCCGAATATTGCGGCCGGTACATGTCCTCGATCGTTGCCGCCGGGTGGGCATAGGTGCCCGGCGTCACCGCGCGCACGACGTAGGCGAGCGTTATGTTGCGGTCGCCGTCGCCGTCGCTTGGATTGAACGCCGCGACGAAACGGTCGTCGCGGAATTCGAGATGGGCGGCATCGGTCTGCGCCAGCCAGGAGAAGTTCGTCAACTGAGCGCTGGAGACCAGGCCCGGATTGTCGATCTCGAAGCCGGCCGGCAACAGATCGGTGATCAGCAGCCGCGAAGGCCAGGTGTTCTGCTCGTAAACCTTGAGCACGACGACATAGCGTTCGTTCTGTTTGACCTCCGTCACGTTGGCCTCTGTGCCGTCGAGCTTGTAGTAGGTACGGCTGATGGTAAAGCCGTTGCCGCCGGCCGGGAGAGGCTGGATCGGCGAGGCCACAGTGGTGACGACCGCCTGCAGCGGATTTCTGCCGGTATTAACGATGGTCAGCGGACTGTCGGCCAGGTCGCCACCGGCGATCTGGTCCGAATAGCCGCCGGCATGCGGTGCGCCGTTGACGGTCAGCGCGATCGAATCATTGCCGGCCTTCAGCGCCCGGGCCGCCAGCAGCATCCAGGACTCGTCCTGTGTGCTGGTCCACCTGGCCTCGGCGCGTTCCCTGGTCACCAACTGGATCAGCGCCGGCACGATGGTCGGCACCGGCTTGCTTTCCGCAGCAAGCGCCAGGATTGCCGCGCCGTCACGCAGCGGCGAGCCATAGTCGGATCGGTAATAGTCATATTCGGGTGTCGACTTGGCCAGTTGCAGCGCGGCCTGGAAGGTTGCCTCCGAGCGCTGCGTGTCACCGTAGAGCGCGAGAGACGCCGCCAGCTGGGCGACGGCCATCGGGCTGGTAAAGGCCTCGAGCTGGGTGTCGGCATAATAACGCAGATCGCCGACCGAGGCCTTCTTGTTGCGGGCAAGCACATAGAGGGCGTAGGCGATCTCGCTGCCACGATCCTGGATGTCCTGATCGTAGCCGATCGCGTTCTGCAGATTGCTCAGCGCCTGGTTCATCGCCAAGGCCGGCACGTCGTACTTCTGCTCGCGCGCCCGGGTCAGGAAATCGGTGACATAGGCGTCGAGCCACAGATCGCCGGAACCCGGACCCCACAGGCCGAAGCTGCCGGCCGATGCCTGGTAGCTCAGCACCTTGTAGATGGCGTCCTGGACGCGGCCATGCAGATCGGGGTCGCTGGCCATGCCGATGCCGGAAGCCATGTCGTTGACGTAGAGAAGCGGCAGGGCGCGGCTGGTGGTCTGTTCGGCGCAACCATAGGGATAGCGGTCGAGCGTCATCAGCAGCGACGGCACGTCGAAGGCAGCCGCCTGCGAAACGCCGACGCTGACCGAAGCGCCATCGAGCAGGCTTGCCGCCAGCAGTTCCTTGTCGACGCGCAGCGCGCCGCCATTGCCCTTGAGGTCGACGACCATGCGGGTGGTCACCGGCAGTTGCGCCGGGCGCACCGGCACATAGAGCGTCTGCTCGACGGCGGTGCCGTCGGCATGCGCAAGCCTGATGGTGATCGAGGCGTTGCCTGCGGTCTGTGCAATCAACGGCACGGTTAGTGTCTGCCGCTTGCCTTTGGCGAGCGTCAGCTTTTCAGGCAAGGCGGCATTGCCGGTTGACAGGTCGCCTGTCGTGTTGACGGTCAGCTTGTAGTCGCCTGCGGGGCCGTCGGTGTCGGCGACGTCGAGCCGCATGACGGCGGAATCGCCGGGCGCCAGGAAGCGCGGCAGGCCGGTGGTGATTACCACCGGATCACGCACGATGACGTCGGACTGGGCATGGCCGACCGCTTCCTTGGTCCAGGCGACGGCCATGACGCGCACGGTGCCGTTGAACTGCGGAATGTCGAAGTCGATCCGCGCCTTGCCGTCGGCGTCGAGCTGGACCGGGCCGGAGAAGAAGGCGACCAGCTTTTCGGTCGGCGGACTGCCTTGCGATTGCATGTTGGCACCGTCGCCGCCGGTGCGCAGCTTACCGGTTGTGCCCAGCGAGCCGTCGATCAGCCGGCCATAGATGTCGCGAACCTCGAGACCGAGCATTCGCTGCCCGAAGAACCAGTTCTCCGGATCCGGCACCTTGTAGTTGGTCAGGTTGAGGATGCCGACGTCGACGGCCGCGACCATGACATAGGCGTTGGTGCCGGGCTGTACGCCGGCAACGGCGACCGGGATCGACAGCTGCTGGCGCGGCATGGTCTTGTCCGGCGTCGCCAAGCTGACGGCAAGCTTCCGCGAGCCGGGATCGAGCTTCAGCCATTTGACGCCGATGGCGCGCGCCGGCATGCGTGTCTCTTGCGCATCGCCCGGCCTGAATAGCGTTGCCGTGACGTAGGCGCCGGCACCCCAGTCGTCGCCGACCGGGATGTCGACAGTGCTGCCGCCGGCCGGCACGCTGGCGGTGACGGTCTTCAGGAGCTTGTCGGCGCCGATGGTGACGAGCAGCTCGCCGGCAAAGTGCGGCGACACTTTGAGCTTGGCCACTTCACCCGCCGCATAGGTATCCTTGTCGAGGGCGATCTCGAGGCCGTCGGGCGTTTCGGTGGTGGTGGAACTGACATACCAGCCGGCGTCGAACTCATAGCTGGTGGCCGGGCCTTCCGGATCCGCTGTCTCGATCTCGAGCCGGTAGCGGCCCCAGTCGACCGGCAGCGACACCGTAGCCTCGCCATCGGCGCTCAGGTCGACCTGGCCGTTGGCCACCGCCTTGGTGAAGGTGACCGGCTCATAGTTCCAGGAGTTGCTCGAGCGATACCACTGGTAGCTGCGCTCGACCTTGACCAACGACCACTGTGCGCCCTTCAGCGCCTCACGCTTGCCGTCTGGGTCGACGGCGATCAGGCTGAACTTGGCCGTGCCGCCTTGCGGCACCTCGTCTCCGTCGAAATCCGGGCGGATGCCGATCATGTGGCCCTGCGGGCGGATGCCGATATTCAGCGAGCGCTCGACGGCACGGCCGCCGGTTTCACGCATCCTGACCGTGATCTTGGCATCGACCAGCTTGGTGGTGGATGGCAATTGGTCGACGGAGACCGGGAAGGTCGCCTTGCCGTCCTCGCCGACCACCGGCAGGCCGGTGAAGGGCGTCACTGTCGGTTCAGCCGACTGTTCGTCGGCGAGACCGAAGGAATAGCCTTTGAAGCGGTCCCAGTCGCGGGCGGTCGACAGCGTCAATTCGCCTTCGAGCGCGAGGCCCGCGGCCGGCGCGCCGTAGAGAAAGCGGCCGTCGACGGTAATGTTGGCGGTCTCGCCCTGGGCGATCTCCTGCTTGTCGGAGGACAGGTCGAACTCGATGCGGTCCGGTACGAAGTCCTCGACCAGGAACATCTGGCTGGCGACCGCCGCCTGCTTGGGATCGGTATGGATCGCCACCGTCCAGGTGCCGCGCATGGCGTTAGGTTCCAGCGGCAGGTCGACCGCGTAACCGCCGGCCGACGCGCCGTCGCTGACGATGCGGCGGTCCTCGACGCCGTCGGGCCGCGAGAAGACGAAGGTCAGCGGCAGGTTCTCGACCGCCCTGGCGGCACTATCGCGGGCAAGCGCCGCGACATGGACATCTTCGCCGGCGCGGTAGATGCCGCGCTCGGTCCAGGCATAGACGTCGAGCGCGCCAGGTGCCGGCCGTCCGGCGACGCCACGGTCGGACAGGTCGAAGCCGGCGCGGCCCATATCGAGGAAGACGAAATCGTCGTCGCCCTGTTTGGCCATCAGCACGGCCGGCGCCATGCCGCTGTCGCCGCGCGTCAGGCCGGGATTGAACACCGCCCGCCCTTCCGCGTCGGTGGTCGCGGTGCCGAGGATTTCATTGTTCCTGGCCAGCAGCGTCAGCTCGGCGCCGGCAATCGGCTTGGCGGTTGCGAGCGAACGCGCAAAGACGTTCAGTCCATCCTGTCCGGTATAGGTCGACAGGCCGATATCGGAGACGACGAACCATTGCGTGGCGTGCGAATCATAGTCGTCGCTGCGATCGTCGACGGCTTGTGCGGTCAGCACATAGACGCCGGGCTTGCGCTTCGGCAACGCCTCATCGATTGGGAAGGAGGTGGTGACTTCCTTGTTGAGGTCGTTGGCGATGTCGAGCTGGCCCTGCCAGACCGGCTCGCCCATCTGTTCGGAGATGTTCGAAATGTCGTAGCCGTCAAGCTGGCGCAGGAACTGGTACCCCGACAGAAGCTGGGCCAGCGAGCGGTCGCCGATGCGGAAGAGCTTCATTTCGGCGGCATTCATGTTGACGGTGACGACCGGTATGCCGCGGCGTGCGCCGGCGGGCAGCACGAAACTCTCGCCGGTGAAGCGGGCCGAAGGCGCGCGGTCCTGCACGTAGATCGACAGCACCACCGGTGCCGCGGTGACCTCGCCAATGGCGGCCGGCAGGCCGGCGCGGAAGGTCACGTCATAATGTTGGCCGTGCTCGAGCCCTTCGACGCAGATCTGCTTGTCCTTGGCTTCGACGGCCTTGGGAGCGGCGTTGTCGACAGTAACAAACTGCGAGTAGTCGACGCCGGTCTTGACCAGCCCCTCGGAGAACTGCGCGCAGATGCGTGGCGCGCTGGTGTCGGCATCGACGGTATGATCTATGACGCGGAAGCCCTTGCGGGCCTTGAGATCCTGGTAGGCGGCCCTGACTGCCGGCGAATTGACGAGAGCGAGGCTCGCCTCGTAGGCCTGCAGGGCCGGCCTGTAGAGATCGCGGCGATCAAGGCCGTCCCCGAGCAGCGCCAGCACGTCGGCGCGCGTCCTGGTGGTGCGCAGCAATTTGTAGGCATTGAAGGCGGCGGAAGTGGCGTTCGCCGGCAGCGTCGACGGCTCCGAACTGTTGGCAGTCGGATGAACGGCAAGCGTTTCGCGCGCCAGCTCGAGCCAGAGCTGGCCATCATCAGGCAACACCGAAACCGCCGCCTCGTATTTGTGCATCGCCGAGCGATGATCGCCCGTCAGCGCCGACTGTTCGGCGGCGGCCCTCAGCGCCGTCAGCCCCTCGGTCGGCTTGGTGTAGGTCGGGCCGGTGAGCTTGTTGCGGTATTGCTGGGCCTGGTCTGCCATCCAGTTGGGGAAGAAGGCGAGTTCGGGTGGCGCGCCGATGTCGGGATCGCCATCGATGTTGACGACCTTGCCGGCGACGGCGCCGCTGAAGGGTTTCAACGAATTGTAATCGGATTTAAGGAAGCACCATTTGGCCTTGAGGTTGTAGGTGAAGGCGCGGCAGGCCGGGTCACCGAGGCAGGTGGTCTTGCACTGGTCGAGGCTGACATTCTGGTCGGATCTGAGATCGAAACCAAAATAGTCGGAATTGTTCGACGTCACCACCCGCCGGGCTTCGGCCGCTTGCGCGACACCGCTCCAGGCAAGAAAGAGAAGGAAAAGAATCGATAGACCACGAGCCGCGCGCATTGCCATAAACCCCTCCAGACAAGTGCTGACGTCCAGAAATCTTCAAGCTTCAGTCGCGCTTGTCAACATCAGGACGCGGCAGGATCCGCCTGCCAACGGTTTGCTTTCCGGCCGATGACCGGTAGTAGCTCCATAGGACAGGGGATCACGCTTTCTTGCGGCGACGCAGAAGGTGTGAGTTCCAAGCCCTGTCTATTTCAGCAATTGGATTGTGGCCCCTTTACGAGTGCTTCAGAACTTCATTCCAATTTTAGGTTTGCGAGCTAGGCTAGGAGCGTAATGCCGGCGTATGAAAGGCAGATGTCGGGAGGAACCGCGCCACGGCGCGCGCTTTCGCGCGCCCTGCTTTTCGCCTTGCTGTGCTCGGCGGCACTTATTGTCGAGACCGGAAATGCGGCAGCCTTCGAGATTTTCGGCATCAAGCTATGGGGATCGTCGAAGGACGAAGATGCCGACATCGTTGACCCGCTGCGTTATGCCGTGACGATCGAGACGCCCGACGCCGACAAGGATCTCGCCGAGAAGCTCGAAAACGCCTCGGCGCTGAAAGCCGACGAGGAACACCCGGTATCAGGTTCGCTGGGTCTTTTGGCCAAGGCGCGCAGCGACCGTGAGCAACTTGTCGCCGCGCTCTACGCGGACGCCCGCTACGAGGGGGTCGTCACCATCACTATTCAGGGCAAGCCGCTCGACGATCTGCCGCCCGATGCCGAGTTTTCCGGCCCGCAGCCGATTCCGGTGGTGATAAGCATAGCGGCCGGGCCGAAATTCACGCTTGGCAACATCAGACTGAAAGGCGATGCAGCGGGGCTGGCAAGTGCCGATTTCGGTCTGATCGCCGGCGGTGACGCCAGTTCGGGCGCCGTGCTCAAGGCCGAGGCGGCGATCGTGCGGGCACTCAAGCAAGAAGGCAGGCCGCTGGCCAAGGTGACGGGCCGCGAGATCGTCGCCGAGCACACCGGTTCGACGCTCGACGTGACGCTCACCGTCGCGGCCGGCCCGGTCGCCGGCTATGGCGACACCACTGTCGAGGGTACCGAAAAGGTCGACCGCGACTTCACCGAATATATGACCGGTCTGAAGCGTGGCCGCCAGTATTCGCCCGATGAGATCGACGATGCACGCGACCGGCTGCTCGGCCTCGAGGTCTTCAACAGCGTGACGGTGAAGGAAGCCGACGCCCTCGACGCCGAGGGCAATGTCCCGATCGGTGTCCAGGTCAGCGAACGCAAGCCGCGCTATTTCGGCATTGGCGGCAGCTTCTCAAACACCGAAGGGCTGGGCCTCGAAGGCTATTGGGGGCATCGCAATCTGTTTGGCCGCGCCGAAAAGCTGCGCATCGACGGCAAGATCAGCGGCATCGGCAGCAACGACTTGACCCAGCTCAATTACAATGCCGGCGTCATGTTCGAAAAGCCGGGCGTGGTCGGGCCGGCGTCGAAATTCATTGCCAGCGTCAATGCTGTGCTGGAGCACCCCGACGCCTATGACCATTTCTCGGTCAAGGGCAGTACCGGCCTATCCTACGAACTGGACAAGAAGCAGACGGTTTCCGCGCAAGTCGCGCTTGATTATTCGAGGATCCACGACGCTTTCGGCAAGCACACCTATCTGATCGCCAGCATTCCACTGCAATATGTCTACGACAATCGCGACAGCAAGCTCAATCCGACCCGGGGCTTCAGGGTGCTGGCCTATGCCGAGCCGAGCTACGACATTTTGAGCGGGGCTGCCTTCGTCAAGCTGAAGGGCGAGGGGTCGGCCTACCAGTCGCTCGATTCGGCCTCGAAATTCGTTTTCGCCGAACGTGCCGCCATCGGCTCGATCATCGGCGCCAGTCTTCAAGATGTTCCGGCCGACCGCCGCTTCTACTCCGGCGGCGGCGGTTCGGTGCGCGGCTATGCCTATCAAGGCATCGGCCCGAAGGACAGCAACGGAGAGCCGATCGGCGGGCTTTCCTTCTTCGAGACCTCGGTCGAGATGCGCATCGCCGTCACCGACAAGATCGGCGTCGTGCCGTTCGTCGATGCCGGCACGGTGTCGACCAGGCAGGTCCCCGATTTTTCGGACATGAAGGTCGGCGCGGGTGTAGGCTTGCGCTATCTGACGGCGTTCGGGCCGCTGCGCATCGACGCGGCAGTGCCGCTCAACCGCGGCCCCGACGATCCTCATTTCGGCATTTATGCCGGCATCGGCCAGGCATTCTGATGGCAATATTCAGGCGCATCCTTCGTATCCTTTTCTACACGCTGCTCATCGTTGTGGCAGCGGCGGTGGGGGCGCTCGTCGTGCTGACCAAAACCGAGCGCGGCCGCGAAAACCTTGCCGGCATCATCTCGACCATGGCCTCGACCGGTGATCGCAAGGTCACTGTCGTCGGCATCGACGGTATCTGGTCGGGCGCGCTGAGGGTCGATCATGTCGTTCTGGAGGATCGCGAAGGCGCCTGGATGGTGGCGCGCAAGGTGGCCGTCGATTGGTCGCCGCTGGCACTTCTGTCGAAGAGCTTCAGCGCCGATCGCATTGGGGCCGAGCGTATCGAGCTGGCAAGGCTGCCGGTGGCCAATACACAGCCGCGCCAAAGCGGGGCGACCACGCTGCCGGTTTCCATCGACGTCAAGCAGCTCGACCTTCCCGAAATCGCACTCGGGCAGGCTCTGGCCGGCAGCGGTGTTGCCGAGCTCGCAGCCAAGGGAGCGCTCAAGGCGGATGCCTCGCCGTTGGCGATCGAGACCAATCTCAACATCGTTCGCCATGACGGCAAGCAAGGCACGGTCGACGCCAAAGCCCAATTCGCGCCGGCCGACAACAAGCTCGACCTCGACTTGAGGGCATCCGAGCCGGCCGGCGGCATCATCGCCAACCTGCTCAAGCTGCCGGGCGCGCCGCCAGTCGAGATTGTCGTTTCCGGCACCGGACCACTCGCCAACTGGAATGGCATCGGGACCTTTGTCGTCGATCGCCGGATCGTCACTCAACTCACCGGCCGTCATCAACTCACGGACAAGGGTCATTATGTCGAGGCCAACGGTGACGGCGAATTCGAGCGCTTCCTGCCCGAAAATCTGAAGCCGCTGTTTGCCGGCAAGACCAGCTTCGACCTCGCCGGCACAGCGACCGCGGCCGGCGGCGTCGACGTGGAGCGCGCCAATATCGACAGCGATGCCGTGCACGCGACGGCCGCCGGCACTGTCGATCCGAACAGTGCCAGCGATCTTTCCGTTAAGCTCGCCGCAAAGGGGCCGCCGATCGTGCTTAGTCTCGGCAGCGAGGCGCAGCCGATAACCGTGGCGATCAAGGACGCCACGGCCCGCGCTTTCGGCGATGGCAAGGCGCCGACGGTCGATATCGGCGCGTCACTGGTCTCGGTGGTGGCGGGCGGCACGCGGGTGGACGACCTGATCGGGCAAGTGCATTCCGATGGTTTCGACATCCAGAACCGTAGCGGACCTGTCACCATCAAGCTGACGGCGGCCGGCCTGAACACCGACGTTGCGACGTTGGCGCCGCTGATAACGGGCAGGGTCAGCGCCGGTCTCGCCGGCTCCGTCAGCAAGGAACAGATTATCGTCGACCAAGGCACGCTGCGCAGCGACGCGCTCAATGCGTCCGTAACGGCCACCGTGGTGCTGGCCGATCTGTCGATGACGCTCAAGATGAATGCCGACGCGGCTTCGACGGCGCTGCCGCCGCAGATCAGCTCGGTTCTCGGCCAGCGCGTGCAGTTTTCCGCGACCGCGACCCGCGACCCGGACGGTGCGTTTGCCGCCAATGCATTGCAGCTCACCTCTGGCACGCTCAACGCCAGCGGCACCGCCAGCGCGCAGGGCACCGATATCCGAGCCGATATCAAAGGAACGGTCGGCGACGTGTCGGTGCTGTCGCCGCTGGTTGGCGCGAAGGTCGGCGGCGCAGTCGATTTCGCGCTGACCGCAAGCGGTGCGCGCACCGCGCCGGACTTCTCGGTTTCGGCCAGCAGCGACAGCCTGACGGCGTCCGGCCATGCGGTAAAGCAGATCAAGCTGAGCGCGCGCGGCAAGGCCGATATCGCCAGTCCCGCCGCCGATGTCTCGCTGACCGGCTCGGTCGACGACCAGCCGCTCGACCTCAAGGCATCGCTGGTCACAACCGACGGCAAGCGCTCCATCAATGGACTTGCCGTCTCGCTGGCCGACAACAAGGTCTCCGGCGACCTCGGGCTCGACGACAACCTGCTGCCGCTCGGCACGTTGGCCCTCGATGCCGCCGATATTGCCCCGCTGGCCAGACTTGCCGGCCAAATGCTAGCCGGCGACGTGCGTGGCACGATCCGCTTCGCCAACGACAATGGAGCACCGACGGTCGCGATCGATGCGACGAGCACCGCGATTTCGCGCGGCGAACTGGCGGCCAAGACAATCGCCGTCAACGCGCTGGTCGCCAATTATCTCAAAGCCCCGGCGATCGCCGGCAAGGTCAAGGCCGACACGATCACCTCGGGAACCACGGTGATCAGCGGCATCGATGTCGACTTGAAGCGCGACGGCGACTGGACCGGCTTTAGCGGCGCCGCCACGGTCGCCGGCATTCCGGCCAGCGCGGCCGGGCGGGTCAGGATCGCGAACGGCATCACCAGCATCGAGCTTGCCTCGGGCGAGGCAATCATCCGCGGCATCAAGGCAGCGATCGCACAGCCGTCGGCGCTGACAATCGCCAATGGCATCGTGAGCATAGAGAACCTGGCGCTCGGTGTCGGCGGCGGTTCGGTTGCCGTGTCGGGTACGGCTGGCCAGACGCTCGATCTCGCTGCCACCTTGTCGGCGGTGCCGGCAGCGCTTGCCAATGATTTCTCACCGGGTCTCGATGCCGTGGGCGCGCTCAGCGGCACCGCGCAGGTCACGGGATCGTCGGCTGCCCCCGACATCCGTTTTAATGCACGGCTCAGCGGCGCCGAAACCAACCAGACCCGGCGGGCCGGGCTCGGGCCGCTCGATCTCGATGCGGCAGGCCGCTTCTCGTCGGTCAGCGGCCTGGCCATCGAGCAGGCGACGCTTGCCGGCGAGAAAATCTCCGGCAAGGCAGCCGGCACCATCAATCCGAACGGCGCCAGCGATTTCTCGCTCGACCTCGCCTCGACCGGTCCGAGCCTGCCGCTGTCGCTTGGCAGCAAGGCAAGCCCGATCAAGCTCGAGCTGCAGGCGATATCGCTCAAGGCGGCCGGGCAGGGCACGCAGCCGAAGCTCGACATCTCCGCGACGCTGCCATCGGCGGCCACCAATCTAGCTAGGATCGAGGGCATCACGCTGGCGCTGCACTCCGATCGCTTCGACGTGAAAGCCCGGACCGGGCCGATCGCCGGCACCGTGACCGCCGAAAAAATCGGCCTCGACAATCCGACCGTCGCACCGCTGATCGCCGGCCAGGTCACTGCCAAACTCGCCGGCAGCCTTGCCGCCGACGCTGTCATCATCGATAGCGGCACCGTGACCAGCGACGCGTTGAACAGCGGCTTCAACGGGCGGGTCTCGCTGGCCGACGGCGCCATCGATCTAAATCTCAAGGCGGATGCCGCGTCGGCGGCGATGCCGGCGGCGGTACGTGGCGTGCTCGCCGAGCGAACAC
Organism: Mesorhizobium sp. M0909; assembly: GCF_040319515.1. Classification (NCBI taxonomy): domain Bacteria; kingdom Pseudomonadati; phylum Pseudomonadota; class Alphaproteobacteria; order Hyphomicrobiales; family Phyllobacteriaceae; genus Mesorhizobium; species Mesorhizobium sp. M0909. The sequence continues at coordinate 158,925 of NZ_JAMYOA010000014.1, forward strand.
AACTCAGTGCCGCGCTGAAGCGAGACGCCAACGGCAATGTCACCGCCAACGCCGTCAGGCTGTCGTCCGGTGCGCTGACCGCGGACGGGCAGGCGAGCCTTGCCGACAACAAGCTCAGCGCCGACGTCAAAGGCGCGCTGGACGACGTCTCGCTGGTATCCAAGGACGCCAAAGGCGCCATCTCTTTCGCGCTGAATGCGCAAGGCGCCAGTACCGCGCCGGATCTGTCGCTGACTGTCAACAGCGACAGGCTTTCGGTGGTGGCGCGCGAGATCACTGGCCTGAAGCTCACTGCCACAGGCAAGGCTGATGCCGCCAACCCGGCTGCGAATGTGCAACTCACCGGAAACGTCGCGGGGCAATCGCTGCAGGGCAGCGCCGTGCTGGCGACATCCGACGGCAAACGCGCCATCAACGGGCTTTTGCTGTCGCTGGGCAAGAACCGTATTTCCGGCGACCTGGCGCTTGACGATGCCTTCGTCCCGGTCGGCACGGTGGCACTCGACCTGCCCGATATCGGTCCGCTTGCTGCCCTGGCACTGGAAAAGGCCGATGGCGATGTGCGCGGCACGATCGCCTTCTCCAAGTCGGGCGCCGTGCCGCAGGTCGCCGTCAAGGCGATGACGGGCTCGATCTCGCGCGGCGATGTCTCGGCCAAGGCCGTGACCATCGATGCGCTGATCGCCAACTATCTGGCGGCACCAGTGATCTCGGGAAAAATCCGTGCCGACAGCGTGACCTCCGGCGGCACGGTTATCCGTGGCGTCGACGTCGATCTGAAGCGCGACGGCGAATGGACCGGTTTTTCCGGTGGCGCCACCGTCAAGGATATTCCGCTGAAAGCCGGTGGGCGGGTCAAGGCGGTCAAGGGCACGACGACGGTCGAACTTGCCTCCGGCGAGGCGACCATCCGCGGCATCAAGGCGGCTATCGCCCAGGCCTCGACCATCAACATCGCCAATGGAGTGCCCAGCCTCGACAGGCTGGTGCTCAACCTCGGCGGCGGCACGGCGACGGTCACGGGCAAAGCTGGGCAGGCGCTCGACCTCAACGCGACGCTGGCCCGCGTCCCGATCTCGATAGCCAACAGTTTTTCGCCGGGCCTCGATGCCGCCGGTTCCATCTCGGGCACGGTGAAGGTGACGGGTGCGCCGGCCAATCCGGCCGTTGCCTTCAAGATCGATGCAGCAGGCGTTCAGACGTCGCAGACCCGCGGTGCAGGCTTCGGCGCCATGGGCGTTTCATCCTCAGGTACGTATTCGGGCAACAGACTGACCTTCGACGCCAACATGAGCGATGCCGCCGGCCTCGGTCTCAAGGGCGGCGGCACGATGACGACATCAGGCGCGCCCACGCTTGATCTCAACTTTTCCGGCAAGGTGCCGTTCGCCTTCCTCACCAGGACACTCGCCGCGCAAGGCTTGTCCTTGAGCGGCACGGCCGACGTCGATATACAGGTACGCGGCCCGGCAACGTCGCCGGTGATCTCAGGCACGGTCCGCACGTCAGGCGCCCGCCTGCTCGACGCGCGTTCGGGGCTTGCGATCAACGACATCACTGCCGATGTCGCCGTCGGTGGCGGCGTGGCAAGGATCAATCGACTGACCGGCACGCTGTCGACGCGCGGCAGCCTTTCGGCCAGCGGCACCGTCGGCATCGATCCGGCTAAGGGTTTTCCGGCCGATCTGTCGATCAAGCTCGTCGACGGCCGCTATACCGACGGCAAGGTGGTCACCGCCAATCTTGGCGGCGACCTGACCGTCAAGGGACCACTCACCTCCGCGCCGGTGATTTCCGGTACCGTCAACCTGGCCAAGACCGTCATCACCGTACCCGAAAAACTGCCCGGCTCGCTGGCCGAGCTCAACGTCAAGCACAAGAATGCGCCCGCCGCCGTGCGTGCGCAGGACAAGGCGTTGCGCCCGGCCGCTGCAAGCAGCGGTGGCGGCGGCAGCGGCCTCATTCTCGACGTCACGGTCAATGCGCCGAGCCAGATCTTCATCCAGGGCAGGGGCGTCGACGCCGAATTCGGCGGGTCGCTGCGGCTGACCGGCCCGGCATCGTCACCCCAGGCGGTCGGCACCTTCACCTTGCGGCGCGGGCGGCTGACGATCCTTGCCAAGCGGCTGACCTTCACCGAAGGCACGGTCGGCTTTTCCGGCTCTCTGGTGCCCTACCTCAATCTCACGGCGCAATCGAAGACGACCAGCGCCACCGTGACCATCGTGGTGTCGGGCGAGGCGACCAACCCGAAATTCACCTTCTCCTCGGTACCGGCGCTCCCGGAGGACGAGGTGCTGGCGCAGCTGATCTTCGGCCGTTCGATGTCGAACCTGTCGCCGCTGCAGATCGCTCAGCTTGCCGAGGCTGCCGGACAACTGGCCGGCGTCGGCGGCTCGACCTCCCTGCTGCAGAACCTGCGCAGCGCGATCGGCATCGACGATCTCGACGTGATCACCGACGAAGAGGGCGGCACCGCCGTCTCGGCGGGCAAGTATCTCAACGACCGCACCTACGTGACGATCCAGAAGGGCGACAGGCCGGGCTCGGGCAAGGCAACCGTCGATCTCGACGTTGGGCGCGGCGTCAAGCTGCGTGGCGAGGCAACCGACGCCGGCGAAGCCAAAGGCGGTGTTTTCTACGAACGCGAATATTGAAACCGGGCGCTCGCGCAGAACAACTGGTTGCCCGAAGAACGAGCGGCGCAGCAGCGAATGTCCCGGTTTAATTGCCCGTGGAGATTTCGGACGAAATCCCTGGCGCAGTAGCAAATTTGCGCCAAGACTGTCGCTATCGCGCGAACCGGCCTGCTTTCAAAGTTGCACATTCCTTGGCATGTTCCCAATCCGTGCCGTCTTTGACATCATGGCGCGGATGCGGAATGTTAAAAGGCAGAAAGCCAACAATGGGAGTTAGTCATGACGATCTACAAGAGTAACGGCGACCGCGTTCCCGATCACATCCTGGCCATGGCCGAAGACGCCAAGGCAGGCAAGATGGATCGTCGCGAATTTCTGGCTCTCGCCAGCGTCTTCGGCGCCTCGACGGCGATGGCCTATGGCATGCTTGGCCTTGCAGACCCGACGCCGGCCAAGGCGGAAGAGGTCCAGGGCAAGAAAGGCGGCGTGTTGAAGGTCGCGCAATGGATCAAGGATCCGAAGGATCCGCGCAAGTCCGACTGGTCGGAAATCGCCAATGCCGAGCGCCAGGCGCTCGAGCCGCTGGTCAAATATACCACCGAATACACATTCCGCCCCTATCTGCTGGAGAGCTGGGACGTGAATGACGACGCTACCGAATACACGCTGCATGTGCGCAAAGGCGTCACCTGGAACAACGGCGATCCGTTCACCGCAGACGACGTCATCTTCAACCTCAAGCGTTGGGCCGACAAGAAGGCCGAAGGCAATTCCATGCCGGGTCGCCTCGGTTCGCTGGTCAAGGACGACAAGCTGGATGAGAGCGCGGTGACCAAGGTCGACGACCACACGATCAAGCTGACGCTCAGCAAGCCGGATATCGCGCTCATTCCCAACGTGTGCGACTATCCCGGCCTCATCGTCCACAAGACGTTCGATGAAAAAGGCGGCGACTTCAAGTCCTGCCCGATCGGCACTGGGCCGTTCGAGCTGGTCTCCTACGATGTCGGCCAGAAAGTGGTCTACAAGCGCCGCGAAGACAACAAATGGTGGGATGGTGACGTCTTCCTCGACGGCATCGAGTTCATCGACTACGGCACCGATCCGGCGGCCATGGTCAGCGCCTTCGAAGCAGGCGAGGTGCACACCAACTTCGAGACGTCGGCCGACTATGTGTCGATCCTCGACGGCATGGACCTGGTGAAGTCGGAGATCGTCACCGCCTCGACGATCGTCTGCCGCACCAATGTGACCAACAAGCCTTACGGCGACCAGAAGGTTCGCAACGCCCTGCAGCTCGCGGTCGACAACAATGTCGTCCTCCAGCTCGGCTACGGCAATGCCGGCACGGTTGCCGAAAACCACCATGTCGCCCCGATCCATCCGGAATACTACGAACTGCCGAAGATTGCTCGCGACCCGGCCAAGGCGAAGGCGCTGATGGCGGAAGCCGGCCAGGCCGATTTCGAGCACGAGCTGATCACGGTCGACGAGGACTGGCACAAGAATACAGGCGATGCGATCGCCGCGCAGATGCGCGACGCCGGCATCAAGGTGAAGCGTACGGTGCTGCCGGGTTCGACCTTCTGGAACGACTGGACGAAGTATCCGCTGTCGATGACCAACTGGAACATGCGGCCGCTCGGCGTCCAGGTTCTGGCGATCGGCTATCGCACAGGTGAAGCCTGGAACGAGACGGCCTGGTCGAATCCGGAGTGGGATGCCAAGCTCAATGCTGCGCTCGCAGTCGCCGACGCCGCCAAGCGCAAGGAAATGATGAAGGATATCGAGCAGATCCTGCAGGATTCCGGCATTATCATCCAGCCTTATTGGCGCAAGCTCTACAGCCATTCGGTCAAGGCGGTGCAGAACTACAAGATGCACCCGACCTTCGAGCGCGACTATGGCAAGGTCTGGCTCGAGCAGGCCTGACCGGACGATCCGGAAAGGGGCGTCTCGCCCCTTTCCGTCGCTCTTTGCATGATCCATGGACCGGAAGTCGGCGCAGCAAAAAGTTGCGGACTCTTCGGCCGGGGTCTGCAATAAAAAGGGTATTGCATCTGGGACTGGTCTGAAGGCTTGTTCTGCCGCTGGTGGCAGGGCGGCTTGCAAACCGGTTCCAACCCCCAACCCGACCGGCAGGGGACCGCCATGCTTTCTTTCGTTATCAGGCGTCTCGGCACCATGGCATTGACGATGCTGTGCCTGACGATGATCGTCTTCTTCCTGGTCAATCTCGGGCCCAATCTGAAGAAGCTGGCGATCAGCCAGACCGAAATGCACACATCCGCCGAGCAGCTTGAGGCCTGGCTGGTCAACCATGGCTATCGGCAGAATTTCTTTGTCCGCTACGGCCAATGGCTGGGCATCATGCCAAAGCAGCCGGTGACCGACCCGGCGACCGGCAAGCCCGCACAGCGTTTCTCCTTCTGCAACGATCCGGTCGTGCCGACATTCTCCGGCATCCTGCAAGGCGATTTCGGTTGCTCGACGAAGTTCAAGACGACGGTCGCTTCGAAACTCTTCCCGGCGCTCAGCGCCACCGGCATCCTGATGCTCTGCGTGCTGGCCGTGATGGTGCCGGTCTCGCTTTTGATCGGCATTCTCGCCGGCATGCGCGAGGGCTCACGCACCGACCGTACATTGTCGGTGGCTTCGATCGCCTCGACGGCGACGCCCGAATACGTTTCGGGCGTCATCTTCACCGTGATCTTCGCCTCCTGGCTCGGCGTGCTGAACGGTTCGGCGGCCTCGGCCAGCCAGGGCATCACCTTCTACAATTTCACCTTGCCGGTGATGACGCTGGCGATCTACGGCATCGGCTACATCGCCCGCATGACCCGCGCCTCGATGGTGGAGGTGATGACACAGCAATATATCCGAACCGCTCGGCTGAAGGGCCTCTCGTTCGGCAGCGTGGTGATAAAGCACGCTCTGCGCAACGCGCTGATCGCACCGTTCACAGTCATCATGCTGCAGTTTCCCTGGCTGCTCACCGGTGTCGTTATCGTCGAGGTGATGTTCCGCTACCAGGGTTTCGGCTACACGCTGGTCGAGGCCGCCGGGAACAACGACATCGATCTTCTGCTCGGCTGCTCATTGGTCTCGGTGTTTATCGTCCTGATCACACAGCTCATCTCCGATGTCGGCTACGCGTTCCTCAATCCGCGCATCAGAGTTCAATAGGAGACCGGGCGGATGCAGGTCGAATATCTCAGCGCCCTCAACGTCGTACTCGGCGTGCTTGCCCGCTTCTGGCCGGTCTGGATCGCTCTTGCCCTGGTGATGGGAGCGAGCTTCGGCTACAAGAAGAAACTAGGCCTTTACGGCCAGCTTTTCGACAGCGGCGTCGGCATTGTCGGCGTCGGCATCTGCCTGTTCTGGCTGTTTACGGCGATCTTCGCGTCGACCATCTCGCCCTTCGATCCGCTTGCCCAGGTGCCGATCATGAAGGACGCGCTGCCGGGCGCGATCGAGCCGGCGTCGAAACTTATATACTATTTCGGCGGCGACAAGCTCGCCCGCGACGTGTTCTCCCGCATGGTCTATGGCAGCCAGATCGTGCTGATCATCGCGCCGGCGGCGACCGGTTTTGCGCTGATGGTCGGTATTACGCTCGGCCTGCCGGCCGGCTATTATGGCGGCAGGATCGATACGGTGCTGTCCTTCCTCGCAAACCTTGTGCTGGCCTTCCCGGTGATCTTGCTGTTCTACCTACTGGTGACGCCGGGCATCATGGACACGCCGATCCCCTACGCGATGGCAGGGCTGTTCTTCCTGTTTCCGATCATCTTCTTCAGTGTGCTGTTCTGGACGCGCTACAAGAACCGTCCCGACCGCCTCTATATCCTGCTTGGCCTGACGTTGGTACTTGGCGGCTGGATCTATGCCGGCCTTGTCTTCGATGCCGATCCGTTCAAGATCATCCACATCGATCCCAACCAGCTCAACATCTTCGTGGCGGTGGTGTTCGCCTCCAGCCCGGGCGTGTTCCGCATCGTGCGCGGCCTGGTCATGGACATCAAAACGCGTGACTATGTTGCGGCGGCGCAGACGCGCGGTGAATCGCCCTGGTACATCATGCTGTGGGAGATATTGCCCAATGCGCGCGGGCCGCTGATCGTCGACGCCTGCCTGCGCATCGGCTACACTACGATCCTGCTCGGCACGCTCGGCTATTTCGGGCTGGGACTGGCGCCGGAAAGCCCGGACTGGGGCACGGCGATCAAGGATGCAAGCCGGCTGCTGCGCTCCTTCATCCACCCGGCGCTGCCGCCGACGATCGCGTTGATGTCGTTCGTGCTCGGCCTCAACCTCCTGGCGGATTCGCTGCGCGAACAGTCTATGAAAGATTGATGCCGGGAAAGATTGATGCCGGGAAAGATTGACGGCGGGAAGACCGAGGCCGGGTTCGGCCCGACGTGCCTGAAGAACAAGGATTGGAGCGACCCATGAATGAGGCAGTTCGAAATCCCGCCAAGCCGACCAATGGGCCGACCAATGAGCCGATCATCGAGATCGAGAACCTGTCGATCTCCTTCTTCACCCGTAAGGGCGAGATCCCGGCGGTCATGGATTTTTCGTGCACCGTCATGCCCGGCGAGGCAATGGGCATCGTCGGCGAATCCGGTTGCGGCAAGTCGACCGTGTCGCTCGGCATCATGCGCGACCTCTCCAACATCGGAAAGATCGTCGGCGGAAAGATCAAGTTCCAGGGCAAGGACATGGGAGAACTGTCCGACGAGGAACTGCGCGCCATCCGCGGCAACAAGATCGCGATGATCTACCAGGAGCCGATGGCCAGTCTGAACCCGGCAATGAAGGTCGGCCAGCAGCTGATGGAAGTGCCACTGATCCACGACAAGGTGTCGAAGGACGAAGCTTATAAACGCGCCTTGGAAATGGTGCGCGCGGTGAAGCTGCCGGATCCCGAACGCATGATGCGTTCCTATCCGCACCAGCTTTCGGGCGGCCAGCAGCAGCGCATCGTTATTGCCATGGCGCTGCTGTCGAAGCCGGCGCTGCTCCTGCTCGACGAGCCGACGACAGCGCTCGACGTGACGGTGGAAGCCGGCATCGTCGACCTGGTCAAGGGGCTGGGCGAGAAGTTCGGCACCTCGATGATCTTCGTGTCGCACAATCTCGGGCTGATCCTGGAGACCTGCGACCGCATTACGGTGATGTATTCGGGCGAAGCGGTGGAGACCGGCAAGATCAAGGACGTCTTCGACCGGATGCGCCATCCCTACACGCAAGGCCTGTTCCGCTCGATCCCGCTGCCCGGCGCCGACAAGAATTCGCGGCCGCTGATCTCGATCCCGGGGCAGTTGCCGCTGCCGCACGAGCGGCCGAAGGGCTGCAATTTCGGCCCGCGCTGCCACCATTTCGTCGAGGGCGTCTGCAACGCCGCCGAAATTCCGATGATCGCGGTCGAAGGCCATGACGGGCATTTCTCGCGCTGCGTGCGCTTCAACGAGATCGACTGGGAGGCGCTGCCGCCCGGCGCCAAGAAGGTCAACGAGCGGGTGGTGCCCGGTGCGCCGGTGCTCCAGATCGAAGACCTCAGGAAGTATTACAAGGTCGGCGGCAGCGAAGTGTTCGGCTCGAGCGAGGGCCGCGTCGTCAAGGCCAACGAGACGATCTCGTTCATGGCCCGCGAATCCGAGACCGTCGCTATCGTCGGCGAATCCGGCTGCGGAAAATCGACCCTGGCCAAGGTGCTGCTCGGCCTCGAAACGGCGAGCTCCGGCCGCGTTAAGCTCGGCAACAAGGAGATCCAGTCGACCGGGATCGAGAAGCGCAGCGTCGACACGGTGTCATCGATCCAGATGGTGTTCCAAAATCCGTTCGACACGCTCAATCCGAGCCATTCGGTCGGTTCGCAGATCATCCGTACGCTGGAAAAGTTCAATGTCGGCAACACGGTGGCCGACCGCCGCAAGCGGATGCTGGAATTGCTCGACCTGGTGAAGCTGCCAAGGGCGTTCGAGTCGCGCAAGCCGCGCCAGCTTTCAGGCGGTCAGAAACAGCGCATCGGCGTGGCGCGGGCTTTTGCAGGCGACGCCAAGGTGGTGGTGGCCGACGAGCCGGTCTCGGCATTGGATGTGTCAGTGCAAGCGGCGGTGACCGAGCTGCTGATGGATATCCAGCGCAAGAACAAGACGACGATGCTGTTCATCAGCCACGATCTGTCGGTGGTGCGCTACATCGCCGACCGCGTCGTCGTCATGTATCTCGGCTATATCGTCGAGCAAGGCACGACCGACCAGATCTTTTCGCCGCCCTATCACCCCTACACGGAGGCGCTGCTGTCGGCGATCCCGATCACCGACACCAGCGTGGTGAAGAGGCACATCGTGCTTGAAGGCGACATTCCGTCGGCGATGAACCCGCCCTCGGGCTGTCCGTTCCAGACGCGCTGCGGCTATAAGAAGCTGGTGCCTGACAATCTTTGCGAAACCAAGGTGCCGCCGGTCAAACATCTCGGCGACGGCCATATGAGCCTGTGCTGGTTGGCCGACGACGTGCTGGCGAAAATGGAGCCGGTGATCAAATTCGACAAGGAGCACGCGGCGAATGAGGGCGTGCCGGACGATGCGCCGCACGGTACTGGTCCGGGCTTTGCCGGCGATCCGCCCAAGCGTCCACACGGCAAGACCGGCAGCGCGGAAGCCGATGCCGAGGGCCAGGCAGCGGAGAATGGAGAAGCGGTCGCCAAAGCCCGCCGTCACGAGGTCCGCGACGAGGTTTCAGAGACCGGCGGCATCTCAAGCTCTGACGACAGCGCGGTGGCACCAATCATGCCGCCGACTGTCGGCGACGGCCGCCAGGCCGAGGACGCCACGCGCAAGCCGCGCAAACCCAAGGGCGGCTGAGAGCCGTTGGTAGGCTAGCGCGCGCATTGCCGTAGCTGCGCGGCGTAGTCCTGCGCCATCTGTTCGGTGGCGTGCGCATAGCGCTGCACGTCGGCGTCGCCGCGACTGCCGCGCTTGTAGGCATTCCAGCCGAGATAGTAGGCGAGATACAGATTGTATGTGTCGTTGCGGGCGACGCCGAGCGTGTCGGCGGTCTTGGAATGATACCAGCCGACAAAATCGACGGCATCGGCAAACCTGGTGCGGCGCGCTGCCCAGCTGCCGGTCTCGTTCTGGTATTGCGCCCAGGTCCCGTCGAGCGCCTGCGAGAAGCCGGTGGCGCTAGAGATATGTTTCCAGGGAATGAAGCCCAGCAGCTTGGTGCGCGGCGGCCTGGCATTGCTCTTGAAGCCGGACTCCTTGCGCACCGTCGCCATCAGCACGGGGACCGGCACACCGTACTTCTGCTCGGTGCGTTGTGCCGCCGCCTGCCAATTGTCGAACCAGCCGTCATTCTGGTCGAAAACGGCGCACACATCGTTGATGTGGTTCGGCGGCGTCGCGCAGGCCGAAAGCGTCAGCGGCACGGCAATCGCTACAATTTTACCAAAACTCGACCTACGCATTGGAAGAGCATTAGGCCGAAAACATAAAAGGAATCTTGCTGTCTTCCTTAACGGCTCATCGGCCGCTTTGCCAACACTGAGCGGGTATAAACATTCCGACGTTTGCTGTCGCTTTTACCGACGTGAAATTCCCACAATGGCGCCTTGGCTAAAATCACGCCCGCAGGTGGCGGATTCTTGACAGCCCGATGCTCATGCCGGCGCTTTGATGCGCCGCATGAGCGAACCAAGACGCAAGCGCGGCGCCGAGCGAACCAGCAACAGGGGACCGACCGCCATCCCACAACTGCCGCACAGGCGGGTGACAAACCCTTATCCGCCGATGGCGATGCTCTCGGCCGACCAGATCGAGGCGATACATGAAGCCTCTATGCATATTTTGGAGAATTTCGGCATCGAGGTGATGAGCCAGCGGGCCCTGTGGCTATTCGAGAAGGCCGGGGCCAAGGTCGATCATGCCTCGATGAACGTCCGCATCGATCGTGGCATGATCGACAAAGCGCTGAAGACGACACAGTCCAGCTATACGCTTACGCCGCGCAATCCCGCCCATGCCGTCCACCTCGGCGGCAATACCATCAACTTCACGCTTGTCGCCGGGCCGCCGAATGTGCACGACATGGAGCGCGGCCGCCGTGCCGGCAATTTGCGCGATTATTCCGATCTCGTCCGTCTGGCGCAGCATTTCAACTGCATCCACATGCTCGGCAACCAGGTCTGCGCGCCGGTGGAGCTGCCGGCGAATTCCCGTCACCTCGACACCTATTTCGCCAATCTGACACTGACCGACAAAAGCTTTCACGTCTCGGCCATCGGCCGCGGCAGGGCGCTCGACGGCATCGAAATGATGGCAATCGCGCGCGGACTGACGGTTGACGAGATGCGGGACGATCCCGGCGTCACCACGATCATTTCGGTCAACTCGCCGCGCCGCTTGGACGAGATGATGGCCGAGGGACTGATGACCATGGCCGAATTCGGCCAGTCGGTGGCGGTGACGCCGTTCACGCTGATGGGAGCGATGAGCCCGGTGACGCTTGCCGGGGCGCTCGCCCAGCAGAATGCCGAGGCGCTGTTCGGGGTGGTGCTGACGCAGCTCGTCCGCCCCGGCGCGCCGGTGATGTATGGCGCCTTCACCTCCAATGTCGACATGAAGTCGGGTGCACCGGCCTTCGGTACGCCTGAAAACACCAAGGCGAATATAGCGTCCGGACAGTTGGCGCGGCGCTACAAGTTGCCTTACCGCACGACGCCGGGCTCGGCTTCCAATGCCGCCGACGCGCAAGGCGCCTATGAGACGCTGATGGCGCTGTGGGGCGCGGTGCTCGGCCACGGCAACCTCATTTACCACGCCGCCGGCTGGCAGGAGGGCGGGCTGACTGCGTCGTTCGAAAAGTTCATCATCGACGTCGAGATGATCCAGCACATGATGGAGTTTTTGCGCCCAATCGAAGTCAACGAGGCCGAGCTCGCCGTCGAAGCTCTGGGTGCGGTGCCGACCGGCGGCCACTTCTTCGGCGAGCCGCACACGTTGGAACGCTACGCCACGGCCTTCTACCAGCCTATGCTGTCCAACTGGCAGAATTTCGAGGCTTGGCAGGAAGCTGGTGGGCTAGACGCCACGGCGCGAGCGACAAGGCTGTGGAAGAAGGCGCTGGAGGACTATGTCGAGCCGGTGATGGAAATCTCCAGGCGCGAGGCGCTGGACGCGTACCTGGTCAAGCGCAAGGAAGCGATCGGGGCGGGCGAGCCCTAAGCGCCACTGTTCTCGGATTTCTTCTCCTTCAGAATCATAAAACCCATCCAACTCTTTGAAATAACGAGAATCCTATGAAATCACATGCAAAGGTCGTGGTTGTCGGCGGTGGCGTTGTCGGGTGCTCCGTGCTGTTCCATCTCGCCCGCCATGGCTGGACCGACGTCGTTCTATTGGAGCGCGACGAGCTGACCTCCGGCTCGACCTGGCACGCGGCCGGCGGAATGCACACGATCAATGGCGATCCCAACGTCGCCAAACTGCAGAAATACACGATCTCGCTCTACAAGGAGATCGAGGAACTGTCGGGGCAGGCGACCGGCGTGCATTTGACTGGCGGCGTCTTGCTGGCCGCGACGGAGGCGCGGCTCGACTGGTTGCGCGGCGTCGTCGCCAAGGGCCGCTATCTCGGCATCGAGCTCGAGGAGATATCGCCTGATGAGGCTGCCGAGCTGATGCCGTTGCTCGACCCCAAGCAGTTCGTCGGCGCGGTCCGCAACAAGGAGGACGGTCATCTCGATCCGTCGGGCGTGACCCACGCCTATGCCAAGGCCGCGCGCAAGCTCGGTGCCGAGGTCGAGCGTTTCACCAAGGTCGAGGACATCGTGCGGCGCGCCGACGGGCTGTGGCGCGTCATTACCAACAAGGGCGAGGTGGTGACCGAGCATGTGGTCAACGCGGGCGGCCTGTGGGCGCGCGAGGTCGGCCGCATGGTCGGGCTGGAGCTGCCGGTGCTGGCGATGGAGCACATGTACCTGATCACCGAGGACATGCCGGAAGTCGCCGCCTGGAACCAGAAGACCGGTACGGAGATCATCCATGCAGTCGATTTCGACGGCGAGCTGTATCTGCGCCAGGAGCGCGGCGGCATGCTCATGGGCACTTACGAAAAGGCCAACAAGCCATGGTCCGAGTTCCAGACGCCATGGAATTTCGGCCACGAACTGCTCGAACCCGACATCGACCGCATCGCACCGTCGCTGGAGGTCGGCTTCCGGCATTTCCCGGCGTTCCAGAACACCGGCATCAAGCAGATCATCAACGGACCCTTCACCTTCGCGCCGGACGGCAATCCGCTGGTCGGGCCGGTGCGCGGCCTGCCGGGGTTCTGGGTGGCCTGTGGTGTCATGGCGGGGTTCTCGCAGGGCGGCGGCGTCGGGCTGGCGCTGTCGAACTGGATGATCGAAGGCGATCCCGGCGCGGATATCTGGGCGATGGACGTTTCGCGCTACGGCGACTGGGCCACAATGGCCTACACCAACGCCAAGGTGCGCGAAAACTATTCGCGGCGGTTTTCGATCCGCTTCCCAAACGAGGAATTACCGGCCGGCCGGCCCCTCAAGACGACACCGGTCTACGATCTGTTGTCGGCGAAGGGCTCGCAATGGGGCGTCGCCTTCGGGCTGGAGGTGCCGCTGTGGTATGCGCCCGAAGGCGTCAAGGACGAATTCTCCTGGCGCCGCTCGACTGATTTCGAGCATGTCGCGAAAGAAGTGGAGACGGTTCGGCAACGCGTTGGTCTGTCGGAAATCTCGTCATTCGCCAAATACAAAGTAACCGGCGAGGGCGCTGCAGCCTGGCTCGACCGCTTGCTGGCCTGCAAGCTGCCAAGGCCCAGACGCATGACGCTAGCGCCGATGCTGAAGGAAGACGGCAGGCTGATCGGTGATTTCACGCTGGCCAATCTCGGCGGTCCAAATTGTGCAAGTAAGGATTGGTTCCTGGCCGGCAGCGGTGTCGCCGAGCAGTACCACATGCGCTGGTTCGAAGCGCATCTGCCGAAGGACGGCTCTGTCAGCATCGAGGCGCTGGGAGCAAAACTCACCGGCTTATCGATCGCCGGGCCGAGCGCGCGGAAGCTTCTTGAAAAGGTCACACGATCTGACGTGTCGAATACGGCCTTTCCATTCACGGCCATCAGCAGGATGGATATCGGCATGGCGCCGTGCCTGGTCGGGCGCGTCAGCTACACCGGCGACCTCGGCTACGAAATCTGGGTGGCGCCGGAATATCAGCGTGCTGCCTATCAGGCGCTGATGGCGGCGGGCGAGGAATTCAGCATCGGCCTGTTCGGCTCGCGCGCCCTCAATGCGCTGCGGCTCGAGAAGAATTACGGCTCATGGGCGCGCGAATACCGGCCGATCTATGGGCCGCTGGAGGCCGGCCTCGACCGCTTCGTCGCCTACGGCAAGCAGGCCGATTTCATCGGCAAGCAGGCGGCGCTTGCCGAGCGCAAGCAAGGCGGCAGACTGCGGCTGCGGGCCTTTGTCGTCGATGCTGCCGATGCCGACGTCATCGGCGACGAGCCAATTTGGTATGGCGGTGCCGTGCGCGGCTGGGTCACGTCGGGTGGCTACGCGCATCATTCAAAAAAGTCCGTCGCCATCGGCTATGTGCCGAAAGAGATTGCCGACGAAGCCTACGGTTTCGAGATTGAGCTTCTGGGCAAACGCCACGCCGCGCGCATGCAGCCGACCCCACTGTTCGACGCGAATTTCGAACGGATGAGAGGGTGAGGAACCGGTTCGCACAGCGAATTCGCCGTGCCGGTGGCACGGCGAAAGGTTCCGAACGCCGGGGAGCTGCCGGAGGCAGCGGGCCCACGGCCGGGAGACGGTCAATTACGAAACCCGGCGGTTGTCCAGCGCCAGGGCGCCGGCGCCGGCGAACACCAGATAGAGGAAGATGAAGCAGAACGATATTGCCGCATCGCCGCCGTTGTTGACCGGGAAGAAGTCGCGCGGCATGTGCGCCATGAAATAGGCGATCGCCATCTCGCCGCTGAGAAGGAATGCCACCGGCCTGGTGAAAAGCCCCAATACCAGCAGGATGCCGCCGGCGAATTCCAGGATGGCCGCAGTCAGCGACAGCCCGCTCAGGGTGCCGGCATGGTCGCCGACAGGGAAATTGAAAAGTTTCTGAGTGCCGTGCTCGATGAACTGCAGCGCTGTCATGATGCGCAAGGCGGCAAGAGCGAACGGTTGATATCCGGCCAGGCCTTCGAAAAGCTTCATCTACGACTCCATTTTCACCTCGCCCGGCCATAGGTCATGGCCAAAGGCCGGACCATTCACATGATCCGGCCTGCCATCAACTGTCGGTGAGAGAGTCGTGAGGAGTGCTGCAGCCTTGGGGCCGCACGAAGGCGGCCCCGCAATTGGCGCGGCCTGTTACCGCGTCGGTGCCATTAGCGCGAAATGGGCGCCTTGCGGGTCCGTGCACTGCACGATCCAGCTGCCGCCGGGAACCTCCATCGGACCCATGAGGATCTTGCCGCCATTGTCGGTGACACGCTTGGCTGCCGCGTCGATGCCGGGCACGTTGAAATAGAACTGCCAGGCCGGCGCCGGGATCTGCTCGGGCTTGTTCATTATGCCGCCAACGGGCTCGCCGCCGAAGGCGAAGAGCTGGTAGACGCCCATCGGACCCATATCCATGGCGTCGCCCTTCTCCCAGCCGAACTGGCTGGAATAGAAATCGAACGCCGCCTTCCAGTCTGACGTGTAGAGCTCATGCCAGCCGATGTTGCCGGGTGTCGACGATGGCAGCGGCGGCTGGTCGGGGCCGCTGGGCTGCAGGAAGTTGAATATCGCGCCTTGCGGGTCGGCAACGACGGCGAAGCGGCCGACGCCAGGAATGTCGTCGGGCTCGCGGTGAACCACGCCACCAGCCTTCTTGAGGGACGCCGTTGCGGCATCGACGTCCCTGGTGAGGATATAGCCGATCCAGGCCGGTGGCATGCCCATCTTGCGCGCGTCCTCGGGCAGCGTCATCAGCCCGCCGACGCCGCGCTCGCCGACATTCATGACGATATAGCGCGGCATGCCCGAGGCCCCTTCGAAAGGCTGCCCCCTCCAGCCCACCACTGAGGTGTAGAACGCCTCGGCGGCGTCGAGATCGGTGGTCATCAGCTCGTACCAGAAGAAGGGCATCGGGGACTGTGGCATTGTCGTGCTCCTTGCGGTTTGTACATCGATCATGCGCGATCCATTCTAGGACGATCTTCGCGACGAAAATCAGACAGCGGCCAAAAAAAGTTATGGCGCACAGCCCGTGACCTGCGCGCTTTGTGTTTGGATTGTCCCACAGCGGAGGATCTTCGGTCTATACTCCCGGCTGGAACGCCGGCGGCCTATATCGCTCGTGGCGGCTTAGCCGGCGAGACGTGCATCCGCATGGTTGTTATGCGTTTCTTCCTCGTTCGCGGGGGATGGCATCAAGTGCTCAAGCTTATGCAAGCGCCTAGCGCCGACGAAGCGGCATTTCGGCCTTTCGACAGAGCCATCAGGCAGCTCGAAATATGAGTTTGATTATCATGTTTGTTGAACCGTTCCAGCGGCTTGCGCCGAAAATTGACCAATTGATAAAAAAATAAAACGTGCTAGCCTTCCCCAAAACAAGAACATGGGGAACTGACGATGCCAGAAGGCCAGTTCAAGCAAGGCATTGCCGGCGGGCGACTTTCGCCGGAACAATATGCCGACAATTTTTCCGATCTGCATCCGCCGCTCGATCATCACGAGGCGTTGGTCGAATCCGACCGCTGCTATTTCTGCTACGACGCGCCGTGCATGAATGCGTGCCCGACCTCGATCGACATCCCGCTGTTCATCCGCCAGATCGCGACCGGCAATCCGATCGGCTCGGCCAAGACGATCTTCGACCAGAATATTTTGGGCGGCATGTGCGCCCGCGTCTGCCCGACCGAGACGCTGTGCGAAGAGGTCTGCGTGCGCGAGGTGGCAGAAGGCAAGCCGGTGCAGATTGGTCGCCTTCAGCGCTACGCCACCGATGTCGCGATGGCCGAAAACAAGCAGTTCTACAAACGCTCCGAACCGACCGGCAAGACGGTCGCCGTGGTCGGCGCCGGACCGGCCGGGCTTGCGGCCGCGCATCGGCTTGCCCGTCATGGCCACGACGTGACCATCCTGGAAGCCCGCCCGAAGCCCGGCGGCCTCAATGAGTACGGTATCGCGGCCTATAAGAGCGTCGACAATTTCGCTCAGGCCGAAGTCGACTATGTCACGTCGATCGGCGGCATCGACATCCAGAACGGCAAGGCGCTCGGCCGCGATTACCAGCTGTCGGACCTGATCAGGAATTACGATGCGGTGTTCCTTGGCATGGGGCTTGCCGGCGTCAATGCCTTGCGAGCGGACGGCGAGGAGGCGCAAGGCGTCACCAATGCCGTCGAGTTCATTGCCGAGCTGCGTCAGGCCAGTGATCTGGCCAGCCTGCCGGTCGGACGGCGTGTTGTTGTCATCGGCGGCGGCATGACGGCGATCGACGCGGCGGTGCAATCGAAGCTGCTCGGTGCCGAAGAGGTGACGATCTGCTATCGGCGCGGCCCGGAGCACATGAATGCCTCCGAATTCGAACAGGATCTGGCTGCCGCCAACGGCGTCATCATCCGGCACTGGTTGCAGCCGAAGCGGGTCATTGCCGACGCCGGCAAGGTGTCGGCGATCGAGCTCGAATACACCGCGATGGACGGCGACCGGCTCGTCGGCACCGGCGAGCGGCTGACGCTCGTCGCCGATCAGGTGTTCAAGGCGATCGGCCAGAGCTTTGTCCCGGCTGCGCTCAACGGCAGCGGAGCCTTGCTTGCCCTGGAAGCCGGCCGCATCAAGGTCGACGCGGAAGGGCGCACCTCGCTGGCCAATGTCTGGGCTGGCGGCGACTGCATTTTCGGCGGCGACGACCTGACTGTTTCAGCCGTCGCGCAAGGCCGCGATGCGGCGGAGAGCATTCATCGGGCACTGACCTCGAACGGGAGGGCATGAGCATGGCAGACATCCGCAACAATTTCGTCGGCATCAAGTCGCCGAACCCGTTCTGGCTGGCCTCGGCGCCGCCGACCGACAAGGCTTACAACGTCATCCGCGCCTTCAAGGCGGGCTGGGGAGGCGTGGTGTGGAAGACGCTCGGGGAAGAGGGCCCACCGGTGGTCAACGTCAACGGGCCACGCTATGGCGCGATCTGGGGCGCCGACCGTCGTCTGCTCGGCCTCAATAACATCGAGCTGATCACCGATCGCGACCTGCAGGTCAATCTGCGCGAGATCAAGCAGGTCAAGATGGACTGGCCCGACCGGGCAATAGTCGTCTCGCTGATGGTGCCGTGCGAGGAGCATGCCTGGAAGGCGATCCTGCCGGTGGTCGAGGAGACCGGCGCCGACGGCATCGAACTCAATTTCGGCTGCCCGCATGGCATGTCGGAACGCGGCATGGGTGCGGCGGTCGGTCAGGTGCCGGAATACATCGAAATGGTGGTGCGCTGGTGCAAGGCCAACACCCGCATGCCTGTCATCACCAAGCTGACGCCCAACATCACCGACATACGCAAGCCGGCACGCGCTGCCCTTGCCGGCGGCACCGACGCGGTGTCGCTGATCAACACCATCAACTCGATCACCGGCGTCAGTCTCGATAGTTTCGCGCCGGAGCCGACGATCGACGGCAAGGGTTCGCATGGCGGCTATTGCGGCCCGGCGGTGAAGCCGATCGCCATGAACATGGTGGCCGAGATCGCGCGCGATCCGGAAACGAAGGGCCTGCCGATCTCCGGCATCGGCGGCATCACCACCTGGCGTGACGCCGCCGAATTCATGGCGCTCGGCGCCGGCAATGTGCAGGTGTGCACGGCGGCGATGACCTATGGCTTCAAGATCGTGCAGGAGATGATCGCCGGCTTGGAAAACTGGATGGACGAGAAGGGCCATGCCTCGCTGGACGACTTCGTCGGCCGCGCCACCCCCAACGTCACCGACTGGCAGTATCTCAACCTCAACTACGTCGCCAAGGCGCATATCGACCAGGACGCCTGCATCAAATGCGGCCGCTGCCACATCGCCTGCGAGGACACCTCGCACCAGGCGATCACCAGCATGGTCGACGGCGTCAGGCATTTCGAGGTGATCGAGGCCGAATGTGTCGGCTGCAATCTCTGTGTCAATGTCTGTCCGGTCGAGAATTGCATCACCATGGAGCCGCTGGCGGCCGGCGTGATCGACCAGCGCACCGGCAGGCCGGTGTCGCCGATCTATGCCAACTGGACGACGCATCCGAACAATCCGATGGCCAAGGTGGCGGCGGAGTAGCGAACAGCGCGTTGTGGGAAAGCGGCACCTGCGGGCGCCGCTTTTTTCAAATAGATATTGCGGATGCCTCTTATCCAGGATAACATGTATCCATGAATAGGAGAGCGAAATGAAGCTGGGCGAGGGCGTCGAAGCGGCCATCCACTGCGCCGCCATGCTAGCCGGCATGGAAGGCGCGGCGACTATGCCGGGTGCTGCCATGGCGGAAGCGTTCGGGCTGTCGCCGAGCTATCTGCTTAAGCATCTCAACATGCTGACAACGTCGGGCATTCTGGAATCGGTGCCGGGGCCATACGGCGGCTACCGGCTGGCGCGGCCGGCGGAACGCATAACGCTGCTCGATATCGTGCTGGCCGTCGAGGGGCGCGAACCGGCCTTCCGCTGCGCCGAAATCCGCCAGCGCGGCCCAGCGAAGCTCGATGCCTCGGTCTATGTCAAACCTTGCGGCATCAACGTAGCCATGCTGAAGGCCGAGCGCGCCTATCGCGCCGCGCTCGCCGACGCCCGGCTGTCCGACATCGTTGCAGAATACACGGCCGATGCCGATCCCCGTTCGATCGCCGCGAACTGCGCCTTCGTCGAGCGCCATCAGCGGCCGCAGAAATCAAGTTCAACCAAGCAAGCATGAAAGGCTACAGACGATGAAACAGAGGCTGCAATTTTTCGGCGCGGCGCCGGAGATCATGAAGGCGGTGTCGGCGCTCAACAAGGCAGTCGACGAATGCGGGCTCGAAAAAAGCCTGTTGCATCTGATCAAGCTCAGGGCGTCGCAGATCAATGGCTGCTCGTATTGCGTCGAGATGCATAGCCGCGAAGCGCGCCGCGACGGCGAAAGCGAGCAGCGGCTCTATCTGGTCTCCGCCTGGAAGGAATCGCCGCTGTTTTCCGAGCGCGAACGCGCTGCCTTCGCCTGGACCGACGCGCTGACCAGGATCGCCGACAACGATATTTCGGACGAACTCTATGCAAGGACGCTCGAGCATTTCTCGGAAGAGGAGCTGGTCAAGCTGTCGGTTGCGCTCGGCATGATCAACACCTGGAACCGGCTTTGCGTTCCGTTCCATGCAATCCATCCGATGCCGGCGGTCATGGCCGCTTGAGAACCAGGCGCCCCGGCGAGGGGCCGCGCGCCCAATTTCAAAGGGCCCCTCAAAAGTTTGGAACGATAAATAAGATTAACTAATAAGCCCACCACAACACCTATTCGGCCCCAATTAT
>NZ_JAMYOA010000015.1:0-174274 GCF_040319515.1 Mesorhizobium sp. M0909
GTCTCCATCGATTTTGCCGACGGCGGCTTCTACGCCCTGCTCGGTCCCTCCGGCAGCGGCAAGACCACGCTGCTGCGCCAGATCGCCGGCTTCGACTTTCCCGACTCTGGCCGCATTGCGATCGGAGGCGAGAGCGTCGAGCGGGTGCCGGTCGAAAAACGGCGCATCGGCATGGTGTTCCAGAACTACGCGCTGTTTCCCAATATGAGCGTCGCCGACAATGTCGCCTTCGGCTTGTCCGTGCGCGGCGAGCCCAAGGCAGTGATTGCTGCCGAGGTGCAGGGGGCGCTCGACCTCGTGCAACTCGGCAAGCTCGGTGGTCGCCGGCCACACCAGCTCTCCGGCGGCCAGCGCCAACGGGTGGCGCTCGCTCGCGCCATCATCACCAAGCCGCGTGTACTTCTGCTCGACGAGCCGCTCGGCGCTCTCGACAAAGCGCTGCGCGTCGGAATGCAGCTCGAGCTCAAGCGCATCCAACGCGAGATCGGCATTACCACAATCTTCGTCACCCACGACCAGGAAGAAGCGCTGACGATGAGCGACCGCGTCGGCATTCTGCGAGACGGCAAGCTGGTGCAGGAAGGCCCGCCCGAGGAGATCTACAATCGGCCGAAGAGCGAGTTCGCCGCCACCTTCCTCGGCGATGCCAACATTTTTCGTGGCGAGAGCACAGGCAACGGCATCCGGCTGCCGGACGGCACGGCGATTTTCGCTGGATCTGGCGCCAACCTTGCCCCTGGTGCAAAGGCCAGTTGCGCCGTACGGCCCGAACGGATCCGCATCTTCACCGATGCTGCGGCTCCGGATACGGCCAATGCGAACGTGCTGCGGGGGGAAGTGTCGAAACGCATCTTTGCCGGCAATAGCAGCACCTACTTCGTCGAACGTGGCGGACAGATGCTGAAAGTCATCGTGCAGAACACCGGTGCTGACAAGCTGGCGGAGGGCCAGGAAGTGGTGCTGCGGTGGTCGCCGGAGAGTACCGTCCTGATGGCAGCGAGTTAGTCTAGCGGGCGGCCGTGCTAACGGGACGTTGCGATACCTCCCCACCTCCTCTGCCCTACCGAACATTCGTCGCTCATCGTGAGCAAAGAAAACATCCACCGCCAGATATTGGCAGCACTAATTGACATCAGGACAAACCCTTTGCCGTGCAGACCGCCGGCTCACTCACATCTCGCACCAAGAAGCCGCCGGTCCACTTTCGGCCCAAACGCGACGTCTGAATAATGCTTCGGCGATGACCGCTTTTGGCTTTGCTGCTGTTGAGCGACGCCAGCTTTCGCCCAAATCGCCCTCCCCATCATCCCACCACCCTCCCCTGCTCCGCCTCCTCGGCATTCGGATCGCCCGGCGCCGTCGCCCAGGCGAGCTCCACCAGCGTCACCGTCCGCCGGCCAACCCCATCCAGCTGGCAGACGATCAGCCCCTGCTCCTCGATATA
The DNA here is from genome assembly GCF_040319515.1 of Mesorhizobium sp. M0909. Classification (NCBI taxonomy): domain Bacteria; kingdom Pseudomonadati; phylum Pseudomonadota; class Alphaproteobacteria; order Hyphomicrobiales; family Phyllobacteriaceae; genus Mesorhizobium; species Mesorhizobium sp. M0909. The sequence goes on from NZ_JAMYOA010000015.1 coordinate 1,445, forward strand.
GGTCAGCAGGCGCCGGGCGCGGCGCAGCGAGTGCGAGCCATAGGCGCGGGCGATCGCCGCGTCGCTCGGGCAGGGCCACCCCTCCTTGGCCGCGCGGGCGATCATCATGAACACGCCCTGCATATCCTCGGGCAGCAGCGAGGCGCGCGCCGAGACATCTTGCCAGGCGTCATCGTCGGCCATGTCGGAGCCGAGGCCGGCGCGGGCGCGCGTCAGCATGCGGCGGAACGCGGGCAGGTCCGGCACGACCGAGGCGAGGCCCTCTATGCGGCAGCGGACCACGAACTCCTGATAGAGCACGCCGATGACACGGAAGCCCGCGTCGGGTTGCGCCAGCACAGCGCGCAGCACCCGGTCGACACGCTCGCGCCGCTCCGCCAAGTCCTCGGCGCTGATCGGCGGCTCCACCGCTTCGGGGCGGATTTCCAGCGCCGCCGATTTTGCCGCCATCAGCTGATCGAGCAGGTCCGGCGACGACCGGCGCTGCGGCCGGACGGTTTCGGGCGGCGGGGCCGCCAGGATGATCGCGCGCGCGTCCTCCAGTCCCGATTCCGGCAGCGGCATCAGGCGCGGCGTCGCGTTGCGCGGGCTTGTATCGGTCGGGCCGATGCGCAAGCCGAGCGGACGGCGCGACAGCGCCGGGCCGAGCGCCATGAACTGCCCGCGCTCGAGGTCGCGAAAGGCTTCCGCCTGGCGCCGCTCCATGCCGAGCAGGTCGGCGGCGCGCGCCATGTCGATATCGAGAAAGGTCCGGCCCATGAGGAAATTGGAAGCCTCGGCGGCGACGTTCTTGGCAAGCTTGGCCAGCCGCTGGGTGGCGATGATCCCGGCCAGCCCGCGTTTGCGGCCACGGCACATCAGGTTGGTCATGGCGCCGAGAGAGAGCTTGCGCGCCTCGTCCGAAACCTCGCCGGCAACCGCCGGCGCGAACAGCTGCGCCTCGTCCACCACCACCAGCATCGGATACCAGTGATCGCGGGCGACCTCGAAAAGTCCGCCGAGGAAGGCGGCGGCGCGCCGCATCTGGTTCTCGGCGTCGAGCCCCTCGAGATTAAGCACCGTGGAGACGCGGTGGATGCGCGCCCGCTCGCCGGCGCTCTGCAGGCCGCGCTCGGTATGCTCCTCGGCGTCGATCACCAGATGGCCAAAACGGTCGCCCAGTGTCACGAAGTCGCCTTCGGGATCGATGATCGTCTGCTGCACCCAGGGCGCACTCTGCTCCAAGAGCCGGCGCAGCAGGTGGGACTTGCCGGAGCCCGAATTGCCCTGCACCAAAAGGCGCGTCGCCAGCAGTTCTTCAAGATCCAGCGCCGCCGGGGCGCCTGCGCTCGTGTGGCCCATCTCGATCGCAACCGTCATGTCTTCGACTCTCCTTAAGGAGAGGGCTTATCAACCGCATCACAGCCCGTCGAGCGCGCCATGGCCGACGCTCCGTGTTGCGCACAGGCTGGATGCTGCTGACGATCAGGGGATCGCACAGGATTGGAATGAAACGGGCCGTTTCGATTCGATAAGGAGGCGGTGCGGATGTTTCGCAGCCGTTATCCGGAGATCGAGGTGGATCTCATCGGGATGAATTCGCCATTGCTGGAAAGAGCACTCGCCGCCAGCGAGATCGACCTCGGCGTGCTGCATCCCCGCTCTCGACCCCGGAGCTGATCGTCCATGGCCTGCCCGACGAGCCGCTGGTGCTGGCGCTTCCGGCAACACACCGGCTTGCGGCACGCCTTTTACCCACTGTCGTGGCGCCATTCACGAAACGACGAACAACAAAGCTCTCATAATGACTGTATCGATCACTATTTCTGTCGAACGGAACATCCTGGAAAAACTCTCGTTGGGTATAGATCGCGATCCAGCGATGCAACTCGATGGAGACACTAAGATGATGAAAATTCTCTCTGCATCCCTACTTGCTATCGGCCTGGCCACATCTGCCATGGCACAATCAACCGGTTCGGGAACTGGCGGAACTGGTATGAACGGCAATACCGGCGTCGACACGGGCACCGCCGGCAACAGCGGCAACAACGGGACCAGTACCACTACGCCGAACCAGATCGATCCGAATGCAACGAACGCCACCACGCCGCAGACAAACGGTATGGGGGACCGCTGCAAGGATACGGCAGGCAACGACACCGACAACAACACCCCAAGCGGCGCCATGACGTCAGATATGCAGAACTGCAACAAGTAACGGAGTTTTGCTCAGCGGTCGTTTCAGCCCGCTGCCTGGTCCAGACCGGGCACGGGCTCACCATTTTAGATGGACGGCGAGCCGAGGTCGGCTAGCCATACATTTTGTCTCAGCTAGGTCCGCGACAGATGGCGGCCAGCCCGGGACCGGCGGCCGTTCTGCTGATTTTCGCGAAGAGAACTGGTGGAGCCAATCGGAATCGAACCGACGACCTCTTGAATGCCATTCAAGCGCTCTCCCAACTGAGCTATGGCCCCACTCCGGCAGTTCGCCGGCGCCGTTTCCGGCGAAGAGATCCGGCGCGGTTTCTAGACCGCGCCGTTCGTGCAGGCGGCTTCTAACCCCGCCTTAAGTCAATATCAAGCCTTCAACGACCGCTTTTTCTAGGCGGCGCGGCGAAAGCCGGCGAATGCGGTTCGCTCAGACTTCGTCGTCGTCGTCGCCGACGCCGATCATGTCGGCAACGTCGTCGTCTTCTTCCTCCTCGTCGGCAAGGAACGTGTCATCCTCATCATCGCCAAGGTCGACGTCGTCCTCGTCATCGGCGAGATCGGGAAGCTCGTCGGCCTTGGCGTCCTCGTCCGCCTCTTCGAGCGAGACGACCTCGACGCCCTCTTCCTCCTCGGCGTCCACTTCCTTTTCGGCAACTTCCTCTTCTTCCTCGAGGGCGGCGATCTTGCCCTCTTCGAAATAGGAGCGCGGATAGCTCTTGCCCGTGTAAGGCGAGACGATCGGGTCCTTGTTCAAGTCATAGAATTTTCGACCTGTCTCCGGGTCGATGCGTTTGGTGCCAAGTTCGGGTTTTGCCACAGCAAGCCTCGTCGATGAAAGTTTGGTCCCCTTAACCAGAGTTTACGGCGCTGTCAAAGCGAAAAGCCGGCGTCCCAAAAAGCGTGAATTCGAAGGCCTGCGTACCAAGGGGATGACCATTTCGGTCCGCCATGATAGGAGACCGCGCAAACCAGAAGAAAATAGCCGGGCGCCGGCGTTTCCAGGAAAGAACCATGTCGCACGCTGCTGCCCCGAAACAGGCCACCGCCCGCAAATCATCTGGCCTTTCAGGTGCGGCACGGGTGCCGGGCGACAAGTCGATCTCGCACCGCTCGTTCATGTTCGGTGGCCTGGCCTCTGGCGAAACCCGCATCACCGGGCTGCTGGAAGGCGAGGACGTAATGCGTACGGGCGCTGCCATGAAGGCGATGGGCGCTCATATCGAGAAGCATGGCACCGAGTGGGTGATCCGCGGCACCGGCAATGGCGCGCTGCTGCAGCCGGAAGGCCCACTCGATTTCGGCAATGCCGGCACGGGCTCCCGCCTCACCATGGGCCTGGTCGGCACCTATGACATGGAAACCACCTTCATCGGCGACGCCTCGCTGTCCGGCCGGCCGATGGGCCGCGTGCTCGAGCCGCTGCGCCAGATGGGCGTGCAGGTGCTGAAGGCGACGCCTGGCGACCGCATGCCGATCACGCTGCACGGGCCCAAACACGCCGCGCCGATCACCTACCGCGTGCCGATGGCATCGGCACAAGTCAAGTCGGCGGTGCTGCTGGCTGGGCTGAACACGCCGGGCATCACCACCGTCATCGAGCCGGTGATGACGCGCGATCACACCGAAAAGATGCTCAAGGGATTCGGCGCCAATCTGTCGGTCGAGACCGACGAGCGCGGCGTGCGCCACATTTTCATCGAAGGCCAGGGCAAGCTCACCGGGCAGACCATCGCGGTGCCAGGCGACCCCTCCTCGGCGGGCTTTCCACTGGTGGCGGCGCTGATCGTGCCGGGCTCGGACATTACAATCGAAAACGTGCTGATGAACCCGACCCGCACCGGACTTCTGTTGACGCTGCAGGAAATGGGCGCGCGCATCGATATAATCGACCCGCGCAACGAAGGCGGCGAGGACGTCGCCGACCTGCGCGTGCGCTATTCCGAGCTGAAGGGCGTCACCGTGCCGCCCGAACGAGCGCCGACCATGATCGACGAGTATCCGGTGCTTGCCGTGGCGGCCAGCTTCGCCGAGGGCGAAACGCTGATGCTCGGGCTGGAAGAGCTTCGGGTGAAGGAATCCGACCGGCTGTCGGCGGTTGCCAACGGGCTAACGCTCAACGGCGTCGACTGCACCGAGGGCGAGGCTTCGCTCGCGGTGCGCGGAAAACCCGGCGGCAAGGGCCTCGGCCAACACCCCAACGGGAAGGGCACCATCGTCCAGACCCATCTCGACCACCGCATCGCCATGAGTTTTCTGGTGATGGGGCTGGCGACGGAAAAACCTGTGACCATCGACGACCAGGCGATGATTGCTACGAGCTTTCCGGAATTCATGGGGCTGATGAAGGGGCTGGGGGCGGAGATCGAGTGACAGTTGATGGCAATCGCAAACCTTGGAGATTGGGCGCCAACATCCTTCCCTTCGTCATCCTGGGGCGAAGCAAAGAGCGAAGCGACGCGGCGAAGCCCCCAGGATCCATGCCGTGACGTCAGAACATCGCAACGGTGCAGAATTCTGGTTCGCAGCATTCTTCGTCTGATGTTACGGCATGGATCCCAGGGTCTTCGCTCCGCTACGCGATCGCTGCGCCCTGGGATGACGAAGGCGCGGTGGCCTGTTGCCAAGCGGACAAAGGCGGCAGGCAGCCGATGAGCACCCCCTTCAGCATCGCCATTGACGGCCCGGCCGGCGCCGGCAAGGGCACGCTGGCCCGACGGCTGGCCGACCACTACCGGCTGAACCTGCTCGACACCGGCCTTACCTATCGCGCGGTGGCGCATGCGCTGCTCCGGCTCGGCCTGCCGCTCGACAATGTTTCGGCCGCTGAAACCGCGGCCCGGCAGGTCGATCCGGCAAAGCTCGACCGCGCAGTGCTTTCGGCACACGCCGTTGGCGAGGCGGCTTCGAAAGTGGCAGTGATCCCGTCGGTGCGGCGCATCCTGGTCGAGAAACAGCGTGACTTCGCAAGAACACCGCCTGGCGCGGTGCTCGACGGCCGCGACATCGGCACCGTCGTCTGTCCCGATGCCGACGTAAAACTCTATGTCACGGCCAGTGCCGAGGTGCGGGCAAAGCGGCGGCTGGATGAAATCGAGAGCATCGGCGGCACTGCCAATTTCGACGAAATCCTTGCCGATATCGTGCGCCGCGACGACCGCGACATGGGCCGCGTGGACTCGCCATTGAAGCCGGCTGTCGACGCGCACTTGCTCGACACGTCGGAAATGGCTATAGAAGCCGCGTTTCTGGCAGCACGGGCGATCATCGACGACGTCCTGGCCAAGAGAAACAAAGCCTGAGCCTGGGTTTTCCTGCCGCCGCCGATTGCCGGCGACAAAAAGAATTCCCATATCGGGCGTGAACCAGCCTGCCAGCATTCTTCATGCGCCGGAATTGCCGCTCAAGGGCGGCCAAGGGCTTTTTGCCCGGAACGCCGGCAGGCCAACGCAACGCTAACCCACGGCGCCCGTCCCGCGACAGATGCGAGGCATTCCAGGAGAAACTATGTCAGTTGCAAACCCCACTCGCGATGATTTCGCGAGCCTGCTCGAAGAATCATTTTCCGCCGGCCATTCCGGCGAAGGCCAGGTCGTCAAGGGCATCATCACCGCCATTGAGAAGGACATGGCTATCATCGATGTCGGCCTCAAGGTCGAAGGCCGCGTGCCGCTGAAGGAATTCGGCGTCAAGGGCAAGGACACGACGCTCAAGGTCGGCGACACGGTCGAGGTCTATGTCGAGCGTATCGAAAATGCGCTTGGCGAAGCCATGCTGTCGCGTGAGAAGGCCCGCCGCGAAGAGAGCTGGGTCCGTCTCGAAGAGAAGTTCACCAAGGGCGAACGCGTCGAAGGCGTCATCTTCAACCAGGTCAAGGGCGGCTTCACCGTCGACCTCGACGGCGCCGTGGCCTTCCTGCCGCGCAGCCAGGTCGACATCCGCCCGATCCGCGACGTCTCGCCGCTGATGCACAACCCGCAGCCCTTCGAGATCCTCAAGATGGATCGCCGCCGCGGCAACATCGTAGTGTCGCGCCGCACCGTGCTCGAGGAAAGCCGCGCCGAACAGCGTTCGGAAATCGTGCAGAACCTCGAAGAAGGCCAGGTGGTCGAAGGCGTCGTCAAGAACATCACCGACTATGGTGCGTTCGTCGACCTCGGCGGCATCGATGGGCTGCTGCACGTCACCGACATGGCATGGCGCCGCGTCAACCATCCGACCGAAATCCTCAATATCGGCCAGACGGTCAAGGTGCAGATCATCCGCATCAACCAGGAAACCCACCGCATCTCGCTCGGCATGAAGCAGCTCGAGAGCGATCCGTGGTCCGAGATCGGCACCAAGTTCCCGATCGGCAAGAAGATCAAGGGTACCGTCACCAACATCACCGACTACGGCGCGTTCGTCGAGCTGGAGCCGGGCATCGAAGGCCTCATCCACGTTTCGGAAATGTCGTGGACCAAGAAGAACGTGCATCCCGGCAAGATCCTGTCGACAACGCAGGAAGTCGACGTTGTGGTGCTCGAAGTCGATCCGGCCAAGCGCCGCATCTCGCTCGGCCTCAAGCAGACGCTGGAAAACCCGTGGGAAGCCTTCGCGCGCAGCCATCCGGTCGGCAGCCAGGTTGAGGGCGAGGTCAAGAACAAGACCGAGTTCGGCCTGTTTATCGGCCTCGAAGGCGACGTCGACGGCATGGTCCACCTTTCCGACCTCGACTGGACCCGTCCGGGCGAGCAGGTGATCGAGGAGTACAATCGCGGCGACATGGTCAAGGCGCAGGTGCTCGACGTCGACATCGACAAGGAGCGCATCTCGCTCGGCATCAAGCAGCTGGCCAAGGACACGGTCGGCGAAGCCGCGACGTCAGGCGAACTGCGCAAGAACGCAGTCGTCACCTGCGAGGTTATCGGCGTGAAAGATGGCGGTCTGGAAGTGCGGCTGGTCGACAGCGGCATCGAGACCTTCATCAAGCGCTCCGATCTCAGCCGTGACCGCGACGAGCAGCGCCCCGAGCGCTTCACCGTCGGCCAGAAGGTCGACGCCCGCGTCATCGCCTTCGACAAGAAGACCCGCAAACTGCAGGTCTCCATCAAGGCGCTGGAAATCGCCGAAGAGAAGGAAGCGGTCGCCCAATACGGTTCGACCGACTCAGGTGCTTCGCTGGGCGACATCCTTGGCGCCGCGCTGAAGAAGCAGGGCAGCTAAGCCAACACCGCGCTTCGCGTGGGTTATAAACGAAACAAAAGAGCCCCGCCGGAACAATCCGGCGGGGCTTTTGCTTGTGACCTTTTGCTTGTGACGAGCCGCAGGCTCAGGCCCTGCCGTAAAGCGGCACCAGCGTGCCGCTGATGGCCATGTTGGCCGGCGAGGCGAGATAGGCAATGGCCTCGGCGGCCGCTTCAAGGCTGACCCATCTGCTGAAATCTGCGTTCGGCATGTCAGCCCGGTTGGCCGGCGTGTCGAGCGTCGAGGGCGCCACGGCGTTGACCAGGATGCCGTTGCCCTTCAGCTCTTCGGCCATTGCCACGGTCATCGCGGCGACTGCCGCCTTGGCGGCGGCGTAGGCCACCTTGCCGGAGCCGCGCCGCGGGTCGAGCCCGGCTCGCGCGGTGACATTGACGATGCGGCCCGGCACGGAAGATTCCAGCATCGAGCGTATCGCCGCGCGGCAGCACAGGAAGGTGGTGCGGGCGTTGGTGTCCATCATCTCGGCGAAGGAGGCGGGCTCGATCTTCTCGACCGGCGCGGCGGTGAAGCCGCCGGCCAGATGCACCGATGCCCATAAATTCGGAACGCTGGCATAGAAGGCGTCGACCTTGGCAGGGTCGGCGAGGTCGACGTTATGCGCCAGCCTGACGCGGTCATGCGCCGGGAAGGGGAAATGTGCAGGCGCGGCAGCGTGAGCGTTGGGCACATGGCAGATCGCGCCCTGCTCCAGCAGTTTCCCTACGACCGCGCCGCCAAGGGCCCCGGTGCCGCCGGTCACCACGATATGTCTGCCGTCCAGTGTTTCCGTCATATTCGACCGCTCCGTCATTGCGCGCCGCCGATCCGGAAGGTCGCGCCTTTCGCGCGATCACTCAACCGAAATCTCTATGACGTAAGGTCGTCCAGTCGCCCGCGCGCGCCCAAGCGCGTCCGCCAAGCCGCCGGCGCCGGAAATCCGCTCGGCGGCAATGCCGTAGGCTTCGGCCAATTTGCAGAAATCCGGCGGTGCCGGGGAGACGCCGACCGGCTCGACGCCGACGTCGAGCATCGAGGTTTCGATCTCGCGGTAGCCGCGATTGTTCCAGACGGCGAAGATCACCGGCGCCGCAGCGTCGAGCGCGGCGCCCAGTTCCGGCAGGGTGAACTGGAAGCCGCCGTCGCCGGTGAGGCAAACGACCGGCGCCTCAGGCCTGGCAAGGACGGCGCCGATCGCCGCCGCCGGCCCATAGCCGAGCGCGCCGAAGCCGGTGGCCGCGTTGAACCAGCCGGCCGGCCGGTCATGATCGTAATAGAGGTTGGCGGCGTAGACCGGCTGGGTCGAATCGCCGACGATGATCGCGCCAGGCAGCGCATCGCGGATCGTCTCGACGGCGCGCAGTTGCGCCTGCATAGCCGGGCCGATCTCGGCAAAGGCCGCTTGCCGCGTCGCGGCGGCGCGAGCGGCGCCGTCGACCGATTGCGCCTGGCCCGTGCCGAGTTCGGCACCCAGCGCCTCGAGCGCTGCACCGCAATCGGCCTGGATCGAAATCCGGGCCGGCCGGCGGGCAAGCTGGTCGGCGCCGATGTCGATGCGGATCAGGTTGGCAGGCAGGACAAAACCGCCGTCGCCATAGCCATCATAGTCGGTCGGACCGAATTCGGTGCCGGCGGCAATGACCAGATCGGCGTCGGCCATCAGCGCACGCACCGCCTTCAGGCTGGGGCTGGCCGGCACGCCAAGCGGATGGCGATAGAGCAGGCCGCGCGCATTGGCGGTCTGGACGACCGTCGCTCCCAACCTCTCGGCAAGGCGCTGCAACGGCGCTTCGGCCGCTTTGGCGCCGCCGCCGGCCAGGATAAGCGGCCGGCGGGCAGACGCGCACAGCCTTGCCGCCCGGGCAATTGCCGCCACATCCGGCTCGGGCGGCGCTGAATTCCGCAGCAGCGGCACGATGCCGTTGGCAGGCAGGCTCATGACATCGGTCGGGATCTCGATATGCACCGGACCCGGACGCGAGGATGAAAACAGCGCAAAGGCGCGGGCGAGCACGCCGGGCAGCTCGCCGGCGTCGGTGACACGGTGCGAAAACAGCGCCACCTTCTCCATCATGCCGCGCTGGTCTGGCAGTTCATGCAGATGGCCAAGGCCTTTGCCCAGCGTCGGTGTGGCGTTGACGCCCGAGATTACCAGCATCGGCACCGAATCGGCGCGCGCCTGGCCCATGGCGGTGATGGTGTTGGTCAGCCCCGGCCCGGTGATGACGAAGACGATGCCCGGCCTGCCGCTGGCGCGCGCATAGCCATCAGCCATGAAACCGGCGCCCTGCTCGTGGCGCGGCGTGACGTGACGGATCTTCGATCGCGCAAGCCCGCGATAGAGCTCGACCGTGTGTACGCCGGGAATGCCGAAGACTGTGTCGACGCCGTGCGCTTCGAGCAAGGTGATGAGCGCTTCGCCGATGGTCGTCATTGTCTTAGCACCGGGCGTGTGAGGCAGGTCGGGCCGCCCTCGCAGGCAATGCACAGCGCATCGGCCTCGAATGTCGAGACCGTACAGCCAGCGGCCTGCATGGCAGCCGCCGTCTTCGGAAAACCGGCAACGGCGATAACCTGGCGCGGCGCGGTCGGCAGGACGTTGAGGCTGAGCCCATTCGAGGCGAAGAATTCGTCGGCGTCGCCCTCGACCAGCCGAATGCCGCGTTCGCGCAGCATCTGGTGGAAGGCGACCGGCAGGAGGGGCGCATAGACCAGCGCCAGATCGTCGGCGAGCGGGCTGATCACCGACATCAGGTGCAGGCAGGCCTCCTCGCCTTGCCAGAGCGGCAGGTCGAAGCCGTAGACCTGGATACCCTTGGGCGAAAGCAGGTTGGAGAGCTGCTGGATGCCGAGCTGATTGGTGCGCACGCCGCGGCCGACGGCCAGCGTGTTTGCATCCACCCACACGCAGTCGCCGCCCTCGACCTGGCCGGGAGCCTCGATGCGACCGAGGATAGGGATGCCCATGCGCACATAGGCTGCCTCGTGCAAGCCTGGCTCGGGCCGGCGCAGCGCCTTGCCCATAGCGAGGATAACCGCGCCGTGGTCGGTCATCAGCGAGGGATCGTGGGTGAAGACCGAATCGGCAAGCCCGTCATCGGCGTCGCTCAGCCATTCGATTTCGGCGCCTGAGACAGAAATCAGCCTGGCCAGCGCATCATGCTGGGCCGCCGCTTTTTGCGGATCAAAGCCGGGGCCATAGTGCCAATCCAGCGCTTCGGCCCGACGCATAGCGCTGGCGGCGGAGCGCATCAGCACGCGCTGCAGCGTCCCGGCCATCGACTGCGACCCGTATGCTTTGCCCACTAAATTCTCCTGAAACGCGCCCCTCCTGCCAATAGCCACTCGGCAGGCGGTGATCAATGGTCCAAAAAACTGCGGTTGACGGAGACAAGGGGAACGGTCCATCTTGAGAATCGGAACGCTGTCCAGTGACGGGTAATGGGTAAAAAATTCCAGCAAGGACTGCCTCGGTTGCTCCGCGGGGCGCCGCGACGATGACAGCGCCCGTCACCGCCCTGAAGCATCCGGCGCAAAACGGCGCTGCCGAAGCCATCCACGTCGAGAACCTGCACAAGAATTTCGGCAACCTGCACGTACTGAAGGGCGTTTCGCTGTCGGCGCGCGACGGCGAGGTGATCGCCATCATCGGCGGCTCAGGCTCGGGCAAATCCACGCTGCTGCGCTGCATCAACTGCTTGGAGAACCCGACCAGCGGCATCATCCGGGTCAATGGCGAGCAGATCCGGTTGAAGGCCGACAGCCACGGCCACACCGTGCCCGCCGACCGCAAGCAGATCGAACGCATCCGCTCCAAGCTCGGCATGGTCTTCCAGAACTTCAATCTGTGGAGCCACATGACGTTGATCGAGAACGTCATCGAGGTTCCCGTGCATGTGCTCGGCGTCAAGCGCGATGTGGCGATCGGCGAGGCGGAAAAGCTGCTCGCCCGCGTCGGCCTTGCCGAAAAACGCGACGTCTATCCCGCCTATCTGTCGGGCGGCCAACAACAGCGCGCCGCGATCGCCAGGGCCCTGGCCATTAATCCGCGCGTCATGCTGTTCGATGAGCCGACCTCGGCGCTCGACCCGGAGCTGGTCGGTGAGGTGCTGAAGGTGATCGGCGACCTGGCGCGCGAAGGTCGCACCATGGTGCTGGTCACCCATGAGATGAAGTTTGCCCGCGAGGTCGCGACGCACGTCGTCTACCTCCATAACGGGCTGGTCGAGGAAGAAGGGCCGCCGGAACAGATCTTCGGCGCACCAAAATCCGAAAGGCTGAAGCAGTTTCTGCGCAATGTTGGATGACTTGCGAGAAAGCAGACGGGAACGTCAAAGCAAAAATGGGAGAACTGAAAGAAATGAAACCTTTTCTCAAAACGGTGCTCGCGGCCACGCTGATCGCATTGTCGGGTGCATTTTCGGCAAGCGCCGAACAGATCAAGGTGGGATTTTCGCCTGAAGCCTATCCGCCGTTTTACTCGCAGGATGCCTCCGGCAAGTGGGGCGGCTGGGAAGTCGACATCGTCAACGCCATCTGCGGCGAAGCCAAGCTGGATTGCGTATTGACGCCAGTCCCATGGGACGGCCTTATCCCGGCGCTTAAAACCAAGAAGATCGATGCAATCATGAATTCGATGTCCATTACCGACGAACGCAAGAAGGAAATCGACTTCTCCGACAAATATTATAACACGCCGACCGCGGTGATCGGCGCCAAGGATCAGAAATTCGATGCGACGCCAGAGGGGCTGAAGGGCAAGATAGTCGGCGTTCAGGCCTCCACGGTGCACGCCGCCTACGCCAAGAAGCACTTCACCGACGCTGCGGAAATCAAGGAATACCAGACGCAGGACGAGGCAAATCAGGATCTCGCCGCCGGCCGGATCGATGCCACCCAGGCCGATTCGATCGCGCTCGACGCATTTTTGAAGTCGGATCAAGGCAAAGCGTGCTGCGACCTCAAGGGTTATGTCGCACCGGACCTGGAAGTGCTCGGGCCTGGCGTCGGCGCCGGCGTACGCCAAGGCGACACCGAGCTCAAGGATAAGCTCAATGCCGCAATCAAGGCGATCCGAGCCAATGGCAAGTATGCCGAAATCACCAAGAAGTACTTCGACTTCGACATCTACGGCGGCGAGTCGCAGTCCAACTGACGGCAGCGGCATCAAGCCGGGCAGGCCTAGCCGCCATCGTCGCGATGGCACGTCCGGCTTGATACATCATTGGCGCCTCAACCCGGAAGTCCAGGGGGACATAAGCTGAGCGACGTTCTCGCCACCATGTTCGGAGCCAGTTCGCTGGAATTGCTGTCCTTCGAACCGCCGAACGGCAGGGGTCTCAACCTTCTGCACGGGCTGGCAAACTCGGTCGGAATTGCCTTCGGTTCCTTTGGGGTCGGTCTTGTGATCGGCGTCGGCGGCGCCTATGGCAAGCTCTATGGCGGGCCGGTGGTCCGTGACCTGCTGGAAGTCTACACCACAGTGGTCCGCGCCGTGCCCGAGTTGGTCCTGATCCTGCTGCTTTATTTCGCTGGTACCGACCTCATCAACCAGTTGCTTACCGCGCTCGGCTATGCCGCGATCGATATCAACGGGGTTGTCGCCGGCATAGGTGTGCTCGGGGTCGTGCAGGGCGCCTACTCCACCGAAGTCTTGCGCGGCGCGATCCGCGCCATTCCGCAAGGCCAGATCGAAGCCGCCCGGGCGTATGGAATGCCTCCCGGCCTGCTTCTCAGGCGCATAACGCTGCCGGCGATGCTGCCCTTCGCCATTCCGGGCCTGGCAAATCTGTGGCTGATCGCCACCAAGGACACCGCGCTTCTCGCGATCGTCGGCGTTAATGAACTGACCCAAACCACACGGACGGCAGCCGGCGCGACGAAGGCTTATTTCACCTTCTTCATGGCGGCGGGCGCGCTTTATCTCGTCCTGACCCTCGTCTCCAACATCGCTATCGGGCGCGTTGAGCGCTGGGCACGACGCGGCATGCCCTCGATCGCGGGATCGCATTGATGGCCGCCGAAACTCCGGTCATTGACGCCGCCGCACGGGCCTCGCTGTGGATGCAGCCGCACCGCATAGCGCTGATCCTGATCGCGCTGGTTGTCGTAGTGGCATCGATTTTCCTCATGCGCTGGGATTGGCTGCCCGCCTATCTGCCGCTGGCCTTGCAAGGCATATGGCGGACCATCTGGCTGCTTGTGGTAACGTCGGTGCTGGGCATCGCGCTGGCCATTCCCCTCGGCCTTGCGCAGGTGATCGGCCCGCCGATCTTGAGTGTGCCGGCCAAGGTGTTCTGCACGATTATTCGCGGCACGCCGCTGCTGCTCCAGCTCTGGCTGCTCTACTACGGACTGGGTTCGCTGTTTCCGCAATTTCCTTGGATACGCGAGTCGTTCCTCTGGCCCATTCTAAGGCAGGCATGGCCCTACGCCGTTCTTTCTCTGACGATCTCGTGTGCCGGCTATGAAGGCGAAGTGATGCGTGGCGCCTTCGCCGGGGTACCGCATGGCCAACTCGAAGCGGCCCGCGCTTTCGGCATGAGCCGTTGGAAAATCTTCAGGCGCATATGGCTCCCGCAGGCGATCAGCCGGGCACTGCCGACGCTGGCGGGTGAAACTGTTCTCCAGCTGAAAGCAACACCGCTGGTGGCAACGATAACCATGGTCGACATCTACGCCGTAGCCTCGCGGGTGCGCCAGGATCTATTCATCACCTACGAACCCTTGCTGCTTCTGGCGTTGGTCTATATGTCCATCACCGGTATCCTGGTGTTCGGTTTCCGCAGGCTCGAGGCGCGGATCCCGAGCAAGCTAGGCTAAGGCTGTTAAAGTCGCGAATTCAGGGCAGCTGCCATGCAACTCAGTCTCGACCAGGCGACAGGGCTGTGCCGGATGGCCGCACTTGGCGCCGGCGCCAACGAAGAGGCGGCGCAGTCGCTGGCTGCCTCGATCGTCGCGGCCGAGGCTGAAGGACTGTCGACCGTCGGGCTGTCGCACTTCATCGATTATCTCGAAGCACTGGAAGCTGGCCGTATCGACGGCAACGCCGATCCGGTGATCACCAGGCCGGCACTCGCGGTCTATCTTTCCGATGCGCGCGGCGGCTTAGCGCATACCGGTTTCGACCGCACGATCGATGACCTCGCCAAGGCGGCGCGGCTGTTCGGCGTCGCCATCTTTTCGCAGAAGAATGCTTACACCTGCGGCGCGCTCGGCTATTTCACCGGACGGCTGGCCGCGCAGGGATTGGTGTCGTTCGCCGCCACCAACGGCCCGGCCGTGCTTGCCGGCTCAGGCTCGGTCAAGCCGGTCTACTGCACCAACCCGATGTCCTTTGCCGCACCCGCCACGGACGGGGCGCCGCTGGTCATCGACCAGTCGTCGAGCGCCACCGCCTTCGTCAACATCCGCAAGGCGGCCGAGGACGGCAAGAAGATCCCCGAAGGCTGGGCGCTGGACGCCAGCGGCAATCCAACCACGGACCCGGCAGCCGCCATGAAAGGCGCCATGCTTGCCTTCGGCGGCCAGCGCGGCGCCAACATCGCGCTGATGGTCGAGGTGCTGGCTGCGGGCCTGTCGGGCGCCAACTGGTCGCTCGATGCGCCATGGTTCAGCGGCGGGCCGGACAGTCCGGGGACCGGCCTGTTCGTGCTCGCCGTCGAGCCCAAGCTGCTCGATCCGGACTTCGAGAAACGGATGAAGGACCAACTCGACAGGTTGCGGCGGCGCTATGGCGTGCATGTGCCGGGGCGTGCCCGGGCAGAAGCGGCAGAGAAGGCGGCGGCGCGCGGCATAAGCGCGCCGAAAGCCGTGGTGCAACGCATTTCCGAATTCGCCGCGCGCTATTCGTCCTGAAGGAATTCATTTGTCGGATGAGCGGCTGAGGAGGCCGGCCGATCCGGGAGCGCGAGCCTACTTCCCGCAATGATGATCGTTGATGACGTTCACCGCATTCGCGTCCGGTCCTACCCTGTTGTAGGAGCAGGGTTCGGCGGCCGTCGTGAACAGGTGGTTGTCATAGTAGCGCGGGCCACCGAACAGAATGTCGATGATGTCGCCGTTGGCGGGAACGTAGCGATCGGGTTGCGCTTGGTGGTGATGCCGGTTTGCCGCGAATGCCGAGGCACCAATGCTGCAGCCTGTTGCGAAAGCCAGAGCGAAGATCGCAACGCGTTTTGTCGTCATCGGCAATATCCTCCATTCGGAATCAAATCATACATCTAAAATCGCCTACCGAACAAAGGTTCCTGTTCCTAATGGAGTTGCCGTAAAGCCGGGCCTCGACGGCGTTTCTGCCATTTCGAACGGATCCGGAAAATCATGCTTCAACAGTGCCGGGCGACCTATGGTCGCCCTTTGCCTTTGGCGCGAAACCGACTATGAAACGGCTTCAATCAAGCCATCTGGATAGCCCGCCGGAGCCAGCCATGACCGAAATCCTTCAGACCCCAAAGCTCGTCGTCGTTTTCGGCGGCTCCGGCTTTGTCGGTCGTCATGTCGTGCGGGCGCTGGCCAAGCGCGGCTACCGCATCCGGGTCGCCTGCCGCCGGCCCGATCTCGCCGGTCATTTGCAACCGCTTGGCAATGTCGGGCAGATCCAGCCGGTGCAGGCCAATGTCCGGGTGCGCTGGTCGGTCGACCGCGCCGTGCAAGGCGCCGACCATGTCGTCAATCTGGTGGCGATCGCGCATGAGGCCGGCCGGCAGAAATTTACTGCCGTCCACGAGTTCGGCGCGCGCGCTATTGCCGAAGCGGCGCGCGCCGTCGGCGCCGGCCTCACCCACATCTCGGCTCTGGGAGCGGACCTCCACGCGCAATCGGACTACGCGCGTACCAAGGCGCTCGGCGAAAAGGCCGTTCTTGAGACGGTCCAAGACGCCGTGATCTTGCGGCCATCGATCAATTTCGGGCCGGAGGACGGTTTCTTCAACCGCTTTGCCAACATGGCCCGCTTTTCCCCAGTGCTGCCGCTGATCGGCGGCGGGCAGACGAAATTCCAGCCGGTCTATGTCGGCGACGTCGCCGAGGCGGTGGCGCACTCGGTCGACGGCAAGGTCCAGGGCGGCCGGATCTATGAACTCGGCGGGCCGCAGGTGCTTACCTTCAGGGAGTGCATGCAAGAGCTGCTTGTCATCATCGAACGCAAGCGTTTTTTGCTGCCCGTGCCATGGTGGCTGGCGAACCTCCAGGCATCAATTCTCGGGCTGCTGCCCAATCCATTGTTGACCAAGGACCAGGTCCTGCTGTTGCGCCAGCACAATGTCGTGTCGGATGACGCCGTCAAGGACAACAGGACGCTTGCCGGCCTCGGTATCCAGCCGCGTTCGATCGGAACCATCCTGCCAAGCTATCTCTGGCGCTACCGCGCCGCCGGCCAGTTCCAGCGCAAGTCCGCCGTGTAACACGAACGGACGTCCGGTTGCCTACGGCGCGCGCCTGGTGACCTGCATCGGCAGCCCGCCTTGCGGCTGCGTCGTCAGCTTCTGCACCGGCCAGGGTCGGGTTTGCGCGGTGGTATCGAAACGATAGCGCGAAAGCATGATCGCCAACGCGATGATTGCCTCCTGCATGGCGAAGCTGGCGCCGATGCAGACGCGAGGCCCGGCGCCGAACGGCAAATACTGGAAACGGTCGATCTTTTCGCGATTCCCCGGATGGAAGCGTTCCGGCATGAAAGCGTCCGGCCGGTCCCACAATTTCCGATGGCGGTGGACGACCCACGGCATCACCAGCACCGCGGCACGCCGCGGTATGTAGAGGCCGTTCCAGGTTTCGGGCTCGATCGGTTCGCGGTTGATCGACGGCGCCGGCGGATAGAGCCTGAGCGCCTCGTCGAAGGCGGCGCGTGTCAGCGGCATGGCGTCGAGCCATTTCGTCGGGTCGGGCTCACGCGCCAGCACCGCATCGATCTCGTGCTCGATCTTTTCGCGCTCCCACGGCGCTTCGGCAAGGCAGTAGAGCGTCCAGCCGAGGGCCCTGGCCGTAGTCTCGTGGCCAGCGCCGATGAAGGTGATGATGTTGTCCTCGACCTCGGACCGGGTTAGCCCGCCCGGTCCCTCCGCCCGCAACAGCAGCGTGAGAAAATCCTGCGGCACCGTGTCCGGAGCACGCCTCAACCGCGCCTCGCGCATCTGCACCGTGTCGGTGACGATCTTGCGGAAGTAGGCCATGGTCTTGCGGCCGCTGATGCGGGTCAGGCGCGGCAGCCAGTCGGGCGCACGCAAAAGGTCGAGCGGATCGACCCGACCCATGGTCTCGAACAGGCGGTCGATCTCCTTGGCAAAGCTGCCCGGCTCGCCTGAAATCTCACCGGAAAACAGCGTCTCGGCCAGGATGTCAAAGGTAAGCAGCGTCATGTCGTGAGCGATGTCGAACGTACCGCCGCCCTCGTAGCGCATGACGAACTCCCGCGTGCGCCTCAGCATCGGCTCGGCAAAACCGAAGATATGGCGCGGCGTGAACACCGGCGCCATCGCCTTGCGTGAACGCCTCCACACCTCGCCCTCGGCGGTCAGCAAGCCGTCGCGCAGGATCGGCCGCAGGATCAGCTGGCGAACCGTCGCCATCTTGTAGTTCTTGGCGTTATCGACCAGCACGTGGCGAATGAGACCGGGATCGTTGGCGATGACCAGCGGCCCACCGATACCGGTCACCGAAATCCAGGGCTCGTTATAGGTCGGCTCGCCCCACAGCTCGAGCGGATTGCGGTAGACGATGCGGATCATCTCCAGCGTCGAGGGCGGCGCTGTGCGCGGCTTCGGCGCCGGCGGGACGAAGGGGACGGGCTGACTGTCCATGGCTTACTCCGCTGACACCTCAATGTAGTGGCGGGCAAGGCAGGCGTCCATGTGACTGGACGACAAGGCGAAGCATCCGCTCTCTGGAATGTGACCAGGGCACCGGAAAGTGCCTGCTTGCTGTGTCCGGCTGCGTGTCTTAGGTGGCAGCACCACAGATGTCAGAAACCGGCGGGAGCCTGCCTTGAAGCACCAGTTGAACGTCATCATCGGCAGCACGCGGCCGGGCCGCGCCGGACCGGTTTTCGCAAAGTGGCTGGAGAGCTTTGCGCGCGAACACGGGAAATTCGAGCCGGTGCTCACCGATATCGCCGCCTTCAACCTGCCGGTGTTGGACGAGCCGCATCATCCGAGACTCGGCAAATACGAAAACAGCCACACGAAAGCCTGGTCGAAAGCAATCGACGCCGCCGACGCATTCGTCTTCGTAGCGCCGGAATACAATTATTTCGCCGCTCCGGCGATCGTCAACGCGGTCGACTACCTGCTCAGGGAATGGCGATACAAGCCGGCCGCCATCCTCAGCTATGGCGGTGTCTCCGGCGGCTTGCGAGCGGCGCAGGCGGTCAAACCGTTGCTGACCGCGGTCGGCGTCATGCCGATCCCGGAGGGCGTAGCGCTGCCGATGTACCAGAAGCTGCTCGACGAGACCGGCGCCTTCCTGCCCAGCGAGCAGGTGCTCGGCGGGGCCAGGACCATGCTGGACGAGTTGTTCCGCTGGAGCGAAGCGCTGAAGCCGATGCGGGTCGGCTGACAACGCGAACGGCCGAGCTTGCCGATGCCATAACTTGCTCATGCCATAAAGAGATGGAATGCTCCGGCAAACGACCGGGCCGGGGCGGTTCGATTTGCGTCTTCTGTTTGCCTTGCTGCTGATCCTCTCGACGGCCTCCGCTGCCATGGCGGAGCGGCGCGTTGCGCTGGTCATCGCCGAGAACGACTACCGGCTGATCCGGCCGCTCGCCAATCCCGTCAACGACGGCGAGGTGATGGAAACGGTGCTGAGGAAACTCGGCTTCGAGGTCTTCCTCGAAACCAACCGCGACCTGCGGCGCATGCGCCGGGCGCTCGACGATTTCCGCGAGGATGCCAAAGGCGCCGACGTGGTAGTAGTGTTCTTTTCCGGCCATGGCGTCGAGATCGCCGGCGAGAATCGGCTCCTGCCGGTCGATGCAGACGCGTCGTCGCTCGATGCGCTGGAAAAGACCAGCCTGCCGCTGGAGGAGATCCGCACGACCGTCGCCGCCACCAGCAAGGTCGGACTGATCGTGCTTGATGCCTGCCGCAGCGATCCGTTTGCGGCTACGGGCGGCGAAGGCCGCGGCGCAACGGCGCTGGCAAAAGAGGTCGGCGTCAAGGTCCGGCCGGGTCTTGGCCGCGTCGGGCGGGCAGAAAACATTCTGTTTGCCTTCTCGGCGGCACCCGGCGAGACGGCCGCGGATGGGACCGGCCAGAATTCGCCGTTCACCGCAGCATTGACGAAATATCTCGGCACCGATGGACTCGAGATCCGCTCCGTGCTGACGCTCGTGCAGCAGGAGGTCTACGACCTCTCGCGCGGCAAGCAATTGCCCTATGTCGAGAGCGGCCTGCCGCAGCTGTTCTTTGCCACGACAGCCAAGGAGAAACTGCCCGAGCGCGAACGCTTGTTGCTCGCCATGGCCGAGGTGACGCCTCAGATGCGCGGCGAGGTGGAGAAGATCGCCAGCGACGCCGACATGCCGCTGGCACCGCTCTATGGCGCGTTGATCAGTTCCGATTCCGGCCACCTTTCCGCTGACAGTCTGAACGCCAGGCTGCGTGAGGCAGCCGACGCCTTCGTCAAGGTGCGACGCGAAATGCAGACGCTTGGATCCGACGATCTGCGGGTGGCAGCGTTGCGCCGGCAGGCCGAAGAGCAGCTTTCGCTGGGAGCGTTCGATGCGGCGCGCAAAAAGCTCGCCGAGGCAGCCGAGATCGATAATGTCTCGCGCAACGCTTTGAAGGCCAATTTCGTCAGCCGCACGCTCTCCGAGGCCGCAACGCGCTATCTGTCCGGCGGGGCGGCGCGCGCCGACCTCGACTACGCCACAGCCATCAGGGACTATGAGTCGGTGCTCGCGCTTTATGGCGAAGCCGGACAGGTGGTGCTGTCGCTCGACGATGCCGACCGCTTGATCCGCACGCTGGACGAACTCGGCAAGCTCTATACCACGGTCGGCAATATCGATGCGGCCGGCCGCGCCTTCGAAGCGCTGCAAGCCGATCTCGAACGGCGGTTGCATCATGAAACCGATCTCAACGTGAAGCGCGACTTCGCCGTCAGCCACGTCAAGCTCGGCAATGTGCGGATGGCGCAAGGCAATCTGCCGACAGCGCTGCAGAATTATGAGACCGCCAAGACCATTCTGCAGGGCCTGACCGAGGCAGAACCGGACAATCTGGAGTGGTTCGGCGACCTCGCCATGGCCGACGACAAGATCGGCAACGTACTGGCGACGCAAGGCGATCTGGCCGGCGCCGCAGAGGTCTACCAGGAAAGTCTGTCGATCAAGAAACAGCTCGCCGCCGGAGAGCCCGACCGTGCCGAACTGCAGCGCGACCTGACCATCACCTACGATGAGATCGGTCACCTTGCCCATGTCGCAGGCCAACTGGACAACGCACAGGCGGCCTATGAAGAGAGCCTGAAGGTGCGGCTGGCGCTGGCGGCGGACAAACCGGGAGACGCCGACCGGCAGCGTGACGTCTCGGTCAGCCACGATACGATAGGCGACCTGCTGCGCGAACGCGGCGACGCCGCCGGGGCGCTGGCGGCTTACAGGGAAGGCCTCGCGATCGTCAAGCACCTGGCGAAACGCGATCCGGACGACACCGAGCTGAAACGCGACCTGTCGGTCGGCAACGCCAAGATCGGCAATGCGCTGAGCGACCAGCAGAATTGGCCTGCGGCACTTTCGGCTTATCGTGAGGCACTTTCGCAGGCCAGCGCGCTCGCCGTCGGCGACCCGAACAACACCGAATGGCAGCGCGACCTGTCCGTCTGCCTCGAGAAGGTCGCCGGCGTCCTGGCGATACAGGGCGACCACAAAGGCGCGCTGAAAGCCTATCTGGACAGTTACGCGATTGCGCAGCGGCTGGCCAAGCTCGATCCGGCCAATTCCGACTGGCAGCGTGACTTGTCGATAACGCTGTCCGAAGTCGCCACCCTGCGCCTAAAGCAGCGCGACGTCAGCGGAGCCCGGCAAGCCTATCAGGACAGCCTGGCCATTCGCGAGAAACTTGCCCGGTCCGATCCGGACAACGCCACCTGGCAGCGCGACCTGGTGGTCGCCTATATCGACTACGCGCAAGTCGCTAAGGATCCGAAAGCCGTGCTTTCCAAGGCGCTCGACATGACGCTCGAGCTCGACCGAAGCGGGCGGTTGGCGCCGCGATACAAATTCATGATCAAGTTCCTGCGTCAGCGGCTGGCCAGGATCGAAGCCAAGCGCCAGTAGCCGGCCGACGTGACTGTCATTCCGTCCGGAAATGCCTGCAAACCTTGGAAAAACCGCCTTTTGCGCCTATATCTACGACATTAGAAATGCGCGATTCGAAGCCGATTTTTCGCGCTCTGCACACGGCATCAATCAGACAGGTTTTCATGAGCGAACAGACCGACATCGCCAACGGCGTTGAAGCCGAATACGGCGCCGATTCCATCAAGGTTTTGAAGGGCTTGGATGCCGTTCGCAAGCGGCCGGGCATGTATATCGGCGATACCGACGACGGCTCGGGCCTGCACCACATGGTTTATGAAGTCGTCGACAACGCCATCGACGAAGCCCTGGCCGGCCATGCCGACCTGGTGACGGTGACGCTCAATCCGGACGGATCGGTGACGGTCATCGACAATGGCCGCGGCATTCCGACCGATATCCACACCGGCGAAGGCATTTCGGCGGCCGAAGTGATCATGACGCAGCTGCATGCCGGCGGCAAGTTCGACCAGAACTCCTACAAGGTGTCGGGCGGCCTGCACGGCGTCGGCGTGTCGGTCGTCAACGCGCTGTCGGCCTGGCTGAAACTGAAGATCCGCCGCAACGGCCAGATCTACGAGATGAGCTTCACGCATGGCAATGCCGACGCGCCGCTGCGCGTCACCGGCAGTTATGAACAAGACAAGGTCCCCGGCACCTATGAAGGCCGCAGCGGCAGCGAAATCATGTTTTTGCCGTCGTCCGAAACCTTCACCATGGTCGAATTCGACTACGGTACGCTGGAGCATCGGCTGCGCGAACTCGCCTTCCTGAACTCCGGCGTGCGCATCGTTTTGACCGATGCCCGCCATGCCGACATCGTGCGCCATGAATTGCACTACGATGGCGGCCTCGAAGAGTTCGTCCGATATCTCGACCGGACGAAAAAGCCGTTGCTCGACAAGCCGATATCGATCCGCGCCGAGCGCGACGGCATCACGGTCGAAGTCGCTATGTGGTGGAACGACAGCTACCACGAGAACGTGCTGGCCTTCACCAATAACATCCCGCAACGCGACGGCGGCACGCATCTGGCAGGCTTTCGCGGTGCGCTGACACGCCAGATAACCGGCTATGGCGACTCTTCGGGCCTGACCAAGAAGGAAAAGGTGGCGCTGATCGGCGACGATTGCCGTGAAGGGCTGACGGCGGTGCTGTCGGTCAAGGTTCCCGACCCGAAATTCTCCTCGCAGACCAAGGACAAGCTGGTGTCGTCCGAGGTCCGTCCGGTGGTCGAAGGACTGGTCAACGAAGCGCTCGGCACCTGGCTCGAAGAGCACCCGACCGAGGGCAAGGCGGTCATCGAGAAGGTCATCCAGGCCGCGGCCGCGCGTGAAGCCGCGCGCAAGGCACGCGACATTACCCGCAAGAGTTCGCTCGGCGTCACCTCGCTGCCCGGCAAGCTGGCCGATTGCCAGGAGCGCGATCCGGCAAAATCGGAGATCTTCATCGTCGAGGGCGACAGCGCCGGCGGCTCGGCCAAGGGCGGCCGTTCGCGCCAGAACCAGGCTATTCTTCCGCTGCGCGGCAAGATCCTCAATGTCGAGCGCGCCCGCTTCGACCGTATGCTCGGCTCCGACATGATCGGCACGCTGATCACTGCGCTCGGCACCTCGATCGGCAAGGACGAGTTCAATGCCGACAAGCTGCGATACCACAAGATCATCCTGATGACCGACGCCGATGTCGACGGCGCCCACATCCGCACCTTGCTGCTGACCTTCTTCTTTCGCCAGATGCCGGAACTGATCGAACGCGGTCATCTCTACATCGCGCAGCCGCCGCTCTATAAGGTGACGCGCGGGAAGAGCTCGCAATACATCAAGGACGAAGCCGCCTTCGAGGAATTCCTGATCGGCTCCGGGCTGGAAGAAGCGTCGCTTGCGCTCAGCACGGGCGAGGTGCGGGCCGGGCAGGACCTGCGCAGTGCCATCGACGACGCCTTGGCTGTCCGCCAGCTCATCAACGGATTGCACACCCGCTATAACAGAGGCGTGGTCGAGCAGGCAGCGATTGCCGGCGCGCTCAACCCGGAGATCTTCACCGACCTCGGCCGCGCCAATGAGACGGCCGAGCGTGTTGCCCGCCGTCTCGACATTATCGCCGAGGACACCGAGCGCGGCTGGATCGGCCGCATGTCGACCTCGAACGAGGGCATTGGCGGCTATGTCTTCGAGCGAACGGTGCGCAGCGTCAAGGAGTTCGCACATCTCGACCTGGCGCTGATCAATTCCGCCGACGCACGCCAGCTCGACCGCTATGCGCCGCGTCTGGCGGAAATCTATGGCGAGCCGCCGGTGCTGCGCCGCAAGGATGTCTCGGAAACCATTTCGGGGCCGCTGGCACTGCTCAATGCCGTGTTTGCCACCGGCCGCAAGGGCCTCACCATGCAGCGCTACAAGGGCCTTGGCGAAATGAACGCCGAGCAGCTCTGGGAAACGACGCTTGACCCGAATGTGCGCTCGCTCTTGCAGGTCAAGGTCAATGACGCAACGGATGCGGACAGCTTGTTTTCGCGGCTGATGGGCGACGAGGTCGAGCCCAGGCGCGAATTCATCCAGGAAAACGCGCTGTCGGTCGCCAATCTGGACATCTGAGCCACGATCTCAGATACCCAGCCAGCAGGCATGAAGTGCATTGGTGCGCCTTGGCGCACCGATGCCGACTGTTGCAAGCAACAGAGATCAGCAGGACCGCCGGAACGGAAAGGCTTTCAAGGCATTGTAGTTGATCACAATCGCCGCAGGAGGCATCCATGGGACGTGGCATTTTGCTCTGGCTTCTCGGAGTCCCGATTCCGATCATTATTCTGATCATGCTGTTTGCAAGGTAGGGGGCTTCGATGCCGTCCACCCTAACGACTGCCGACGTTTCCGCACCGACGGAATCCGCTTCCCCCGCTGTCAGCTGGGGGCCAATCGTCGCCGGCGCCTTTGCTGCGTCGACGCTTACCTTCATCTTGATGCTGCTCGGCTCCGGGCTTGGGCTGAGCATGGTGTCGCCATGGTCCGGCTCGGGTGCGTCAGTCACCACTTTCGCAGTTTCCACTGCCGTCTGGCTGATCGTCGTGCAGTGGTTGTCGTCGGCGCTGGGCGGCTACCTCGCCGGACGCCTGCGCACCAAATGGGTCGGCATCCACACCGATGAAGTCTTCTTCCGCGATACCGCTCACGGTTTCCTGGCCTGGGCGCTGGCGACGTTGCTCGTCGCCGGCGTGCTCGGCACGGCGCTTTCGGCCGCAATAGGCAGCGGTGTCCAGGCTGCTTCGACTGTGGCATCGGGCGCGGCAATGGGCGCTTCGGCAGGTGCTGCCGCAAACGCTGGTGGCGCCTCGACTAACGACGCCACGTCGTATTTCGTCGATACGCTGTTTCGCCCGGCCGATCCGGCAAGGCTCGCTGCCGCCAATCCGGAGAGCGACGCCGCGGCATCGGCGCAGGCATCGCGCATTCTGATCGCGAGTGCCGCAGCAGGCGAAATATCGGCCGACGACAAGACCTATCTGTCGCGGCTGGTGGCCGCCCGCACAGGCCTGTCCGAAGCGGATGCCACCGCTCGCGTCGATGCAGTAATCGCCAGAGCGCAGGAGGCCAAGGTCAAGGCGCAGCAGGCGGCCGACACCGCCAGAAAGGCAGGCGCCACCTTCTCGCTGATTGGCGCGCTGTCGCTGGTCATCGGCGCCTTCATTGCCAGTGCGGCCGCAGCACTTGGCGGCAGGCAGCGCGACGACGAGGAAGCAATTTTCCTGACCAATCGTTGATCGGTGACTAGGCGAACTCGGTCCGCTTCGGGAAGATTACGCCCGAAGCGGACCCTTGCCTTGAAGTGCCGCCGCGGCATTGTCGTGCTCACCGCCTACAGCTCAGCTTCCAGTTTGCGGCCGAGATCGACCGCATCGCGCAGCACGGCAAGGTGCGAGCGCGGCCGTGCGCCGACCGGCGCATTGACTTCGACGCCGCTCGCCGTCAGCGACCAATAGAGCCTGTGCGTGAAGACGCGGCCAAGCGAGCCGCGCAGCTCGACCTGGATGTTTTCCACGCCGGGACCGAAGTTTTCCGTCATCCGCCCTGAGATCGGGTCGCCGGTCAGCCAGCCATTGCCCCTGTCGAAAATATTGGTCCAGCGCGTTGCGGCAAACACCGCGCCATGATGCACCGCCCGCTGCGGCTTGCCGGAATGGCTGCGCCCTCCCTGGTAGAGCATGGTCCCGCCCGCCGCCCTGTCGGCGATCGGCGGGCATGCCGAAAACAGGCGCTCGGCGATGCCGCGCCTGAATTCGGCGAGGTTGTAGGTCACCAGGAACTCGCTGTGGGTCAGCGGACTGCCGAGCGTGACGAAATCGCTGATCTTCCACGGCAGCGGATGATCGGCGTCGCCGACGCGAAGCTGCCGGTAGAGCTCCCATTGGTGGCGCCGGAATGCGGGGAGATCATTGAGGCTGTCGGGCCAGGCGGAGGCATCGGCGGCCAGCGTCGCTTTGTCGACGGCGTGGATCGCCTTCAGCCGCGCTTTGTCGCGAATGGCTTCCAGCTTTCTAGGCCTGAAATCAGCCCACAAGATCTGCAACAGATCATAGGCGATGATCGACCCGAGGCTGTGCGAGACCAGCACGATGCGATCATAGGCATCGTCCATCATGAGACGCTTCAGCAGCTTGAGGCCACGCTCGCGGACCAGCGCCCGTTTCTCGACCGTTGCCGCTTCGGCCCGCACATAGGCGGCGACGTCGCCGAAATAAGGCAAGCCAAACTGGTCCACCGACCAGATGACGAACGACGCCAGAACCGTGACAAGCACACCGGTCGTCCAGGAGATGTAGCCTTGCCAGGTCGACGTTGCGAGCGCCAGCGCCGCGCCGAGGACGACGATGGTGGCCAACAGCGTGACGACGTAGAGTTTGCGCACATCGCGCGGAATATCGACGGGCTTGCGCCAGAGCAGGGTCGTCACCCAGGCAGCAAGGCGGCTTCGGGTCGTGCCCTGGGTGATGTCGGCCCAGTAAAGCTCGTAGAAATCGGTGCGGCGGCCATCGACATCATAGGGCGTGGTGATCCGGCGGAGTTCGTGCGAATTGGTCCGGCTGTCGGGCGTGATCCAGCTCTGGTTGATCTTCGCACCCATCGGGTCGGCCGGATCGGCGACGTGGGCATAGAACGGTGCACGGGCCGGATCGTGGCTCCATACGGCCTGGACAAACTCCCTCAACGTGTCCATGGGCCGCTGCTCGCCCATGCCGTGCACGACCACTACCGCCTGGCTGCGCTTGCGCGGCGCCTTCTCTGCTGCGGTCAGATCGGCGGCCGGCGATGCAGCAGAACCAGGGTCGGGCACCAGCACCTCCACGATGACGCCGTTTGCAAGACGACGGTCGGCATCGTAGCTTCAGAACCGGTAACAGCCAAGAAAAAGCCCGGCGCGGAGCCGGGCTGTATTCGACGATCGGCAGTGAGTTGGCAGCGACGCCTTTTCAGTGATCCATAGCCTTGACGATCTCCTCGGTCATCTTCTTGGCGTCGCCGAGCAGCATCATGGTGCCGTCCTTGTAGAACAGCGTGTTGTCGATGCCGGCATAGCCGGAGCCAAGCGAGCGCTTGACGAACAGGCAGGTGCGCGCCTTGTCGACATCGAGGATCGGCATGCCGTAGATCGGCGACGACTTGTCGTCACGAGCCGAGGGATTGGTGACGTCGTTGGCGCCGATGACATAGGCAACGTCGGCCTGTGCGAACTCAGAGTTGATGTCCTCCAGCTCGAACACTTCGTCATAAGGCACGTTGGCTTCGGCCAAGAGCACGTTCATGTGGCCGGGCATGCGGCCGGCGACGGGGTGGATGGCGTATTTGACGTCGACGCCGTTGGCCTTGAGCTTATCGGCCATCTCGCGCAGCGCGTGCTGCGCCTGGGCGACGGCCATGCCGTAGCCGGGCACGATGATGACCTTTTGCGCATTCATCATCAGATAGGCGGCATCCTCGGCCGAGCCCTGCTTGACCGTGCGCTCGATGCCGTCGTTGGCAATGGCTGATGTCTCCCCGCCGAAGCCGCCGAGGATGACCGAGATGAAGCTCCGGTTCATGCCTTTGCACATGATGTAGGACAGGATGGCGCCCGATGAACCGACCAGAGCGCCGGTGATGATCAGCGCCAGATTGCCGAGCGTGAAACCGAGTGCGGCGGCGGCCCAGCCGGAATAGGAATTCAGCATCGACACCACCACCGGCATATCGGCGCCGCCGATCGGGATGATGAGAAGGACGCCCAGCACCAGCGAGCCGGCAACGATCAGCCAGAACACCAGCTTGGACTCGGTGGTGACGAGCAGCACAATCAGCACGATCAGCGCAATGCCCAGCGCCGCGTTGATGAAGTGGCGGCCACCGATCATGATCGGCTTGCCCGACATGCGGCCGTCGAGCTTCAAGAAAGCGATGACCGAGCCGGTGAAGGTGATCGCGCCAATGGCAACGCCGAGGCTCATCTCGATCAGCGCCTGGGCATGAATATCGGCGACGGTGCCGATGCCGAAGCTTTCCGGTGCATAGATGGCGGCGGCCGCCACCATGACCGCAGCAAGACCGACCAGCGAGTGAAAGGCGGCGACCAGCTGCGGCATCGAGGTCATGGCGATGCGCCGTGCCGTGACCGCACCGACCGAGCCGCCGATCAGCAGCCCGAGCACGATCAGCGCGAAGCGGCCGGCGGAAGGGGTGGCCAGAGCCAGCGTCGTGGCGATGGCAATGCCCATGCCGATCATGCCGTACATGTTGCCCTGGCGGCTGGTGGTCGGATGCGACAGGCCGCGCAATGCCAGGATGAACAGGATGCCGGAGACCAGATAGAGGAAGGAAGCGAAGTTGGCGTTCATAGCGGCCTACTTTTCCTTCTTCTTGTACATAGCCAGCATGCGCTGGGTGACGAGGAAGCCGCCGAAGATGTTGACCGATACCAGCATCAGCGCAACGAAGCCGAAGCCGGTGGCGATGCCCGAGGCCGAGATGCCGACGGCCAGCAACGCGCCGACGACGATGACGGAGGAAATGGCGTTGGTGACGGCCATCAATGGCGTGTGCAGCGCCGGCGTCACCGACCAGACGACGTAGTAGCCGACGAAGATCGCCAGCACGAAGATGGCGAAGCGGAAGACGAAGGGATCGATGGCACCGCCGGACAGCGCGTGAGCGGCGTCACCCGCCGCTTCGGTGCCGGGCGCGGCGGCCAGGTTCTGAACCGCGAGCCGCACGGCAGCTGTCGCCTGGTCGAGCTGGTCGAGGGCTTTCTGCAGAGTCTGATCCATCACGCGATCCCTCCGGTGGTCTTGGGCTTCCTCGAAGTGGCTGGTCTCTTCGCAGCCGGCTTCGCCGAAGCCTCGGCAACCATCGTCCTCGCCGGAATGGCCGGTGGTTCGACATGTTGGCCCTTTGGTGGCTCCTGTTCAGCCCTGACGAACGCGGGATGCACGACCTTGCCGGCATCGGTCAGCATGGTTGCCTTGACCAGCTCGTCGTCGCGGTTGATGGCAAGCGTCTTCGTCGCCTTGTCGACCAGCGTCTCGAGGAAGGCATAGAGGTTCCTGGCATAGAGAAGCGAGGCCGAGGCGGCGACGCGACCGGGAACGTTGACATGGCCGACGATCTTTACCCCGTTGGCGGCGGTCACCACCTTCCCGGGCACGGCGCCCTCGACATTGCCGCCGCGCTCCACCGCGAGGTCGACGATCACGGAGCCGGGTTTCATCGAGGCGACCATCGCCGCCGAAACCAGCTTCGGCGCTGGCCGGCCGGGGATGAGCGCCGTGGTGATGACGATGTCCTGCTTGGCGATGTGCTCGGCGGTCAGCGCCGCCTGCTTGGCCTGGTACTCCTTCGACATTTCCTTGGCGTAGCCGCCAGCCGTCTCAGCCGCCTTGAACTCCTCGTCCTCGACGGCCAGGAATTTTGCGCCGAGCGAGGCGACCTGCTCCTTGGCGGCCGGGCGCACGTCGGTGGCGGTGACCACGGCGCCGAGGCGGCGCGCGGTGGCGATGGCCTGCAGACCGGCGACGCCGACGCCCATGACGAACGCCTTCGCAGCCGGCACCGTGCCAGCCGCCGTCATCATCATCGGCAACGCCCGGTCATATTCGGCAGCCGCATCGA
The DNA here is from genome assembly GCF_040319515.1 of Mesorhizobium sp. M0909. Classification (NCBI taxonomy): domain Bacteria; kingdom Pseudomonadati; phylum Pseudomonadota; class Alphaproteobacteria; order Hyphomicrobiales; family Phyllobacteriaceae; genus Mesorhizobium; species Mesorhizobium sp. M0909. The sequence goes on from NZ_JAMYOA010000015.1 coordinate 31,292, forward strand.
TCACCGCCTGGTAGCCGGCGAGGTTGGCCTGGCTGGATAGAACGTCCATCGATTGCGCCCGGGTGATGCGCGGCATGAACTCCATGGAGAAGGCAGTAACACCGGCCCTGGCAAGGGCTGCGACGGCAGCATCGTTGCCGTAGGGATCCATGATCGCGATGACAGCGGCGCCGGACTTGTAGCCCTTCAGCTCGGCGTCCATGGGGCGGCGCACCTTTAGCACCACGTCGGCCTTGGCAGCATCGCCGGCTTTGCCGATCGCGGCGCCCGCCTTGGCAAACTCCTCGTCGGGAATGCGCGACGCCGTGCCGGCGCCGGTTTCCACGATTACGTCCAAACCCAGCGCTGCCAGCCGCTTCACCGTATCGGGCGAGGCCGCGACGCGAGGCTCGTTTGCGTCGAGCTCACGAGGGATGAAAACCGTCTGTCCCACCGCACGATCCTTTCGGCCGGAACCCTGTTACCGCAAGACACCGACCGTCCGCGGCGGCGCTTTCGACAAAGGTTGGAGGAGTTATCGGAGAATAAAAGCGCCGATGGCCAGGATCAGCACGAACAGGATAGTCGCCGAGAAGAAGCCGCCCACAAAGAAGCCGAACGCCATGGCAAGAAGCACGGCGGCGCAAAATAGCGACCCATATTTGGCCAGCATCACAAAGCCGGCATAGGTGCGGTCGTGCTCGGCATAGTCCATCTTCGCGCCCAGTTCGACAGGACCGGTCGGCGTATGTTCAGCCATTGGAATACCCCTTCGAAGACATCTTTCAGGCACATAGCGAAAAGCCGCGTTAAGGGCAATGGCGCTATTGCCGCATCGCCGCAGCCAACAATCTCAAGCAAAACTTGAAATCGCTTCGTGAAGCGCGGCGATACCAATCCCAATGGATGGCAGGTCCGCTATTGCCGAAGTCGTTAGCCGGCGAGATGCGGGAACAGCCCGAGCAGGCCGACAACGATCAGATAAAGGGCGACGATATAATTGAGCAGCCGCGGGATCACCAGGATCAGCACGCCTGCAATCAGCGAGATAAGCGGGGTAAGGGCGAGCGTGGAAATGGTCATATCGGTTCCTTTGATCGGATCGCTATCGAAGCCGTGCGTGATGGATGTCGGCCATGCCGACTTACCACCAGCACCCTTGCCCAGAACGCCGAAGCGATCGGAAGGCTCCATGGGCTCGTTCAGGCGGCTTCGCGAAAATACTTGGCGGTGGGCAGGATGGTCAGCGGCGCGAGTTCGCCGGCACCGGGCTTATCGAACAACATGCGCTGCTCCATCGGCGTCGAACGGAAGAACGGAAAGCGAGCGTAGGTTTCATTCTTGATCGCCAGGACATCGGCCTGATAAAGCAGCGCAAAACAGTTGATCACGCCGGCATAGGGCCGCGCATCACCGATCGGTCGCGCCCGATAGATGCGCTTGTAGAAAGCCGCATGGTCCTCACGGATCATGGATATGCAATAAGGCGCGCCGAAATGGAAGCACGCCATGCCGGCAAGGCGCAGCGTCACATACGGGATCTGAGGGTAAAGCCGTGACCATTCGGCGTCCACGGCAAAACGGCTCGGGTCGATAAAGACTTCGCCGGCCGCCAGACGAGGCATCAACAAGTCCTTGTATACGCTGAGCGCTGGTGATGTGGCGTTATCAGCAGACACGTCATGCAGGCGCATCGTGCTGACCAGCCGCCCCTCGATGTAGATTCCAAACGTATGGCAATTGGGCAGTTCGTCAAACTCGTCATGGACCTGACGGGACGCATTCTCGGGCACCAGATCGTTCATCCGATAGGAATTGTAGCGCAGCCTGTAAATGCTTTCGAAATCCTCGCCGCTTTCACAGCGTCGGTACTCCGTCCGGTCAAGCAGCGCATAGACATGTTGCGCGAAGCTGGACATGGTCTCGGACGCATCTTTCCCACCAGCGCCCGCCGCATGGCCGAGCGAACTCAACTGGGCACACATGAACTCTATTCCCCGCGATTGCCGCCACCAGCCGACACTACGGACGGGTCATGAGATGTAAAGATGAAAATAAGTAGGAGGTCGTTTACCGCCCGTTAAGGTTAATAATTAATAAAATTATACTAAAATACGCGGTTTTCAGCGCGAAGTCAGCGCCGCGGCGCCTTCCTTGCCGTCTGGATGTCCTTGGCGAAAGGCCAGACGGTGCTCGACATGGTCTCGATGCCGGACGCGCTGAGCGCAGATCCGAACAGAAAGCCCTGGACCAGGTCCGGCTTGACCTGCAATGCCAGGATCTTGAGCTGTTCGAAGGTCTCGACACCTTCGACAGTGACTGAAAGTCCCAGCGGTCGCGACAGGTTGACGATGCCCTTCAGCAATTCGAGCGACCGGCTGTTCTGGGTGACGTCGATCAGGAACGAGCGATCGATCTTGATCTTGTCGAGCGGCAGCTTGTGGAGATAGCTCAGGCTCGAATAGCCGGTACCAAAATCGTCGAGCGCAATGCGCACGCCGAGCCGCTTCAACTCCTCGATATATTGGCGTGTCAGCGACTTGTCGTCGAGCAGCGCCGTTTCGGTGACCTCGATCTCCAGACGTCCGGCGGAAAGACCGGATTCAGCTAGCGCGTCGCGAACCTTCTGGATGACATCACGGTTGCGGAAATCCTTGGCCGAGAGATTGACCGACACGCTGGTCTGGGCCGGCCATTTCGCGCATTCCGTGCAGGCCGCATGCAGGACGAAGGTGCTGATGTCGGAAATAATCCCCATTTCCTCCGCCAGCGGAATAAAGATACCGGGGGAAATCGGCCCGAGATCGGGATGATCCCAGCGGCACAGCGCTTCGCAACTGGCGATACGCATCGTGCTCATCGCCACGATCGGCTGATAGACCACCCGCAATTCGTTATTTTCCACGGCGCTGCGCAGGTCCGCCTTCATCAGCTGACGGCTGCGGAAGGCAGCATCCATGGAGGCCTCGAACAGCCGCCAACCGTTCTTGCCAAGCTCCTTGGCCTTGTAGAGTGCAAGGTCGGCCTTGACGATCATGGCGTCGACGTCGGTATCCTTGACCCGCGACAGCACCGCGCCGCCGCTGGCCTGGATGCGTAATCCGTGGCCGGCGACATCGACCTCGCCCTGTAGATTGACAAAGATCTCATCAACCTGGCCGATCAGGTGGCTTTCATCCTCGATGCGCTCGAAGAAGATCATGAACTCGTCGCCGCCGAAGCGGCTGACGGTGATGCCTGGCCCAGCGACCGCGGCCAGCCGCTCGGCAACGGCGTAGATCAATCCGTCGCCGACCGGATGGCCGAGCGTGTCATTGACGCTCTTGAAATCGTCGAGGTCGAGCACCACCAGCCCGCAGAGACGCGCGGGATCCCCTGAGGCCATGGCTTCCACCACCAACTCGTGGAAGTAGGCGCGGTTGGGCAGGCCGGTGAGACTGTCGTAGCGCGCCATGAAGCGGATCTTGTCTTCCGCCTCGACCCGGGCGGTCACATCCTCGAAAGTGACGACGCCCAGTTCCTGGCTGCCTTCGCGCGCCGAAAATTCATAGTGCTGGCCGTTGGTGAGCGAGACCAGGACCTTGCGGTCGCGGCCCTCGCGCAACGCACGCGTCAGCTGGGCTTCGATGTAACGGCAATCTTTCGGCGCCAGCATGCCACCTGCAGCGCCGCGCATCAGCAGACCGTGGATCGAGCGGCCTAGCAGCGCATCGGCCGATTTGAGCGACATCAGGTGCGCGGCTTCGGCATTGGCCACCGCCACCCGGCCGTCGGGACCAAGCATGACAAGGCCATGCGACATGGTATTGAGCGCGCGGTTGAACCGCTGCGCGATGCGGTTCGCCTTCTTTTCCTCCGACAGGGCGGTAAACAGGACTTCGCGGACGATGTCGGCGAACCGCTTGATCGCAAACAGAAAAGGGGCCGACATCAGACCGAGGATAATGTGGTAGATATCGCCGCGCAGGATAAAGCCAAGCGATATGGGCCATGTGGTGGTAATGATAAAAATCATGACCATGCGCGGCGACCCATAATTGCGGCCGGCAATCGACGTGACCGATGCAAGAGTGACGCAGACAGAGGCTATTTCGGCATAGTTGTCGTGGCTGTCATTTGCCAGATAAATGCTAACGAAACAGAACGCGCCAAGCATGAAACCATGCATCGAACCGAAAATTATGTAATCATTTTCGCGATCATGGGCTTCTTCCCACGTCGTCGGGGAAGGAAGTCGCCCGTATTTCCGGATGTTGCGAAGGCGCAGAGTACCGACAATGATGAGCCCAGCAGCAACTAGAAGATACGCCAAGTCCATGGTCTTCCAATAGACCAGGATGACGAGGAGTGTCTGCGCAACAAGGCCGATCGACAGCGTGAACCCGTCGCGAAACAGCGTTTCCACGAACGGAATGTAAACGTCGACCGGAATCTCGTTTTTTCGTCTCAGATTCACGCCTGGATCCCAACCCTGGGGAACCCAGCAGTGTCACATTGGCCTTAAGAAAGGTTTAGAGCGGCGTTTCGAGCCCTGCCGTCATCCATTGGTGACGCTGCGGAAGTAGGGAAACTACAGTTCAGGTAAACAAGGGGTATCAGAGCGCGGAATCATTCGGCGGCTTGAAGTTGCGGCCGCAGCGGCGCCCTCGAGAGGCGGTCGAGTAGACGCTGGCGTTCGCCGGCGGCTTTTTCGGCACTGGCCTGCTTGACGTGGCCAAAGCCGCGGATGAGCGCCGGTACCGAAACAAGCGCGGCAGCGGCCTCGATCTTGCCCGGCGCCAGCGCGCCGGCGACAAGCTCCAGGTCGGCTTCATAGAGGGCAAGAAGCTGCCGCTCCATGCGCCTCTCGGCGCTGTAGCCGAACAGGTCGAAAGCGGTGCCGCGCAGCCCCCTCATCGCCGCCAGCAGGCGGAGCCCGTTCATCATCCACGGGCCAAAGCTCGATTTCTTCGGCTTGCCGTCACTGCCGCGCCTGCCCATGATCGGCGGTGCGAGATGGAATTCAAGCTTGCCGTAGCTCTGGAACTGCTTTGCGAGCTCTGCGGCAAAGGAGCCGTCCGTATAAAGCCGCGCCACCTCGTATTCGTCCTTGATCGCCATCAGCTTGAACAGGTTCTTCGCGGCAGCTTCGGTCACCACGGTCGACCCGGGCACAGCATTGGTTTCGGCCTTGCGCAGCGCCGCCAGTCTGTTGGCATAGCGCTTGCCATAGGCGGCGTTCTGATAGGCGGTCAGCAAGGCGACGCGGCGGGCAATGATGTCGTCCAGCGTCTCGGCAATGGCGGCAGGCTGCGTGGCCTTGCCCGGCTGGGCGAGAAGGCCACGCACGAAATCCGGCTGGTGGGCGGCGCGGCGGCCCCAGCGAAATGCCGCGACATTCATCGCCACCGCCTCGCCGTTGAGTTCGATCGCCTTCTCGACCGCCTCCGCCGACAGCGGCAGGCCGCCATGCTGGAAGGCGAAGCCGAGCATGAACATGTTGGCGCCAAGCGAGCTGCCGAACAGCGCGGTGGCGGTGCGGGTGGCGTCGAAGAAATGCGCCTTGTCGTCGCCTGCGGCCGTTCTTATCGCTTTCTTCAGCCGCTCGACGGGCAGCGAGAAATCGGCCGAACGGGCGAACTCGCCCGGCATGATCTCGGCGGTGTTGGCGAGGAAGATGGTATGGCCTTCGCGCACCGCGGCCAGCACCTTCTTGGCACCCGAAACGACGAGATCGCAGCCAAGCACGAGGTCGGCCTTGCCGGCCGATACCCGAATGGCGTGGATGTCGTCCGGCGTGCGGGCGATGCGGACATGGGTGAACACGGAGCCGCCCTTCTGGGCGAGGCCGGCCATGTCGATCATGCCGCAGCCCTTGCCTTCCAGATGTGCGGCCATGCCTAGCACCGCGCCTATGGTGACGACGCCAGTGCCGCCGACACCGTCGATGATCGCCGCCCAGCCTTGTTCACCGAGCGCAAATTGCGCCGGCGCCGGCACACCCGCGAGCGGGTCGGCCGCGCCGGCTATGCCTTCGGCTTTCCTGATTTTGGCGCCGTGGACGGTGACGAAGGACGGGCAGAAACCGTTGACGCAAGAGAAGTCCTTGTTGCAGCTCGACTGGTCGATCTTGCGCTTGCGGCCGAATTCCGTCTCGACCGGCTGGATCGAGACGCAATTCGACTGCACGCCGCAATCGCCGCAGCCTTCGCAGACCAGCTCGTTGATGAAGATACGCTTGTCGGGATCGGGGAAGGTGCCGCGCTTGCGCCGACGGCGCTTCTCGGCAGCGCAAGTCTGGTCGTAGAGCAGCACCGAGACGCCTTTGACCGAGCGCAACTCGCGCTGGACGAGATCGAGGTCGTCGCGGTGATGGACAGTGGCGCCGGGGGGAAATTCCACCTTGCCGGTATATTTGTCCGGTTCGTCGGTGACGATGGCGATGCGCTGGACGCCCTCGGCGCGCACCTGCCTTGCGATCATGTCCACCGTCAGCCCGCCCTCGTGCGGCTGCCCGCCGGTCATCGCGACGGCGTCATTGTAGAGGATCTTATAGGTGATGTTGGCGTCGGTCGACAGCGCGAAGCGGATCGCCAGCACGCCCGAATGGTTGTAGGTGCCATCGCCCAGATTCTGGAAGATGTGCTCGCGCTTCGAGAACGGCGCCTGGCCGACCCACTGCGCGCCCTCGCCGCCCATGGCGGTGAAGCCTACCGTATTGCGGTCCATCCATAACGCCATGAAATGACAGCCGATCCCGGCGGCGGCGAGCGAGCCGTCCGGCACCTTGGTCGAGGAATTGTGTGGGCAGCCGGAGCAGAAGAACGGCGTGCGCGAGGCGATGTCTGACGTGTCGGCCAGCATCGCCTGGAACTGGCGCAACTTCGCCACCCGCGCGGCGATTTCCTCCGACGGGCCGATCGTTCGCAAAATCCTCTCGCCGAGCGCGATGGCAATGTCGTTGGGGTCGAGCGCGCCCTTGGCCGGGAACAGCCAGTCGCCGCGCTCGTCCTTCTTGCCGACGATGACCGGCTGCGTCGCGGTGCCGTAAAGGTTCTCGCGCAGTTGCACCTCGATCAGCGAGCGTTTCTCCTCGACGACGACGATGGTATCGAGGCCGCGAGCAAAGTCGGCGACGTGCTGCAGGTCGAGCGGCCACGGGCAGCCGACCTTGAACAGCCTGATGCCGATACGATTGGCGGCCGCTTCGTCGATGCCGATATCCTCCAGCGCCTGGCGAACGTCGAGATAACTCTTGCCGATGGTGACGATGCCAAGCCTGGCGCTGGTGCCGCCCGAATAGACGATCCGGTTCAGCCCATTGGCGTGGATGAAGGCGGAAGCTGCGGCGCGCTTGTATTCATGCAACCGCTCCTCCTGGCCGAGCATGTCGATCTCGTTACGGATGTTGAGGCCGCCGGGCGGCATGTCGAAGTCCGGGACGACGATATCTAGCCGGTCGAGCGCGGCATCGACCGAGGCCGTCGATTCGATGTTGTCCTTGACGCATTTGATCGCCGCCCAGGTGCCGGCAAAACGCGACATGGCAAAGCCGTAGAGGCCGTAGTCGATGATCTCCTGGACGCCGGCCGGATTGAGGATCGGCACCATGGTGTCGACGAACAGGAACTCGGTGGCATGCGCGTTGGTCGAGGATTCGGCCATGTGGTCGTCACCCATCAGGGCTAACACGCCGCCATGTTTCGACGACCCGGCGAGATTGGCGTGGCGGAACACGTCGCCGGAGCGGTCGACGCCCGGACCCTTGCCGTACCAGACCGAAAAAACGCCGTCGTGGGTACCCTCGCCCAGCAATTCCGCCTGCTGCGAGCCCCAGCACGCGGTGGCGGCGAGCTCCTCGTTGAGACCGGGCTGGAAGACGATGTCCGACTGCGCGAGCTGGTTCCTGGCCTTCCACAGCTGCATGTCGAGGCCGCCGAGCGGCGAGCCACGATAGCCGGAGACGAAACCGGCGGTGTTCAGGCCAGCCCGGCGGTCGCGCTCGCGCTGCATCAGAAGCATGCGGATGACTGCCTGGGCACCCGACAGGAAAATGCGCTCCTTTGCCAGGTCGAACTTATCGTCGAGCGCGACGTTGTGCAGCGTCATCAGGCGTTTCCTGTGCGGAGACCGTGCCAGGAGGTGCACGGCCAACGTCGGAGTCGAGTGCCTACAGTCTTTCTTCCCTTGCCGGAGAGGTCAAACAAAATCGAAGGTGCCAGGCGGTCCGCAACAAACGATCGGTGCGCGGCGGTGTGGCGCCACGAAACGCCTGTCGGGGAGGATGGCCGAGCACGAAAACTCCGGCGGCGGTCGGTGCCGCTGGTGATGCATCATGCAGCCTTTGGGCAACTGGGCTTCGGTTCACCGGGCAGCTTGCCGTCGACATGGCCGGCCAAGTCCTTGTTGAGCTCGTAGACTGGCCCGACCACCAGGGGCCGGTCGGGCAGGACCGACTGGTCGAGCGAGGACGTCAGAGTGGTCTCGAAACTCTGCAGCAACTTGCCGCTGGAATCCTCGATGCGGATCGACACGGCATAGGGCTTGTCCTTGACAACGCAGGTGAGCGGCGGGCTGGTGAGCGTCACATGCGGCAGCTTCGGCCATATTTTCTGGGTGACGATGATCGGATCACCACCGGCCGGGTTCTGGAAGGAGACCACGGCGACCTGCCCCTCACCCACCGGCCGCAGCGGATTAAGGGTGATGACGTAGGTGGCGATACCCAGCCGGTAGTTGAACTCGAACAGCTTCCCGGAAATGGCGAACAGCTGGTCCTTGCCGGAATCACGGCAGGCGCCGAGCGCGGTCGCCGCGAACAACGCCGCGACGACAATCATCGCGCGCGAATATTTCTTAGGCATTGGTGACCTCTCTGGCCGCAGTCCGGCGGCGATAGTATCGGTTTGCCTTCTGGCGGTTGCCGCACACCGCCATATCGCACCAGAGGCGGCTGGAATTGCGGCTTTTGTCGACAAACAGCCAGCTGCAGTTCGGACATATCCTCAGCCTGGCGATGGTGTCGCTGCGCAGCAGCGACAGCGCCGAGACCGCAAGCGCCGCCTCGAAGGCGATCGGCGTTGCCGGATCGCCGAACGGTTTTCCGGGCATGCCGATTTCGGTGTGGCCATGGGCGAGGCCATCGGCGCAGGCTTCCAGGAATTCAGGCATGTCGGCGGTGTCGATCGCACCTTTCGATACCGCGCCGCGAAACAGCCGATCGGTCGTCTCGCGAATCGACAGCACCACCGGTGCGATCTTTTCAGGCGCCGGCGCTACGAGCCGCCTGCCGCCGAGCTCGGTGGCGCGAAAGCCACTCGCGGCTTCGGCAAAGCGAGCGATCTCGGCCGGATCGTCGAAACGGTCGAAAGTTTCCTCCGGATCGTTCCGCAAAACGACGGTATTCGCCGTGTCGAGCGCCAGCATGCCACCGGTGAAGCGGTGCGGAGTCCAGGATACTGTCATATCGCGAATCTAACCGATAAATCGCGTTTGACAAGTTAGATTCCGGGTGCAACGCTCGTCAGTGAGGCGATCGCCGTATCGAGAATGTCGTCGTCTCAAGCCCCGCCCCGATTGTGGGGCATGCATCGAGGGTCTTGCATGCTCTATTTCTTCCAGCAGGTTCTGAACGGGCTGCATTCGGGCGCGCTCTACGCATTGCTTGCCTTCGGCTACGTGCTGACCAACGGCATCCTGCACCGCACCAATCTTGCCTATGGCGCGCTGTTCGCCTTTTGCGGGCATACGATGATCCTCACCGCGGCGTTCGGCTATCAGGCGCTGTGGTTGACGCTGTTTGCATCGGTCGCGCTCGGCGTAGTGGCGGCATTCCTTTATGCGGCGCTGCTCAGCCATGTCCTGTCGCGAAGCATCTTCGAACCGCTGGCCGCCCGCTCGCCCAACGCCATCGTGGTGACCACGCTCGGCATATTGCTGGTCTTGTCGGAAGCCAGCCGCATCGCCGCCGATACCCATGACCTATGGTTGCCGCCAATGCTGGCCCAGACCATCGTCTTCGCGCAGAATGCCAGCTTCAAGGCGACGTTGACACTGATTCAGTTGCTCGATTGCGCCGCCGTCCTGGCGGCTATTTCGCTGGCTGCGTGGGGGTTCACACATTCCAGCTTCGGCCGAAGCTGGCGTGCCGTATCCGACGATCCAAACGCCGCTGCGATGTGCGGCGTCGATGTCCGCGCGGTGTTTCGGCGTGCGGTGCTTTTCGGCGGCCTTTGCGCGGCAATGGCTGGCGTGCTCGCCGCCTTCTACTACGGCAACATCAGCTTCGGCACAGGGTTGGTCTACGGGTTGAAAATCCTGTTCGTGACCGCAGTGGGCGGCTATCTCTCGCCTTTGCGGGCGGCACTAGGCGCCGCCGCTTTCGGCATGGCCGAATCGCTATGGTCCGGCTATTTCCCGCTCGAATGGCGGGACGGCTGGATGTACCTGTTCCTCGTCGCTATGCTTGTGCTGATCGGCTCCGGCCGCGACCAACAAAAGATCGCCTGAGCCGCATCCGACTTTGGTTGGATGAATGAACCACATGTCCCCTTGGACATGCAAAGGACGCGGCAGCATTTTGCCGGCGGCCACCTCACAACTGTGTTTATGCGGGCTGTCCGATGTTGACCCGCCGAACCACGCACTGCATACCGTTGGTCCACAGCGACGCGACGGACAGGGAACCGGCGCGCTCCGACACAAGGGAGGAATGCATGGCAGGGCTTCTCGCTCTTTCCAGAGCCATTGACCGTTTGAACGAATTCATCGGCAAATGGGTTTCGTGGCTGATCCTGCTGGCGATCCTGGTAAGCGCCGCCAACGCCGTGATCCGCAAGGTGTTCGACATGTCCTCGAACGCCTGGCTGGAATTGCAATGGTATCTGTTCGGCGCCGCCTTCATGCTGGCCGCCGCCTACACTCTGAAACAGAACGACCATATCCGCATCGATATCGTCTACGGCATGTTCTCGCGCCGCGTGCAGCACTGGATCGACCTTTTCGGTCACGTCTTCTTCCTGATGCCGTTCGTGACGTTGATGGTCGTCTATTTCGTTCCCTATGTGTCGCTGTCGTATCGCAGCGGCGAGATGTCGAACAATTCCGGCGGGCTGATCATCTGGCCGGCGAAGGCGATTCTGCTGGTCGGCTTTTTTCTGCTCGCGCTGCAGGGCATTTCCGAGATCATCAAGAAGATCGCCATCATGCGCGGTCAGATGGACGATCCCACTCCGTTCATATCGGTGCATGAGCAGGCCGAGCTAGAAGCCAAGGCGCTCGTGGAAGAGGTGCGCTCGTGATCGAGTTCATCGCCCAGAACATGGCGCCGATCATGTTCGCCTCGCTGGTCGTCTTCCTGCTGATCGGCTACCCCGTCGCCTTCTCGCTTGCCGCCAACGGCCTGATGTTCTTCTTCATCGGCGTGCTGCTGTCGCCCTATTCGGGCGGCTCCATCAATCTTGCCTGGCCGTTGCTGCACGCGTTGCCGGATAATTTCTATGGCAGCCGGGTGATGTCGAACGATACGCTGCTGGCGATCCCGTTTTTCACCTTCATGGGCATCGTGCTCGAACGATCCGGCATGGCCGAAGACCTGCTCGACACGATCGGCCAGCTGTTCGGACCGGTTCGTGGTGGCCTTGCCTATGCCGTGATTTTCGTCGGCGCGCTGCTCGCCGCGACGACCGGCGTGGTGGCGGCCTCCGTCATTGCCATGGGTCTGATTTCGCTGCCGATCATGCTGCGCTACGGCTACGACCGGCGGCTGGCATCCGGCGTCATTGCCGCGTCCGGGACCCTCGCCCAGATCATCCCGCCGTCGCTGGTGCTGATCGTCCTGGCCGACCAGCTCGGCCGCTCGGTCGGCGATATGTACAAGGGAGCGCTGATCCCCGGGCTCATTTTGACCGGCATCTACATGCTCTACATCCTGCTCATGTCGATCTTCCGGCCGAAGTCGATGCCGGCCCTGCCGCTGGAGGCCCGCACGCTCGGCCACGGCGTGCTGTCGCTGCTGGCGGCGGTGCTGGCGGCGGTGGTGGTTTCCTATGCGGCGTATCGCTACCTTGCGCCGAACCATGGCGGCAACGCCGATATCCTCGGCGCCACTATTGGCGTCATCTTCATCTATGTCGTGGCGATCGTCGACCAGCGCCTGAAGATCAACCTGATGTCGAGGTTGGCGCAGCAGGTGATCATCGTCCTGATCCCGCCGCTGGCGCTGATCTTCCTGGTGCTGGGCACCATCTTCCTCGGCATTGCCACGCCGACGGAAGGCGGCGCCATGGGCGCCGTCGGCGCGCTGGCAATGGCGGCGATGAAGGGGCGGCTGTCGCTCGACGTGGTCAAGCAGGCGCTGGCCTCGACGACCAGGCTGTCGTCCTTCGTTCTGTTCATTCTGATCGGCGCGCGGGTGTTCTCGCTTACCTTTTACGGGGTCAATGGCCACATCTGGGTCGAGCACCTGTTGACCTCGCTGCCGGGCGGTGAAGTCGGTTTCCTGATTGGCGTCAACATCCTCGTCTTCGTGCTCGCCTTCTTCCTCGACTTTTTCGAGCTTGCCTTCATTATCGTGCCGCTTTTGGCGCCGGCGGCCGACAAGCTCGGCATCGACCTGATCTGGTTCGGCGTGCTTTTAGGCGTCAACATGCAGACCTCCTTCATGCATCCGCCCTTCGGCTTCGCGCTGTTTTATCTGCGCTCGGTCGCCGCGCGCGTGCCCTATCTCGACCGGCTCACCGGCAAGCAGATCGCGCCGGTCACCACAGGGCAGATCTATTGGGGCGCAGTGCCCTTCGTCTGTATCCAGGTGATCATGATCGGCCTGACCATCGCCTTCCCGCAGATGGTGATGCACTACAAAGGCACCGTCGTCGATCCAGGCACCATCAACTACCAGGTGCCGGAAACGCCTGGCATCGGCTTGTCGCCGCTTGGCACGCCGCCGGCCAACGGCGGCACTGCCCCGGCCTCACCTTCCACACCGGATTTGTCGCAGCCGCCGAGCTTCGACGAAAAGCCGCCCGCGAAGCCGGCGGCACCGGCAATCGATCTGTCGCAACCCCCGAGTTTCAACTGAGGCGAGTTTCAACTGAGGAAGGCCCTGCAGCTATGAAGGCGGTTCGGTTGGAGCGAGTGGGCGGCCTCGCCGTGTGCGAGGTCGAGAAACCGACCGCCGGGCCAGACGAGCTGCTGGTGCGGATCGAGGCGTGCGGCGTCTGCGGCACCGACAGGCATCTTTTCCACGGTGAATTCCCGTGCACGCCGCCGGTGACGCTCGGGCATGAATTCTCCGGCATCGTCGAGGCGATCGGACCTGAGGTATCCGGCTTTTCGGTCGGCGACCGCGTCACCGGCGATCCCAATATTGCCTGCGGGCGCTGTGCGCATTGTCAGGCGGGCCGAGTCAATCTCTGCAGCAATCTGCGTGCCATCGGCATCCATCGCGACGGCGGCTTTGCCGAATATCTTCCCTTGCCGCAGAAACAGGCCTTCGCCTTGCCAGGCGATCTGAAGCCTACGCATGGTGCTTTCTGCGAGCCGCTCGGTTGCTGCCTGCATGGCGTGGACCTTGCCGCGATCAAACCAGGCTCGTCGGTCGCGGTGCTCGGCGGCGGCGTGATCGGCCTGCTCACCGTTCAGCTGGCAAAGCTCGCCGGTGCGACCACCATCATCCTGTCGACGCGTCAGGCCTCGCGACGGGCTCTTGCCGAGCAACTTGGCGCAACGGCGACGCTCGATCCGAGCGCCTTCGATGTCACCGATGCGATCGTCGGCCAGTCGGGTTTGATGCCGGGCGGCGTCGACGTGGTGTTCGAATGCGCCGGCGTGAAAGACACTGTTGAGCAGGCGATGCGGCTGGCCAAAGCGGGCGGCACAATTGTCGTCGTCGGCGTTATGCCGCAAGGCATGAAAGCGGCGTTCGAACCGTTCGACCTGCTGTTCCGCGAGTTGAAGGTCCTGGGCTCCTTCCTCAATCCCTTTACCCATCGCCGGGCCGCCGATCTTATCGCCTCGGGGGCAATGGAGGTAGACCGGCTGATATCGCGGCAGGTCACGCTTGAAGAGTCAGCTGCAGTGATCGCCAATCCGCCTGCGCCAGGCGAGGTCAAGGTTCTGGTGGTGCCCGGCTGATCGCAAACGGAATGCGCTGCGGCGCCAGCGTCCCGAAGGAACGCCGGCGCCGCAGAGCAGCAAGGTTCAGAGCTTGCTGTTGCGCTGCTGGACCATCATGAAGGTGTCGTAGTTGTACTCGGCCACCTGCGCCCAGAGATAATGCTCCTTGCGGAACGCCTTGATCGAGTCCCAGATCTTCTTGAACGGCGCGTTCGAGGCTTCCATCTCGGCATAGACCTCGTTGGCCTTTTCGAAGCAGGCGGCCATGATCTCCTGGCTGAACGGACTCAACTTGGCGCCGCCGGCAACCAGCCGCTTCACCGCCGCCGGGTTGAGGTAGTCGTATTTCTGCAGCATGTTGGCATCGGCCGCTTGGGCGGCAGTGTGCACCAGCGACTTGTAAGCCGGCGAAAGTTCGTCGTATTTCGCCTTGTTGAACATCAGATGGACGGTCGGTCCACCTTCCCACCAGCCGGGATAGTAGTAATAGGGCGCAACCTTGTAGAAGCCGAGCTTCTCGTCATCATAAGGGCCAACCCATTCGGCGGCATCGATCGTGCCCTTTTCCAGCGCCGGATAAATGTCGCCACCGGCGATCTGCTGCGGAACCACGCCGAGCCTTTGCACCACTTTGCCGGCAAAACCGCCGATGCGCATCTTGAGGCCGGAAAGGTCGGCAACCGTTTTGATCTCCTTGCGAAACCAGCCGCCCATCTGCACGCCGGTATTGCCGCCCGGCAGCCCGAACAGACCCTGCGTCGCCAGGAACTCGTTGAACAGATCGATGCCCCCGCCATGATAGTGCCAGGCGTTGATGCCGCGCGCGTTGAGCGAAAACGGAACCGCCGCTCCCAGCGCCCAGGTCGGGTCCTTGCCCCAGTAATAGTATGCCACAGTATGGCAGGCCTCGACCGTGCCGGCTGTGGTGGCATCGGCGGCCTGCAGGCCGGGAACGAGTTCGCCGGAGGCGAAGACCTGGACCTGGAAGTTGCCGTCGGTCGCCTCCGAAAGCATCTTGGAAAACACTTCGGCACCGCCGTAGATCGTATCGAGCGACTTCGGGAAGGACGACGCCAGCCGCCAGGTTACTTTCGGATTGGACTGGGCGATGGCCGGCGCAGCAAGTGTCGCGGCAGCGGCCGCAGCGCCGAAACCGGTGGTGCCGGCCTTGCGGATGAACGAACGACGATCCATGAAGTTCCTCCCGTTTGGATCAACTGACCGACGTTCGGGACGCTTCGGCGCCCGCATCGGCTTCGAGCCGACAATACACAGGCAAGGAGTCGAGTCCAGCGCGGCAGCCCGGTTTGAGTGGCGCATTTCGGAGAAATTCACGGCGTTGGGCCAGATCTTGCAACTATAGTCTAACGTCGATTAACTGGTCTACGCGACACGCCGAAACTTGCCATGGAAATGCGCCTTCGGATCGCCTATTTTGCAGGCAGATAATTCGTTGCACCCGATGGGATCCGGACCAAATGCACCAGCCGCTCGTCGCCATATCGACCGACGTCCGCCAGTTCGACAATTACACCTGGCATGCCGCGCCGCAGCAATATCTTGAAGCGGCGCTTTCAGGGGCAGGCGTGTTCCCGCTGCTGGTACCGTCCTTCGGCGACCGGCTCGACTTCGATGAACTGCTTTCCGCCGTCGACGGCGTCATGGTCACCGGTTCGAAGTCCAACGTTCATCCCTCGCTCTACGGCGGTGACGCCAGTGAAGCCAATGGTCCCTACGACCCCGCCCGCGACGCCACCACGCTGCCGCTGATCCGCAGGGCGGTGGAGCGCGGAGTACCGCTGCTCGCGATCTGCCGCGGCATCCAGGAGATGAATGTGGCGCTGGGTGGCACGCTGGCCACTGAAATCCAGGAACGCGCCGGTTCGCTCGATCATCGTGCGCCTGCAAGCGACAATCAGGACGAACGCTTCGCCATCCGCCAGAGCGTGTCGATAAAACCCGGCAGCTGCCTGGCCGGGGTCTTCGGCGCCGGCGACATCATGGTCAATTCGGTGCATCGCCAGGCTGTCGACCGGCTTGGCTCAAAGCTGCAGGTCGAAGCGGTCGCCGCCGACGGCACTGTCGAGGCGGTCTCGGTGCGCGATGCACGGGCTTTCGCCGTCGGCGTCCAGTGGCATCCCGAATACTGGGTCAAATCGGACAGCATCTCGGTAAAGATATTTCGCGCTTTCGGCGACGCGGTGCGGCTGCATCAGGCGGCGAAATCGGGTGCGCGCGCTGCGGCAGAATAGCGCTCGTCAGTTGCCGGCCGACGCCAGGGTCAGTAGCGGTAGCGCCGGCGCGTAGGATTCGTAACCGTCGCCATCGGCGACCGAGAACATGACGATCGGATCGCTGCCGTTGGCGCTGAATGTGACCGTGCCGTCATCCTGCTCTCGCCAGAACTTCGCCTGCTCGACACCGGGCAACACCCGGCGGCAATTCGCGGCGACCGTCAACAGCGACAGGCCTTGCGAAATCTCGGCGCCACGGGTGACCGCACAAGACGCCTCGTCACCATGGGCTACCAGCCTGTAGGTGCTGGACGAAGGTGCTGGTTCACTGGCTGCGCGGCTTTGACCGCTACCGGCGTAAAACAGCTGGACGCTGCCTAACAGCGCAGCAATCGCCATCAATGCGGGAAGCGTTTTCATCCTGTTTCTCCGCGCATTTCAAGCGCGCCGTGTTCGATGTCATCAGGAGGAGGCGCGCTTCATCTTGCTGCCATGTGCTGTCAAGGGGACATACACTAGCCAAGGAGGCAGAATGATTCCGAAGGGTTAAGCTGAAGTTAACATAGGGCGGTCACGGCCTCGCCTTGACGTTTGCCGTCTCCGGCACCGGCGTCAGCGCCTTGCGCTGCGAAAACCACGAGACCAGATTGTCGACGCACAGGTCCGCCATGGCGCGGCGGGTGTGCTGCGAGGCCGAGCCGACATGAGGCAAAAGCGAGGTGTTGGGCGCGGCAAGCAACGCCGCAGGCACGTTCGGCTCGTCGGCAAAAACGTCTAGCCCGGCAGCGGCGATGCTGCCGCTGGCAAGTGCGGCGGCAAGAGCTGGTTCGTCGACCGTGCTGCCCCGGCCGATATTGACGTAGACGCCGTTCGGCCCCAGAGCCGAGAGGATTTCGGCATTGACGGCCTTGTCCGTCGAGGCCCCGCCGGGCGCCACCGAGATCAGCGTGTCGACCGCCTCGGCGAGACCTTTCAGCGTCGGGTGATAGTCATAGGACAGGCCTTCGACGCGGCGCCGGTTGTGATAGGCGATGGGCAGTCCGAAAGCATCGAGCCGGCGGGCAATGGCGAGGCCGATGCGGCCCATGCCGAAGATGCCGACATGGCGACCGCGCAAAGTCAGACGGCTCAGCGGATAGTTGCCGTTGCGCAACCAACTTCCGTCGCGCAGCCAGGCCTCGGCGCGCGGCAGTTCGCGGATGGTATTGATCAACAGGCCGAGCGCCGTGTCGGCGACCTCTTCGGTCAGCACATCCGGTGTGTTGGTGACCATGATGCCGCGCCGTGCGGCGTGGTGGACATCTACCGAATCATAGCCGACGCCGAAATTGGCGATAATCTCGAGCTTTGGCAGCGCGTCCATCAACGCGGCGCTTATGCCGCCAAAGGCGGCTATGCCGCGCACCGTAAGGCGCATCTCGTCGGTGACCAGCGACGGATCGGCGCGTTCGATCAGGACGCGGCTGAACGCCCCGTCGATGCGGCCGACCGCATGGTCGTTGAACTGGCCCGGCACCAGAATGGTGACAGCTTGCTGGTCGGTTTTTGTCATGCACGTTCCACCGGTTTGCCGGTCGACTGGCGCACATGCAGTTCCGGCTTGATCAGTTCCTGCGACGGCCGCACCGTCTGTCCGTTGAGTTTGTCGAGCAGCGCGCTGGCAGCGCGGCGGCCAACCTCACGCTGGCCGTTCCAGACCGTGGTTAGCGCCGGCGTCGCGATCGCCGCCTCCTCGAGGTCGTCATAACCAGTGACCGAAATGTCGATGCCCGGCACCAGACCAGCGCGGGCAATGCCGTTCATCAGGCCGATGGCGACGAGGTCATTCCAGCAGCAGGCCGCGGTCGGCCTGTCCTTTAGCGCCAGGAACTGCCCGGCAGCCTCGAAGCCGGCCTGCTTGGTGCGCGGGCCGGCGATGCGCCAGGACGGCCTGACCTCAAGCCCCGCCGCCTCCATGGCGTTGACATATCCCTGATAGCGGTCGCGGCCGGTCGACGTCTGATCGGTACCGCCGATCATTGCGATGCGCTTGTGGCCAAGCGAGATCAGATGGTTGGTGGCAAGCCCGGTGCCATAGGCATCGTCGCCGCGAAACACCGGCACGTCGGCACCTTCGACGGTGCGTGCAATCAGCACTGCCGGGAGACCGTTCTCCTCGGCCATGAATATGTCTTCGGGAGGCGTGCCGATGGCCGGCGACATGATGACCCCGTCAGCGCCGAGCTGCAGAAGCGTGTCGATGAAAGTGCGTTGTTTCTCGAGCTGGTCGTAGTGGTTCGACAGGATGAAGGTTTGCCGGCTGCGGTCAAGCTCGCTCTCTATCGAACGCAATATCTCGGCAAAGAACGGGTTCATGATGTCGTGGACGACGACGCCGACTATGCCCGAGCGCGAGGTGCGCAGGCTGGCGGCGCGGCGGTTGTAGATATAGCCGATGGCGCGGGCATGTTCCTTGATGCGGTCGCGGGTGCCGCCGGCGACCAGCGGGCTGTCGCGCAAGGCCAGCGAGACCGTGGCCGTGGACACGCCGAGCGCATCCGCGATGGTCGAAAGCTTGATCTTCTGTGCCAGCGCCCTGCGCTCCCGAAGCAATTTAAACTGTTTAAAGGCCGGCTCTTATGCCATCGATTCCGAGCAAATCAAAGTTTTTTTGCCAGCGCTTCCGCCTCCGCGTCCAGCGTCGCGCGGTTGCGCAAACGAAGCCGGTGCTCACGGTGAACGATGTAGAGGCCGCTGGCGACGATGACTGTGGCACCGACCAGCGTCCACCGATCGGGAAACTGGTTGAAGACGATCAGGCCGGAGATGATCATCCAGATCATCTGCGAATAGGGATAGGGAGCCAGGGCCGTGGTGGTGGCAAGGCGATAGGCCTGCACAAGAAGCCAATGACCGATGGCGCCGAAGACGCCAAGCATCAGCAATATGAACCAGTGCCAGCCATCCTGCGGCAGCGAAGGCGAAAACGGCAGTGTCGGCAAAAGCAGCACGGCCGGCGCCAGCGCCGAAAACAGGATGAGGCTTTCGGAGGTTTCCGTAGCCGACATGCGGCGCGTCATGATGACGTAGAAACTGTTCGACAGCATCGAGCCGAGCGCAAAGAGATGGCCGACGCCAAAAACGCCGACACCCGGCCGGGTGATGATGAGGACGCCGACAAAGCCGCTCATGATCGCCAGCCAGCGCCGCCAGCCGGCCCATTCGCCGAGCAACGGACCGGCAAGCGCGGTGATCACCATCGGGCCGAAGAAGTAGATCGAGGTGGTTTCCGCCAGTTGCAGCGTCCGCAGCGCCAGAATGTTGAACATCGTCGATCCGAACAGGAGCAGACCGCGCGTGATGTGCGCCGGCAGGTTGGCGGGACGAAAGCGCAGCGGCTCACGCCATCCGCGCAGAAAAACGCCGACGATCAGCACATGGACCGCGAAGCGGGTCCAGGCGACGATCAGCGCCGAGACGCCGGCCAGGACAAGGTACTTGCTGCTGGTGTCGAGGAAGGTGAAAAACACATAGACGGAAAGCATGCACAGGATCGCCGCCGGCGATGTCGCGCTTTCGTCATGTCTTGGGGAAGCATTCAATTTCAGGCCGGACGGGAAGCAAGGCAGTCCTTCACCCATGCGGGAATTGTCGCCTGCGGGCAAGCCAAAAGAGGCTGGCACAACGACAGGCTAAGGTTTTGTTGCTGGTGGCCGACGAGTCAAGCGTGCATGCGGGCACCCTTGGTGATCCTGTCGACGAGTTTCTTTTCGGCGCGAAGCGCGATGCCGACCACCTTGGCATCCTCCGGCGCAAATTCGGCAAAGACGGCACGGTTGGCCAGATCATAACCAGTCGAAAACATTTCCTCGACATAGAGCGATACCGTCACACCACGCTCCAGCGCCCGCCGCTGGATCGCGCCGAGCGTCTGGCCGTCCGCCGAAAGCACGATGACCGGCTGGATCGACAGCGGGTTGTAGATATTGCCGGCGCGATCACGGTAGGGGTCGCCGATAATGTCGGGAAATTGCGCGACGATGCCGCTGGTCAGAAAGGCGGTGACATTGAGCTTTTGCCAGACGGGAAGATCATCCTTGAGCACGATTGCAAATTTCGTATCGAACATGCGACAGTTTCCAATCCGAAAGGGGCCAATCCGAGGCTGCGAGAAAAGCGATGCCGCACGGTCTAGACGGGGAAGCCTTTCAGGGTCTTGGACGTTTGTGCGTGGATGCAGCCGAAAACTGCATCGTACCGGCACCCCGTGCTGCCGGCATGGAACGCATCGAGGCCCGGTTCCACGGCAACGCCTTCGATCTCCATCGCCACGACACCTATGCGATCGGGGTGACGCTTTATGGCGTGCAGCGCTTCCGCTATCGCGGCCAAATGCATCTGAGCCTGCCTGGCCAGATCATTATCCTTCATCCCGACGAACTGCACGATGGCGGTGCCGGCACCGAAGACGGCTTGCGATACAGAATGCTCTATTTGGAGCCGTCCCTGATGCTCGATTGTCTCGGCGGCGGATCACTGCCGTTCGTGAGGAATGCCGTGGTGACAGACCGCGATCTCCGCGCGACGCTGCTTTCGGCGCTCGGGCCGCTGGATCAGCAACTGGACGAGCTGTTTGTCGTCGATTTCATGACGCAGCTTATGCAAAGCCTGGCCCGGCACGCCGGTCAGCCGGCGAAACCGGTAGCGAAAACGGCGTGGCGCGCCGCCAACCTGGCGCGCGACTACCTGGAGGAAAATGTCGCGCGGATTGTACGTTCAGACGAATTGGAGGCGATAACCGGATTGGACCGTTATGCCCTGTCGCGGCATTTTCGCGCGACCTTCTCGACCAGCCCGCACCGGTTCCTGTTGATGCGCCGGCTTCAGCGAGCCCGTCGGATGATCGAAGCCGACGAGCCGCTGGCGCAAATCGCAATCGCCGCCGGCTTCAGTGATCAAAGCCATTTCAATCGGCATTTCAAGAAGGCGTTCGGCGTCACACCGGGACGTTGGTCGGCACTGACGCGGCGGCCGTCAGCGGCGAACGCGTGAGCTATTCAAGCATCTTGTCTTCGATATCCAGTTCGTCGTCCGGGAGCACCATTTCGCCGTTCGACAGGTTCGCCTCGACGCGGGCAAGCAGCTTGAACAGCGCTTTCTGATCCTTCTTGTCGAGACCCTTCAATGCCTGCTTTTCGGTCTTCTTCACCGATTTCTCGATGGCGTGGATGATTTCGCGGCCGGTGTCGGTGAGGAAAATATGCGCCTGGCGGGCATCGGCGGAGGAGGCGCGCTTTTCCAGAAAACCCTGCGCCTGCAGCCGGTTGATGGTCTTGGTGATGGTCGGCGGACGCACGCCGAGGCGGCCGGCAAGGTTGCCGGGCGTCTGCCCGTCCTCGCGGTCGAGCGCCAGCATGATCTGGTCCTGGCCGGCATAGAAACCATGCGCCAGAAGCCGGGCGGCGAGCGCCGTGCGAGCCAGCCGCGCCGCCGAATGCAGCCGGCTCATTGTTGCAGTCTTGTCCGCCTTGGCCATGCGCATCCCTCCTCGGCCGAACCGGTGCGGACAGCATAAAAGCAGCCCGCCGGTTGGCAATGACCATCGAAAACATTCCGGCTCGGAAAATAGCTTTGCCGGCAAGCTTCGCGGTGTTCGCCGTGGCTAATGCCAGATGTTTATTTCAGTTAGATGACAAACGACTTTCCGCAATGGCTGGATGGGGACGTGACGAGGCGTTCTCAACCGGCCTTCACCGCGACCACCATCAAGGCCTGAAAGGCGTCCGCCATTTCCCGCAGCGCTGCCTGCGACAGCAGCCCGGCCTGCCGCGCAATGCCGTCCCGCGCGTTCGATGTATCGCGTTTTCCGGGGCGATCTTTATAGGGCGCGACGGTGGCGAATATCTGCTCGCTGAGGCTGTCGGGGAAGAACATCTGGCCGGTCATACCGAGCGGTCGTCAGGGAAAATCTTGAAATGGATGTGGGTGGTGCGGCCGCGATACCAGCCGGGATAGATGGTGGCGAAAGAAGCGATGCCGCTTTCATCGGTTCTCTGCCAGCCCCGCAGAAAGCTCTGGCCGGACGTGTCGATATCCTGCCCGTCGCCCTGTCCGGGATAGCCGGAATAGGCGCCCTGGGCGTCGCAATGCCAGATGTCGACGCGTGCGCCGGGAAGCGGCCGGCAGGCGGCGTCGACGATTTGCAGCCGCACATTGAGGGCGATGCCCTTCTTGCCCTCGGTGATATCGGCGCGTTCGAGCTTCGGGTCGAAATAGAACGGCCCTTCGGTGACCTCAGGCGTGATGGCGCAGACGCCGGCACCGGCTTCGAACAAAGCAAGCCCGGCATAGGGCGAGACCTTCCCGGCCCTTGCACCGGCGGGCAGGAATATGCCGCCAGCGGTAACCGCAACGAGACGGAGCGCCTGCCGGCGGCTTAGTGGCAAGGACTTGTCGGACATCTGGCGTCTCTTCAATGCGAACAGCCCTCGTGAAATGACCTTTTGCCTATCTAAGCCCACCGCCAACCCGCGCCAATGAAAGTTCGGCAATGTGAGGAAAGTTCGGCAATACCAGCCTCTCTTTGGTCCACCGGTTTGGCTGGTGCAAAAGCCGAGCACACATCCTATATGGAGCCGACAATCCCTATTCGAGGCACAATATGAGCGACGCACAGACGCAGATCCCCGTAACCGTCCTCACCGGCTATCTTGGCGCCGGCAAGACGACACTGCTCAACCGCATCCTTTCGGAAAACCATGGCAAGCGCTACGCGGTCATCGTCAATGAATTCGGCGAGATCGGCATCGACAACGAGCTGATCGTGGAATCCGACGAGGAAATCTACGAGATGAACAATGGCTGCGTCTGCTGCACCGTGCGCGGCGACCTGATCCGCGTCGTCGAAGGCCTGATGCGCCGGCCCGGCCGCTTCGACGCCATCGTCGTCGAGACCACAGGCCTCGCCGATCCCGTGCCGGTAGCACAAACCTTCTTCATGGACGACGACGTGCGTTCCAAGACCAGGCTCGATGCGGTGGTGGCGCTGGTCGACGCCAAGCACCTGCCGCTGCGCCTCAAGGATTCCCGCGAGGCCGAGGACCAGATCGCCTTTGCCGATGTCGTCGTGCTCAACAAGACCGATCTCGTCACCCCCGAAGAGCTGAGCAAGGTGGAGGCAACGATCCGCGCCATCAACCCGGCGGCACGAATCCATCGCACCACGCGCGCCAGCGTGGCGCTGTCCGAGGTGCTGGATCGCGGTGCCTTCGACCTGTCCCGGGCGCTGGAGAACGATCCGCACTTCCTCGAGGCGCATGACGATCACGACCATCATGATCATGATCACCACCACCACGATCACGACGGCCATTATCACCACGATCATGACGGCCATCATCATGCGCACCCTTCCGACATCCATGACGTGACCGTGCAGTCGGTGTCGCTGCGCGGTGGCGAGATGGACCCGAAAAAGTTCTTCCCGTGGATCGAGAAGGTCACCCAGATGGAAGGCCCGAACATCCTGCGGCTGAAAGGGATCATCGCGCTGAAAGGCGATGACGAGCGCTATGTCATCCAGGGCGTGCACATGATCATCGAGGGCGACCACCAGCGCGCCTGGAAGGACGGCGAGAAACACGAGAGCCGGCTGGTGTTCATCGGACGCGAACTCGATGCCGAGCGGCTGAAGACAAGCTTCGAGGCCTGCCAGGCCGCTTGATTTTAGCTACCTTCTTCCTTTTCCCCCTTGTGGGAGGAGGGGCAGCCGCAACGCTGGCGCTCTCTACTCACGACGATCCGAAGCACGGGTTGAGACGGGCGGCTCAACCCCTTAAGGGTGAGGCAGCAGAAACCTCGGACGGAATTATCTCTCATGCCCACAGTCGCCCCGCTCGATCTCGAAGGCCACTGCCTCGCCGCCGTGTTCCTCGGCGACGTGCCGCACTTTGCGCTGGCTGACGGCACAATCCATCGGCTCGACCACGGCCACAAGACGGTGCAGGCCAATGACGGGATGCTCGCCGCCTTCCATGATGCGGCGAACGACCGGCTGATCACCGGTGGTGAGGACGGCAGGATCTTTGCCGTGACCGCTGGCGGCAATACCGCGGAATTGGCGACCGCAGGCAAAAAATGGATCACCAGCGTCGCCGCCGGGCCGCAAGGCGCTGCTGCCTATGCTTCGGGCAAGATTGCCTATGTGCGCTTTGCCGACGGCAAAACCAGGGAATTCTCGCATCCGCGCTCGGTCGAGGGGCTGGCCTTCTCGCCCAAGGGCATGCGCTTCGGCGTTGCCCGCTACAATGGCGCGACGCTGCATTTCCCGGCCGCCGACGGCAAGCCGGTCGAACTCGAATGGGCCGGTGCCCACACCGGCATCACCTTCTCGCCGGACGGCGGCTTCGTCGTCACCACCATGCAGGAAAACGCGCTGCATGGCTGGAAGCTCGCCGACGGCAAGCACATGCGGATGTCCGGCTACCCCGGCAAGGTCAAAAGCCTGTCGTGGAGCGCCAAGGGCAAATGGCTGGCGAGTTCCGGCGCGCCGGCGGCGATCGTCTGGCCGTTTTCAGGCAAGGACGGGCCGATGGGCAAGGCGCCGCTGGAACTCGGCACGCGCGGCAATGCGATGGTCACCTCCGTCGCCTGTCACCCGAGCCAGGACGTCGTTGCTGTCGGCTATGATGACGGCATGGTGATGGCGGTGCGTTTCGCCGACGCCAGGGAAGTGCTTTTGCGCCGGCCGGGCAAGGGCGCCGTCACCTCGATGATGTGGGACAGGCAAGAGCGCCGCGTCGTCTTCGGCAGTGCTGCCGGCGACTGCGGCGTCATCGATATTTCGGCGTAGCCTGTTACTTACTCGGCTCCGCAAGATACTTTGCCGGTCAATTCATCCGGTTTGCCGTCCTTTTCGGCATCAGCCGTAACATCATAGATTGAGAGCAAATAGCGGCCGTCATAGACGCCTTCGTCGCTGGCCTTGGTCAGGATCGCCAGTTCGACATAGCCGTAGGCATTTTCGACCTGCCGTTCGTGGTAGACAAGCAGCCGCAGTTCCTTGTTGTCGAGCCAATATTGCGTGAGGTTCTGATCCCCGAACACCGTCTTGCGCAGACTGTCGGCAGCCGGCCTGCCCAGAATTTCGAGCTCGCCGCTAAAATTGAAGGTCGGCCCGCCCATGCCTCTGGTGACCCCGGCACCGACCTGAAATTTGACGGCTGCATCCTCGGCGGAACACCAGATGCCGCCCGATGCCAGAGCCGCACCAACCGACGACAGCAGCGTTGCTGCGCAGACGATCGCCCGCACCATCTTGTCCCCTCCGGCCGAAGTACCATTGGCGCCCGAAGGCGGCTCGCGGTCAAGCGCCTGTTTCCATTTAAATGACCGCTGACCCAACACAGGGCAGCCGCCCGGCCAATTGCGGTGGCGGATGCCGATTGTCTAAACTGCAACTGAGAGGGGCCGCCATGAACGTCATCGACCATGCAAAGACTTCTATCGGCGGCATCGGCCCGGCCCGGATCGCCGAGTTGTACGAGACCGAGGCAGAAGTCTTCCGCCAGGCGCGGCCGAAATCGATGGCCATAATCGGCAATGGCTTGCCCGGCTTCTTCGGCGGCGTGCCGATGCACTGGATGAACGACTGGCCGACGCCTTTCCCGATTCTGGTCGACAGCGCCAGGGGCGCCACGATCACCGACATCGACGGCAACCGACTGGACGATTTCTGTCTTGGCGACACCGGCTCGATGTTCGGCCATTCGCCGCCGCCGGTCGCCCGCGCTATCCGCCGGCAGGCCGGACGCGGCCTGACCTACATGCTGCCTGCCGAGGACGCGCTCGCCATCGGGCCGCTACTGCAGCAGCGTTTCGGTTTGCCGTTGTGGCAGATCGCGACGACGGCGACCGATGCCAACCGCTTCGCGCTGCGGGTTGCCCGCGCCGTTACCGGCCGGGAGAAGATACTGGTCTTCAACGGCTGCTATCATGGCTCGGTCGACGAGACGATGGTGCGGCTGGTCGCCGGGAAAGCGGTGAACCGACCGGGACTGACCGGCGAGTTCCGCGACCTGACGCGGGCGACCGAGATCGTCGAGTTCAACGACCTGCCGGCGCTCGACGCGGCACTCCGGGGCAACGATGTCGCCTGCGTCATCGCCGAGCCGGTGCTGACCAATTCCTGCATGGTGCTGCCTGAAGCCGGCTTTCATGATGGCTTGCGGCGTCTTACTCGTGCGACCGGCACGCTGCTGCTAATCGACGAGACGCATACCATCTCGACCGGACCCGGTGGCTATACGAGGAAATTCGGGCTGGAGCCTGATCTGTTCGTGCTCGGCAAGCCGATCGCCGGCGGCGTGCCGGCCAGTGTGTGGGGGATGAGCGAGGACGTCGCGACCCGCTATGCCGCCTATAACAGGGTAAAGGAGCCGGGCTATTCGGGCATGGGCACGACACTGTCGGGCAATCCGCTGCAATTCGCGGCGATGCGCGCCACATTGGAAGAGGTGATGACCGACGAGGCCTACGGCCAGACGGATCATTTGGCGCGGCGGCTCGACGCCGGACTGACCGCCGTCATCGACCGCTACCGGCTGCCTTGGCATGTCTCACGTGTCGGCGCCCGCGTCGAGTTCATCTGCGCGCCCGGCCCGCTGAGGAATGGCGGCCAAGCGGAAGCAGCCCATGCGCCCGAACTCGAAGCGGCGATCCATGTCGCGCTGGTCAATCGCGGCGTGTTGATCGCGCCCTTCCACAACATGATGCTGATCTCCCCGGCCACGAGTGCGGCCCAGGTGAACCGGCTGATCAGCGCCTTCGCGGCGGTTGCGGCCAGGCTCACGGCGTGAGACAAGCTTGCGACATGAGAGAAGCACGCAAGCCAGATTTGAGTTCCATAGTGACGTCACCTTCGGGTTCCACGCCGGCAGAGGCGCGAGCCTTTCTCGAGGCCCATCCCGAGATCGAAGCCTTCGATATCGTGCTGACCGACGCCAACGGTGTCGGGCGCGGCAAGATCGTGCGCCGGCACGAACTGACGAGCATCTTCGAGAACGGCCGGCACATGCCAATCTCGATCCTCGGCCTCGATATCACCGGCGAGGACGTGCACGAGACCGGGCTGATCTGGACGACTGGCGACGGCGATCTCCGGGCATGGCCGATCCCTGGCACGCTGGTGCCGCTGTTCGGCACACAGCCGCCGCGCGGCCAGGTGCTGATGGCGATGTACCATCTCGACGGCCAGCCGATGTCGTCCGACCCGCGGCTGGCGCTCGCCCGCCAGGTAGATATCCTTGCGGCCAAGGGCCTGCATCCGGCCGGCGCCTTCGAGCTCGAATTCTTCCTGCTCGCCAACGAGCGCGATGCCGAAGGCAAGGTGCAGCCGGCGCACGCGGTGCTCGACGGACGCCGCTCGGCCAAGACCGAGGTCTATTCCGTAGACCATCTGCACGGCATGGAGCCACTGTTTTCCGACATCTATGCTGCAGCCAAGGTGCAAGGCATCCCGGCCGAGACGGTCATTTCCGAATATGCGCCGGGCCAGTACGAATTGACTCTCAACTACCGCAAGGATGTGATGCGGGCGGCTGATGATCTCGTCATGCTCAAGCGTCTGGTGCGGGCGCAGGCGCGCCGTCATGGTGTCACCGCTTGCTTCATGGCCAAGCCGATCGAGAAATATGCCGGCTCGGGCATGCATTTTCATGTCTCGCTGCTGGACGATGCCGGCAAGAATGTCTTTGCCGAAACCGGCGGTGAAAGCTGGTCGCTGCCGCTGCTGCGCGGCCTCGGCGGACTGATCCAGACGATGGCGGAATCGATGCTGGTCTTTGCGCCGCACGCCAACTCGTGGCGGCGCTTCGTCTCGCAATCCTATGCGCCGGTGGCGCCGACCTGGGGCGTCAACAACCGTTCGGTGGCATTGCGTGTGCCGGCCGGCGACGCAAAAAATCGGCGCATCGAGCACCGGCCATCGGGCGTCGACGCGAATCCTTACCTTGTGGCAGCAACGGTGCTGGCAGGCATCGTCAAAGGCCTTGACGAAGGCCTCGATCCCGGTCCCGAAACCACCGGCAATGGCTACGAATCGGCCGTCACGCGCACGACGATGCCGGTCGACTGGCGTGCCGCGATCGAGGCGGCAAGGGCGTCGAGTTTCCTCAAGGGCGCATTGGGCGAAGACCTGCACCGGACGTTCGTGGCGATCAAGCAATCGGAATATCTGCGCGTGGCGCGCACGGTCAGCGAACTGGATTATCACCTCTATCTGCACGAGGTGTAGGGCATCACATCGTCGGCCATCCGCCGTCGAAGGCCCATGCGGAATAATTTCAGCGGAACCTTCGGCGGGCTTTGCTCATTGCGTGTCTGATTGCAGGAGCGAACAAGGCCGCCTTAGTCATGATCGCCAGGATGCAGACAACCCCGACGCCGCACCATGCCAAGGTGCAGGCAAGAAGCTTGCCTGCAAGCAAGTCTCCGGAAACGACAGAAATCGACGCCAGAACGATTCCTGAACTGCGCGAAACGGCCAAGATCTGCCGCCGCTGTCCGCTATGGCACGACGCCACGCAGACGGTGTTCGGTGAAGGCCCTGATAAAGCCAAGGTGATCTTCGTCGGCGAACAGCCGGGCGACCAGGAGGATCTGGCGGGCAAGCCTTTCGTCGGCCCGGCCGGCAAGGTGTTCGACGCGATCCTGGACGATGCGGGCGTCGATCGGCTGAAAGTCTACGTCACCAACGCGGTCAAGCATTTCAAGTTCGAGCCGCGCGGCAAGCGGCGCATCCACTCGAAGCCCAATGCCGGCGAGGTGCAGGCTTGCCGCTGGTGGCTCGACAAGGAGATCGATCTGATCAAGCCCAATCTGGCGGTAGCGCTCGGCGCGACGGCGGCGCAGGCGCTGCTCGGCAAGGTGGTGCCGATCATGAAGATGCGCGGGGCGGTGGTGGAGCGCGACGATGGCTTGCGTGTCTTCGTCACCATCCACCCGTCCTTCATCCTGCGCATTCGCGAGCCGATGGACAAGCAGGCCGAACGCGAACGGTTCCTGCAGGATATGAGAGCGGTGAAAAAGCTGATGGCCGCCTGAGCTATTTGATCAATATCGCCCGGAAATCGTTGACGTTTGTGCCGGTCGGACCGGATACGAAAAGGTCATCTACGGCATTGAATGCCGTCCAGGCGTTGTTGCCGGCAAGCATGGCCTTGGCATCGACGCCCGCCTTACGCATCCGCGACACCGTCGAGCCGTCGGCGAAGGCGCCGGCATTGTCTTCCGAACCGTCTATGCCGTCGGTGTCGGCGGCCAGTGCGTGCACGCCCGCCATGCCGCTGATGCCAATGGCGAAGGCGAGCAGGAATTCCGAGTTGCGACCGCCTTTGCCTTTTGCGCGCAAGGTCACCGTCGTCTCGCCGCCGGACAGGATCAGAACCGGTTTTGCAAACGGCCGGTTGCGCGTCGCCACTTCGCGCGCGATCGCGGCGTGGACGCCGCCGACCTCACGCGCTTCGCCCTCGATGGAATCGGAGAGAATGACCGCCTGAATGCCTTGGCGCTTTGCTTCGGCCGCTGCGGCTTCCAGCGAGACGCCGGCGGAAGCGATCAGATGCACCTCGTTGCGGATAAAACGCGGGTCGTCCGGTCGTGGCGCATCGGCCGCCGGCGAATTGATATGCGCCATGACCGAAGCCGGCAGGTTCATGCCATAGGCAGCGATCGACGCCAATGCGTCCTTACGACTGCCTATATCCGGTACGGTCGGACCAGAAGCGACCAGAGCCGGATCGTCGCCCGGAATGTCAGAAACAACCAGCGAGACCACCTTGGCTGGATATGCGGCGGCCGCCAGCCTGCCGCCCTTGATTGTGGAAAGATGTTTGCGGATGGTGTTCATCGCGGCGATCGGCGCGCCGGAGGCGAGCAGCGCCTCGCTGACGGCGATCTCGTCGGCCAGCGTCAGACCTTCGGCAGGTGACGGCAGCAGCGCCGAGCCGCCGCCCGAAATGAGCGCCACGACGAGGTCGTCCGCAGTCAGTCCCTGGACTTTTTCGAGCAGCCGCCGGGAAGCTGCGAGCCCCGCGGCATCCGGCACCGGATGCGCCGCCTCGATGATCTCGATGCGCCGGCAGGCCGCGCCATAGCCGTAGCGGGTGACGACCAAACCTTCGATCGGCCGGTCCCACACTTTCTCGAAAGCCGCCGCCATCTGCGCCGAGCCTTTTCCTGCACCGATGACGATCGTGCGGCCCTTCGGCCTTGCCGGCAAATGATCTTTGATCGTCCTCTGGGGATCGGCGGCGGCAACGGCGGCGTTGAAGATGGCGGTGAGGAAGGGCTTGGGGTCTACCTCTGTCATTTTGCTTCCGCCGGCAATGCCAGCTCGCGCGCGTCGATGCGGAGATGCTCACACAGCGCATCGACCACCACGCCGTGGTCCTCACCCTCCGGCAGGCCCGAGACGGCGATCACGCCGATGACGCCGGCGCCCTTGACAGTGATGGGAAAGCCGCCGCCGGCCAGCACATAGTCGGCAATATCCAGTCCCTCGCCAGGCTTGAAGCTGCGGTCGGGGCGCTGCTGCTCCAGCACCATGCGGTAGGTGCTTTTCAAGAACCGTCGCACCACGTTGATCTTGCGCCGCGCCCAATCCGGATTGGAAGCATTCGAGCCGGGCATTGCCGCATAGAACAGCGGCCGGTCGAAGGTTCTGATATCGACGATGATCGGCAGGTTTTCCTTGAGAGCCCGGTCGCGGATCGCCGAGCCGATCTCGAAAGCGACGGCTTCATCGAAGGCCGAAAAGACAAGCGTGGCTTCCTGTTTCTTGATCAGAGCGATGTCGTCCGCAACGGCCATGTCGTTCCCCTGTCAACTTCGCCGCACGCTTTGCCGGATGGCTGCCGCACGGTCAAGCCGGTCGCATGCGACAGCTAAACCGCCATGTCGGTCTTGGCCGCGCGGCCGGCGACATAGACCTCGCGCACGGCGCGGTCGTCGCCGAGCGTCTGCAGCAGAAACAATTCCTCGGCGAGCGTGTCCGCCGTCTCGACCCGCAGCCGCATCGCCGGCGTGGCGCGGGCGTCGAGCACGACGATATCTGCGTCGCTGCCTTCCTCCAGAGTGCCGATCTTTTCCGCAAGCGACAGCGCCTCGGCATTGCCGCGGGTCAATTGCCAGAACGACTGGAACGGATTGAGCTTCTCGCCGTTCAGCGCGATCACCTTGTAGCCCTCGTCCATGGTGCGCAGCATCGAATAGTTGGTGCCACCGCCGACGTCGGTGGCGGCGGCGATGCGAAGCGGCTTCTCGCGGCGGCGATAGCGCTGATAATCGAAAAGGCCCGAGCCGAGAAACAGGTTGGAAGTCGGGCAGAACACCGCCACCGAGCCGCTATCGGAAAGCGCGTCCGCCTCGCGTTCCGAGAGATGGATGCAATGGCCGAACATGCTTCTGCGGCCGAGCAGCCCGTAATGCTCATAGACATCGGTATAGTCGCGCGCCTGCGGATGAAGCTGCTGCGTGAAGGCGATCTCGGCATGGTTTTCCGACAAATGCGTCTGCATGTGCAGATCAGGATATTCGCGGCAGAGCGCGCCCGCCATCTCCAATTGCTCGGGCGACGAGGTGATGGCGAAGCGCGGGGTGATGGCATAGTGCTGGCGCCCCTTGCCGTGCCACTCCTCGATCAACGCCTTGCTGTCGTCATAACCCGATTGCGGCGTGTCGAGCACGCCTTCCGGCGCGTTGCGGTCCATCATCACCTTGCCGGCGATATTGAGCATGTTGCGGTCATGCGACTCGGCAAAGAACGCTTCGGCAGATTCCTTGTGCACCGAGCAATAGGCTGCGACAGTCGTCGTGCCGTGGCGCAACACTTCATCCAGGAACAGCCTGGCGATACGGCGGCCATGCTGGGCGTTCTGGAACTTGGTCTCTTCCGGAAAGGTGTAGGTGTTCAGCCAGTCGAGCAGCTCGGCGCCGAAGGAAGCGATGACCTGCATCTGCGGAAAATGCGCGTGCGCATCGATGAACCCGGGCAGCAGCAGATGTGGCCTATGGTCGATCTTTTTTGTTCCCTCGCCCGCCTTTCTCTCGACTTCGGCATAGGCGCCAGCGGCAACGATCCTTCCGTCGCGCATCAGCAAGCCGCCATCTTGCTCGTAGCGCCAGGCGGAATGGTCGTCGATAGTTTCTGGCCAGCGCAAAAACGACAGCGTGCGGCCGCGCAGGAGCGTGCTGGTCATGCTATTTCCCCGCGCCTTCGAACCAGGCTACCAGCAGTGCCCGTTCCTTGTCGGTGATCTGGGTGACGTTGGCGGGCGGCATGGCGTGGCTGCGTCCGGCCTGCAGGTAGATCTCGCCGGCGTGCTCGGCGATGCCGGCATCGGTATCGAGCATCACGCCCTTGGGCGCGTGGTAAATGCCCTCGTAGGACGGCTCCGCCGCATGGCACATCGAACAGCGGCCAAGCACCGTATCACGCACGGCGGGGAAATGCGCCGAGGCGACGTAGACCTGTGCCGCCGAGGACGTTTTGACCTCGCCGGTCAGCAGCTTCGGTGCCGTCGACAGCCAGATGATGACGACGAATAGGACGGCGGCGGCCAGCCAGGTCCAGGTTGGATTACCTTTGCGCGCATGCCTGGTGTTGAAATAGTGCCGGATCAGCACGCCGATGATGAACACAAGCGAGGCAATGACCCAGTTGAACTCTGTGCCGAACGCCAGCGGATAATGGTTCGACAGCATCAGGAACAAAACCGGCAGCGTCAGGTAGTTGTTGTGCAGCGAGCGCTGTTTGGCGATCTTGCCGTATTTCGGATCGGGCTTACGGCCGGCGATCAGATCGGCGACAACGATCTTCTGGTTGGGGATGATGACCATGAAAACGTTGGCCGACATGATCGTCGCGGTGATTGCGCCGAGATGCAGAAAGGCGGCGCGGCCGGTGAACAGGTGGGTCAGCCCCCAGGCGATGAACACCAGCACGCCGTAGAGCACCAGCATCAGGCCGGTGTCGCTGTTGCCAAGCGGTGAACGGCACAAGAGATCGTAGACCACCCAGCCTACGCCGATCGTCGCCAGCGACAGCAAGATGCCTGTAGGCACCGACATGGCGAGCACATTGGGATCGATCAGGAACAGGTCCGCCCCGGCATAGTAGACGACGCACAGCATGGCGAAACCCGACAGCCAGGTGGCGTAGGATTCCCATTTGAACCAGGTCAGGTGCTCGGGCATTTCGGCCGGTGCCACCAGATATTTCTGCACGTGGTAGAAGCCGCCGCCATGCACCTGCCATTCCTCACCGAAGGCTCCGGCAGGCATGCCCGGACGCTGGCGCAGGCCAAGGTCGAGCGCGACGAAATAAAAGGACGATCCAATCCAGGCGATGCCGGTGACGACGTGCAGCCAGCGCACGGCGAAACTCAGCCAATCCCAGAATATCGCGAAATCCATCATGAAAAATCGTCCCTGCCGATCGGCTGACTTTACGGGTTGGAGCGCAAACGGAAAGGGCCGAGACGCACGATGACTTTCAAAAAAAATTGGAAAATACTAGGCTGATCATACGCAGCCACATGAGAGCCACGAAAGCCGCATGGCCTATCTCGATAACATCGCCGTTTTCGTCCGTGTCGTCGAGCTCGGCAATTTGTCGGCGGCTGGACGCGACATGCGCATTTCGCCGGCGGTCGCTTCCAACCGGATCAAGGAGCTCGAGAAGCACCTGGGCGTCAGGCTGTTCAACCGTACGACGCGGCAGTTGATGCCGACCGAGCACGGCACGGTGTTCTACTCCGGCGCCAAGCAGGTGCTGGAGGCGGTCACCGAGGCGGAAGCGGCGGTCAGCGCATTATCCGGCCAGCCGCGCGGCACCATAAAGGTGACAGCGCCGCTCGGCCTCGGGCGGCGGCTGGTAGCATCCGGCATCCCGGATTTCCACGACAGGTACCCCGATATCGAGGTACGACTCCGGCTTTCCGATCACAATGTCGATATCATGAAGGAAGGCATCGACGTTGCCTTCCGGCTGGGCATCATCGAGGATTCCAGCCTGAGGATGCGCGGCATCATGGAATGCGAGCGCGTGCTGGTGGCGGCCCCACAATATCTGGAGGCGCGCGGCGAACCGAGAGAGCCACAGGAACTGATCGGCAAGAAGCACGATTGCCTGATGCTGCGCTATTCCGGCGCGCGTGAATATGTCTGGACGCTGCAGACGCCGAACGGGCCGCAAAAGTTCGAGGTGCACGGCCCCTACGATACCGATGATGGCGACGTGCTGACCGGCTGGGCGCTGTCCGGCCGCGGCATCATCAACAAACCGCGCTTCGAGGTCGAGCCGTTTATCCGCGACCAGCGGCTGAAGGTGATCCTGAGCAACACGCCGCCGACGCCGGTGCAGTTTGCCGCCGTCTACCCACACAAAAAGCTGCAGGATCCGAAGGTGCGGCTGCTGCTCGATTTCATGGCCGAGCGCTGCCAGCGGCTGATCCGGGATATTCTGGCCGGCAAATGATCGCCGGCTGGCCGGTTGCTTTCCGTCCAGCCGACGAGATAATTCCCAAGGAATCTCGCTCAACAGGGAAAAGCGATGGCCAACGGCGCCACAATGTGTCTCGCCGTTTCACTGTCTCCGGAAGCCGCCCCTTCCCATCTGCCCGGCGCCGGCCCGGACTTCAGTCTGCTGGCGCGGTTCGTGCAAGAAGCCGAAGCGGCCGGCCTGGACATGGTGTTGCTCGGCGATTCCGCGCCGGTTGCAAGTGGGCCGAACCGGCAAATGCGCTTCGAAGCGACGACCTTGCTGGCAGCGCTGGCTACGGTGACAAGCAGGATCGGCCTCGTCGCGGCAGCGTCGACGGTCGCCCACCAGCCCTACAATCTCGCGCGTCGTTTCGCCTCGCTCGATATTATCAGCCATGGTCGCGCCGGCTGGAACGCGAGCATGATGCCCGAACCGCGCGAGGCGGCCAATTTCAGTCGGCCGGAAGGCTTTTCCGGCGACGATTTCCGCCTGCGCGCAGAGGAATTCATCGGCATCGTGCAAGGTTTGTGGAAAGGCTGGGACGCAGACGCGCTGCTGTTCGACAAAGTTGCCGGCCGCTTCTTCGATCCCGAGAAGATGCACCTTCTCGACCACAAGGGGGAATATTTTTCCGTGCGCGGGCCGCTCAACGTAGCGCGGTCGCCGCAGGACACGCCGGTGCTGGTCATGTCCGGCCTGTCCGAGCCCGCCATGGATATTGCCGCCCGCACCGCTGATGTCGTCCTGCTGGATGAGCCATCGGTCGAGCCGGCGAAGGCTGGCGATCTGACGCACCGTGCGCTTGCCTTCGGGCGCAGGCCGGAGGCGCTGAAAGTGCTGATGAACGTTACCGGCAGCGCCGAAACAACCGCCGCGCCGGACCTGTTTGCGGACAGGCTCGAAGAGTGCTTTCGCTCGAAAGCCTGCGACGGTTTCAACATCGCCATTCCGTTCACATCGTCGCTCGACGATTTCGTCGGTCTCGTGCTGCCGGAGCTTCGCCGCCGCGGCCTTGTCCGGTCCGGCTACAGCGCCGCGACACTGCGCGCCCAGCTCGGGCTTGCAGGGGAGGATCGGCAATGAGCGCCGGTCGGGGCCAGATGAAGCTCGGCGCCTTCCTGTGGGCGACAGGCCACCACATCGCCGCCTGGCGCCATCCGCAGGCGCATGTCACGGCCGGTATCGACATCGATCATTACATCCAGCTGGCGCGGACGGCGGAAGCGGCAAAGTTCGACATGATCTTCTGCGAGGACGCCGCCGGCGTGCGCGAGGCCAATGTCAACATCGCCAGCCAAACGTCGCGCTCGATCGGCTTCGAGCCGATCAGCCTGCTTGCGGCGCTCGCGGTGCAGACGGAGCGCATCGGCCTCGTCTCAACGGCGTCGACGAGCTATAACGAGCCTTACGGGCTGGCGCGAACCTTCCTGTCGCTCGACCATCTGAGCGGCGGCCGAGCCGGCTGGAACCTTGTCACTTCGGCCAGCCAGATCGAGGCCGCCAATTTCGGCTCGACCGGACTGCGCCCACATGCGGACCGCTACGAACGCGCGCGCGAATTCGCTGCCGTGGTTGCTGGCCTTTGGCAAGGCCAGGGTGGACACGAAGGCAGAAGTTTTTCGGCGCGTGACCCGCTCGATCTGCCGCGCTCGCCACAAGGTGCACCGGTTATGGTCCAGGCGGGAGCGTCGGATGAGGGCCGCGATCTCGCCGCCCGGACCGCCGATGTGGTGTTCACTGCGGCGCAAACATTCGAGGAGGCAAAGGCCTTCTACGACGACCTCAAGGGACGGCTGGCGGCCCATGGGCGCGAGCCGGAGGACGTCAAGATCATGCCCGGCGTCGCGCCGGTCGTCGCGGCAAGCGAAGCGGAAGCCCGGGCAAAACATGATGAACTGCAGGAGCTGATACCGGACGATGTCGGTGTCGCGCTGCTTTCCAGCTATCTCAGCATATCCGATCTCGCGCGCTATCCCATCGACGGACTGCTGCCCGAGCTGCCGGCCAGCGAAGGCATGCAGAGCCGGCAGGCGCTTGTCATCGAGCAATCACGCCGCGACAAGCTGTCCATTCGCCAGCTTGCCCGTCATTTCGCAGGCGCGCGCGGCCATTGGCGCGTCATCGGAACGCCCGCCCAGATCGCCGACGAGCTCGAGGCACGCTTCGAGGGCGGCGCGGCAGACGGTTTCAACGTCATGCCATCCTATTTTCCCGGCCAACTCGATGCCTTTGCCACACTAGTCGTGCCGGAGCTGCAGCGGCGCGGGCTGTTCCGTACGGATTATGAAGGCAGCACGCTGCGCGACCATCTGGGCTTGAAAAGGCCGGCGTAAACGACGAGCGGAACGAAAGTCGGAGATCGCCGTTTTGGCATGCTGTGCCGCGCGGCGATGAGGGCGTCTGCGCGCATGTTCGATTGACCTTCCACAAACTTCGCCCTTTTTAAACCAAGCGGACGCAACCGCCACAGGAGCCGATCATGGATGCCATCGCCACCCGCAACGACCTGCAATCCAATGCCAAGAAAGAGTGTATCGATCTTCTCAATGCCCGCCTCGCCGACGCCATCGATCTGGCCTTGATCACCAAGCAGGCGCACTGGAACGTCAAGGGACCGCAATTCATCGCCATCCACGAGATGCTCGACACGTTCCGCGAGGAGATCGACGGCCATGTCGACACCATTGCCGAGCGCGCCGTACAACTCGGCGGGACGGCGCTCGGCACATCGCAAGAGGTGTCG
Organism: Mesorhizobium sp. M0909; assembly: GCF_040319515.1. Taxonomy (NCBI): domain Bacteria; kingdom Pseudomonadati; phylum Pseudomonadota; class Alphaproteobacteria; order Hyphomicrobiales; family Phyllobacteriaceae; genus Mesorhizobium; species Mesorhizobium sp. M0909. The sequence goes on from NZ_JAMYOA010000015.1 coordinate 68,862, forward strand.
AAGGCGACTATGCTCGAGGCCTATCCGACCGACATCCACAAGACCCGGGATCATCTGGCGGCGCTGATCGACCGCTATGCCGCAACCGCCAAGCGGGCACGCGCGGCGATCGACGAGGCGGCTGGCGCGGGCGATGCCGACACCGCCGACATCTTCACCGCCTATTCACGCTCGCTCGACAAATTGCTGTGGTTCCTTGAGGCGCACACGCAGGAGAAGGAATAGCCAAAACGTCAGCCGGCCATCGCCTTGCGGCGAGGGGCTTTGGACTGAGCGGACGGTGCCGCCGCATGGCCGGCCAACGCCGTCATAATCTCGGCTACGGCGAGTGCGGCGATCACCTGCGGGCGCTTGTCCTTAACGGCATCGCCGCCGATCGGCGAGACGAGGCGGGCAAATTCCGCCTCGCTTCCGTCCGCCGATTTCAGGAACCAGTTCCGGAACGTCGCCTTCTTGGTTCTGGAGCCGATCATGCCGACATAGGCGGCATCCCGGCGTTTCAGAGCCTCGGCAACGATCAGGAAGTCCAGCGCATGGTCATGGGTGAGGACGACGAAGGCCGATCCAGCAGGGGCTTCGCGCACCATCGCCTCAGGCATCGGCGTCAGCTTGGCTTCGACTGCTTCCGGCATGCCTTTGAGCGCCTCGGCTCGTGTCTCGACAACGACGATATGCACCGGCAGCAAGGCTATCGCCGAGGCCAGCGCTTGGCCGACATGGCCGCCGCCGAGGATGTAGACATGCGGTAGCTGCGCTTCCTCGGCTTCCGCCGCCGCAACCAGCTTGGCTTCAAGCGCGGGGTCGACCAGCTGGATCAGCAGTTCGACCCTGCCGCCGCAGCACTGCCCGATCTCCGGGCCGAGCGCGATGTCGAGGGTATCCCTCCCCCTTGAGGGGAGGGTGGCGGCGAAGCCGCCGGGTGGGGTCGCTGCGGTAGTGCTCGACGCACCGGCGGTGCCTTCTGAGACGACCCCCTCTGGCCGCTCCGCGGCCATCTCCCCCACAAGGGGGGAGAAAAGCATCTGCCGCGCTTTATCGATCGCCATGTATTCGAGCTGGCCGCCGCCGATCGTGCCGAAAGTGGCCGATCCTGAGACGAGCATGAAGGCACCCGTCTCGCGCGGCGTCGAACCTTTTGTCCCGGCCACCTCAACTAAGGCGACCCGGCCGGCGCCGGCAAGAAAGGCTTTCAGGCTCTGCACTTTCGCGTTCATAATTTCGTGTTCCCTATCGGGAAATATAGAGTTTTTCGGCCTGAATTGCACGTTTCCGGGATTCAAACGCCGGTCCTGGCTTCCCGCTTCAGCCGTTCGATCGCCATCAGCACACGCTCAGGCGTGGCCGGCGGGTCGAGGCGTGGGCAGATCTTGTGGCCGGCAACGCTCGCCACTGCGTCCGACAGCGCATGCAGCACCGACATTGCGAGCGGAAATGGCGGCTCGCCGACCGCCTTGGAGCGGTACACCGTCGGTTCTGCTGCTTGCGCCCAGTCGGCCAAAGTCACATTAAAAATCTTCGGCCGGTCCGACGCGAGCGGGATCTTGTAGGTCGATGGCGCATGGGTGCGCAGCCGCCCCTTGTCGTCCCACCACAGTTCCTCCGTTGTAAGCCAGCCCATGCCCTGGATGAAGCCGCCCTCGATCTGGCCGAGGTCGATGGCGCGGTTCAGCGAGCGACCGGTTTCGTGCAGAATGTCGGTGCGCTCGACGATATATTCGCCGGTCAGCGTGTCGACAGAGACTTCCGAGCACGCGGCGCCATAGGCGAAATAGTAGAAGGGACGACCCTCGCCCTTGTCGCGGTCCCAATGGATTTTCGGCGTCTTGTAGAAACCCGCCGCCGAAAGCTGGATGCGCGCCATATAGGCCTGCCTCACGAGATCGGCGAAGGCGATTTCCTGGTTGCCGATGCGCACGCGGTTGGGCAGGAACAGCACCTGGTCGCGCGGCACCTGGTATTTCTCGACGGCAAAATTGGTCAACCGGTCCTTGATCTGGCGGGCGGCATTCTGCGCCGCCATGCCGTTGAGATCGGAGCCGGAAGACGCGGCGGTGGCCGAGGTATTCGGCACCTTGCCGGTTGTCGTCGCGGTGATCTTGACCTGATCGAGGTCGATCTGGAACTCTTCCGCCACAACCTGCGCCACCTTGACATAGAGGCCCTGCCCCATCTCGGTCCCGCCGTGGTTCAGATGCACCGAACCGTCGGTATAGACATGCACCAGCGCGCCGGCCTGGTTGTAATGGGTGGCGGTGAACGAGATGCCGAACTTGACCGGCGTCAGCGCCAGTCCGCGCTTGATGAAGCGGCTGTTGGCATTGAAAGCATCGATGGTGCGGCGGCGCCTCGCATAGTTGGAACTCGCCTCCAGCTCGGCGACTATGCGGTGGATGATGTTGTCCTCGACCGTCTGGTGGTAGGGCGTGATGTTGCGGTCTGAGGTGCCGTAGAAATTCTTCTTGCGGATTTCGAGCGGGTCCTTGCCGACGGCAAACGCGACTTCGTCGATGACGCGCTCGGCGCCGACCATGCCTTGCGGGCCGCCGAAGCCGCGAAAGGCGGTGTTCGATACCGTATTGGTGTAGAGCGGCGCCGACTGCGCGTGCACCGCCGGCCAGAAATAGGTGTTGTCGCAATGGAACAGCGCGCGATCGGTGACCGGGCCGGAGAGGTCGGCCGAGAAGCCGCAGCGCGCCGCGAACATGAAATCTACGCCCAGAATATTGCCCTCGTCGTCGAAGCCGACCTCGTAGTCGACGAGGAAATCGTGGCGTTTGCCGGTGGCGATCATGTCGTCGTCGCGGTCGGGCCGGATTTTTACGGCCCGATGATGTTTCTTCGCGGCGATAGCGGCCAATGCCGCAAACTGATTGCCTTGCGTTTCCTTACCGCCGAAAGCGCCGCCCATCCGGCGGATTTCCACCGTCACGGCGTGGCTCGGAACACCGAGCGCATGGCTGACCATGTGCTGGATTTCACTCGGGTGCTGGGTCGAGGAATAGATGGTGACGTCGTGGTCCTCGCCAGGGATGGCCAAGGCGATATGGCCTTCGAGATAGAAATGCTCCTGGCCGCCGATGCGCATTTTTCCCTTCAGCCGGCGCGGCGCCGCATTGATCGCAGCCGCTGCATCACCGCGCTTCAGCGTCAGCGGCGGCGTGACCAGCTTGTCTTTCCCGGGATTGAGCTCGCCGATATCGGCGACGAACGGCAATTCCTCGTGTTCGACCTTGGCCAGCCTTGTCGCGCGGCGCGCCTGCTCGCGGGTTTCAGCGATGACGCAGAAGATCGGCTGACCGAAAAATTGCACCTTGCCGTCGGCCAGCACCGGCTCGTCGTGACGGCCGGTCGGCGAAATGTCGTTCTCGCCTGGCACGTCGCTCGCCGTCAGCACATCGACGACGCCGGGTGCGGCGCGTACCGCCGAAAGATCCATGCTGGTGATGGTGGCATGCGTCGCCGTCGAAAGCCCAAGGCAGCCGTGCAGCGTGCCGGCCGGTTCCGGCATGTCGTCGATGTAAACGGCCGTGCCGCTGACATGCTTGTGCGCGGAATCGTGGCGCTGGTCAGTGGCGACGCCGCCGGCGATTTTTTGCGCCTTCAGGTTTGGCGTGGCGTGTTTGTTCATCATGCCGCCTCGTGCCGTGATAGCTGGATCGGCGCCCGGGTGCCGGTGGTTTCGGCAAAGAAGCGCAGCAGCAGGTTGCGTGCCGCCAGCGCCCGGTATTCGGCGCTTGCCCGCATGTCGGTCAGCGGGGTGAAATCGCCGGCGTACGCGGCCATCGCCGCCTCGACGGTCGCTTCCGTCCAGGGCCTGCCCAGCAATGCCTTTTCGACGCCAAAGGCGCGCTTCGGCGTTGCCGCCATGCCGCCATAGGCGATGCGCACATCCGCCACCGTGCCATCCTCGGCGAGCTTCAGGAAAAACGCGCCCAGCGCTGCTGTGATGTCTTCGTCGCGGCGCTTGGTGATCTTGTAGACGGCAAATTTCGTCTCGCCGGCCGGCACCGGGACATGCACGGCCTCGACGAATTCGCCGGGCTGCCGGTCCTGTCGGCCATAAGCGATGAAGAAATCCTCGAGCGGGATCGTCCGCCGCTTGTCGCCGCGGCGCAGCGTCAGGCGGGCACCGAGTGCGATCAGCGGCGGCGGCGTGTCGCCGATCGGCGAACCGTTGGCGATATTGCCGCCGATGGTGCCCATGTTGCGCACCTGATCGCCGCCGATGCGATCGAACAGCGGGCCCAGCGCCGGGATGCGTTTCGCCAGCGTCGAGGAGGCCTCGCTATAGGTGACACCGGCGCCGATCGAGATGACGCCCTTGTCCTCGGAAATCCCGCACAGGCCATCGAGATTGCCGATGAAAATCGCCGGCGCAATATCGCGCATGTGCTTGGTCACCCAAAGGCCGACATCGGTCGAACCCGCGACGATGGTGGCGCCCGGCTCCTTGACCAGCACGCTGGCCAGATCGTCGGCATTGGCCGGCACGATCAGCCGCTTGTTGCCGGAGCCGATCTCGATGCGCGAACCGTCCTTCATCGCTTCGAGCTTGGCCGTAACTGCCTTGCGCTCCGCCGCCAGCGGATCCTTTGCCGCCTTGCCGTAGCTTGAGATGGCACGTGCGGCGCGCATGATCGCCTCGTAGCCGGTGCAGCGGCAGAGATTGCCCTGCAGCGCCTTTTCTATTGCCGCGTCCGACGGCTCCGGCGACCGCATCCACAGCGCATAAAGCGACATGACGAATCCCGGCGTGCAGAAGCCGCATTGCGAGCCGTGGAAATCAACCATCGCCTGCTGCACGGGGTGCAGCTTTCCTGCGCCGCCGCGCAGATGCTCGACGGTCACGACATGCGTGCCGTCTAGCGAGCCAAGGAAACGGATGCAGGCATTGACGCTTTCATAGACCAGTCTGCCGGCCGAGAGCCTGCCGACCAGCACCGTGCAGGCGCCGCAGTCGCCCTCGGCGCAGCCTTCCTTGGTGCCGCGCAGCGAGCGGTCGAGCCGCAGCCAGTCGAGCAGGGTCTGGTCGGGTGCAACCGTGCCGAGCGCGACGTCCTCGCCATTGAGGATGAAGCGGATTTCGTTGCGTGTCTTGATCCCGGCCATCTCAGCTTCCCCGGTAGGTCGAATAGCCGTACGGCGACAGAAGCAGCGGCACATGATAGTGCATCGGCTCGGCCATACCGAAGCGGATCGGCACATGGTCGAGGAAGGCCGGTTCCGCCAGTTTTGTCCCTTGCCCGCGCAGATAATCGCCGGCCGCAAAGACCAGCTCGTATTCGCCGGTGCGGAATTCCGCGCCGGCAAGCAGTGGAGCATCGCAGCGGCCGTCATCATTGGTGACAACCGTTTTCAGATGCGTCCGGGCCTGCCCGTCAAGATGATAGAGCTCGATCGACAGACCGGCCGCCGGTTTGCCGGCCGCCGTGTCGAGGACATGGGTCGTCAGGCGCCCGCCTTCGGCTTTCGACGTTTCCGCCACTGGCTGCTCCATTCCCTGAACGGTCGAACACTATTCATGAATTGTGCGCCAATTAAAGGCGATGCATAAGTCCCGGTCGAGCGGAGCGCGACAAAAACACTTTCAAAAATTTCGGGGGAATGCGCAGGCACTCCTTTGGACTATCCTGATCACAATTTCCGGCAGGAGCGAGAATGCGTTACGAACGAGACATGCGCGGCTACGGAGCCAATCCGCCGGATCCGAAATGGCCCGGCGGGGCGCATGTCGCGGTGCAGTTCGTCGTCAATTACGAAGAGGGCGGCGAGAATTGCGTCCTGCACGGCGACAAGGCTTCGGAAGCCTTCCTGTCCGAGATCGTCGGCGCCGCGCCCTGGCCCGGCCAGCGCCACTGGAACATGGAATCGATCTACGAATACGGCGCCCGAGCCGGCTTCTGGCGATTGCTGCGCCTGTTCAGCGAGGCACAGGTGCCGATCACCTGCTATGGCGTGGCCGCGGCCCTGGCGCGTTCGCCCGATCAGGTTGCGGCGATGCAGGAGGCCGGCTGGGAGATCGCTTCGCACGGGCTGAAATGGATCGACTACCGCGACCATACCCCGGAAGACGAGCGCCGCGACATGGAGGCGGCGATCCGGCTGCATTATGAGGTCACAGGGGCGCGGCCGACCGGCTGGTATACCGGCCGCACCTCGATCAATACGGTGCGGCTGGCGGCGGAAGAGGGCGGCTTCGACTATGTGTCGGACACATATGACGACGAACTGCCCTACTGGTTCGAGCATGTGACACCGGACGGGTCGGCGAAGCCGCAGTTGGTCATCCCCTACACGCTCGACGCCAACGACATGCGCTTTGCCACGCCGCAGGGCTTCAATTCGGGCGACCAGTTCTTTGCCTATCTCAGGGATAGTTTCGATACGCTTTATGCCGAGGGCAAGGCAGGCCGGCCGCGCATGATGAATATCGGCCTGCACTGCCGTCTGGTTGGACGGCCGGGCCGGGTCGCGGCACTGAAGCGCTTCATCGACTACGTCAAATCACACGACAAGGTCTGGCTGGCACGGCGCATCGACATTGCAAAACATTGGCAGGAGACGCATCCGTTCCGGTTGCCGGCGCTGCGCCCGTCGAAAATGGAATTCGAGGCCTTTGTCCACACATTCGGCGGCGTGTTCGAGCATTCGCCGTGGGTTGCCGAGCGCGCTTATGGGCTGGAGCTCGGCCCGGCCCATGACAGTGCCGGCGGCCTGCACAATGCGCTCTGCCGCGTGTTTCGCGCAGCAAGCGAGGCCGAGCGGCTTTCCGTGCTCAATGCCCACCCCGATCTTGCCGGAAAACTGGCGCAGGCTAGAAGGTTGACGGACGAATCGGCCAAGGAGCAAGCTTCGGCAGGGCTCGACGCGCTGACCGAGAAGGAGCGCGAGCTGTTCGCAAAACTCAATGCCGCCTACGTCACCAGCTTCGGTTTCCCCTTCATCATCGCGGTGAAAGGCAGGACCAAGGCGGAGATCCTGGCCGAGTTCGAAGCGCGTATCGGCAACAGCCACGACGTCGAATTCGAAACCGCCTGCAGACAGGTCGAGCGCATCGCGCTGCTCCGTCTCAAGGACATGCTTCCGCAATAGGGCTTTGGCTGCCGCGATAGGCCCTGGCTTCCGCAACAGGCTTGAATTTATGGATATGATGAAAATGGCCGAACGAACCTATTATGCGCCGCAAGGCGGACATCCCGGCCAGAGTGAATTGCTGACCGGCCGCGCTGTGTTCACACAGGCCTATGCCGTGATCCCCAAGGGCGTGATGCAGGACATCGTCACCAGCGCTTTGCCGTTCTGGGATGGGACACGGGTCTGGGTGCTGTCGCGGCCGCTGTCGGGTTTTGCCGAGACGTTTTCGCAATACATCGTCGAGCTCGCGCCCGGCGGCGGTAGCGACCGCCCTGAGCTTGACGCCGCCGCCGAAGGTGCGCTGTTCGTGGTCGAAGGCGAGCTATGCGTTTCGCTTGCCGGCAAGAAACATAGCTTAAGGCCGGGCGGCTTTGCCTTCCTGCCGCCGGCGAGCGGGTGGACGGTGCGCAATGAAAGCGGTGCCGCCGTCCGCTTCCACTGGATCCGCAAGACTTACGACGCAGTCGACGGCATCGACCAGCCGCAAGCGTTCTTCGCCAACGAACAGGACATCGCGCCGACGCCGATGCCGGGTACCGAAGGCCGATGGGCGACGACGCGCTTCGTTGATCCGGCCGACATGCGCCACGACATGCATGTCACCATCGTCACGCTCGAGCCTGGTGCGGTCATCCCGTTCGCCGAGACTCATGTGATGGAGCACGGGCTCTACGTGCTGGAAGGCAAGGCGGTCTACCGTCTCAACCAGGACTGGGTCGAAGTCGAAGCCGGCGACTATATGTGGCTGCGCGCCTTCTGCCCGCAGGCTTGTTATGCCGGCGGGCCGGGCAAATTCCGCTACCTCCTCTATAAGGACGTCAACCGCCACGCCAAGCTTGGCAGCGCCGGCGTCGCGAGACCTTCACCATGACGCGGATCGTCGCGCGGCCGCTGACCCGCGAGAATTTCGCCGAATTCGGCGACGTCATCGACATGGGCGGCGACAACCATTATCCGATCAATGGCGGCAAGGCCGAGCGCTACCACGACCTCGCCACCGCGGAAGCACGAGGACCGAATGCGCGCGTGCTGATCTCCATGGTGCGTGGCACCCCCTATGAGCTGCCGTTGAAGCTGACCATGGTGGAGCGTCATCCGTTCGGCAGCCAGGCCTTCATCCCGCTGTCACCACGGCCGTTCCTGGTCGTCGTCTGCCATGATGGCGAGGAAGGACCTGGCGAGCCGCACGCCTTCATCACGGCGCCCGGGCAAGGCGTCAACTACCCGCGCAATCTGTGGCACGGCGTGCTGACGCCGATCGGCGATGTCCAGGATTTTGTGGTCGTCGACCGCGGCGGCGACGGCTCCAACGTCGAAGAGTGTCATTTCTCACACCCTTACGAAATCCATCTTCCCGACGGGAGCCGGTGATGACCGACATTTCGCTGATCGATCGCCTGCTCGATGTCATCGAGCACGACATCGTGCCGAAGACCGTCGAAGGCGTCGCGCACGGCAACAAACTGTTCGGCGCGGCGATCCTGCGCAAGGACGACCGTTCGCTGGTGCTTGCCGAAACCAACAACGAGATCGAAAATCCGCTCTGGCACGGCGAGATGCACTGCCTGAAGCGCTTCTACGAAATGCCTAAGGCCGAACGCGTCGATACCAAGGACGCGATCTTTCTTGCCACGCACGAACCCTGCTCGCTCTGCCTGTCGGCGATCACCTGGACCGGCTTCGACAATTTCTACTATCTTTTCAGCCATGAGGATTCGCGCGACAGCTTCGATATCCCGCACGATCTGAAGATCCTGAAGGAGGTCTTCACCCTCGATCCCGGCGGCTACAATGCCGAGAATGCCTACTGGAGGAGCTTTTCGATCCGCAAATTGGTGCGATCGCTGCCTGAGACCGAACGCGAGCGGCTGGAAGCGCGGATCGGCACAATATCAGCGCGCTATGACGAATTGTCCGCCGCCTATCAGGCCGGCAAGGACGAAAACGACATTCCGCTGAATTGACGCGGATTGACCAGCCGAATTCGTTGACTGGCCCACGACGCGCTCTCACGGACTCCATCATCTGGCGCTCCTGGAGTTCGCCCGCATGAAAATCGTCACTGAATTCCCACGAAAGATCGTCGAATTTCCGGATATGGGGATCATCATGCCGGACGGCTGCCGGCTGTCGGCGCGGGTGTGGATGCCGGCCGATGCTGCCGACGATCCGGTGCCGGCAATCCTCGAACACCTGCCCTATCGCAAGCGCGACGGCACGATCTATCGTGATCAGCTGACGCATCCCTATTTTGCCGGCCACGGCTACGCCTCGATCCGCGTCGACATGCGCGGCAATGGCGATTCCGAAGGGCTGATGGACGACGAATATTCCGAGCAGGAATTGCAGGACGCTTGCGACGTCATCGCCTGGGCGGCGGACCAGCCCTGGTGCAACGGCAATGTCGGCATGATGGGCATTTCGTGGGGCGGCTTCAACTGCCTGCAGGTAGCGTCTAAGCAGCCGCCGGCGCTGAAGGCGGTTATCAGTCTCTGTTCGACGGTCGACCGCTATGCCGACGACATCCATTACAAGGGCGGCTGCCTGCTGATCGAGAATTTCGGCTGGGCCTCGACCATGCTGTCCTATTCCTCAAGGCCGCCGGATCCGTTGCTGGCCGGTGACAACAGATGGCGCGACCTGTGGCTGACCCGGCTGGAGAACCAGCCCTTCCTGGCGCCGCTGTGGCTGAAGCACCAGCATCGCGATGCCTATTGGAAGCGCGGCTCGATCTGCGAGGACTATTCCGCCATCCATGCCGCGGTGCTGTCGATCGGTGGCTGGCATGACGGCTATCGCAATACGATTTCCCACCTCGCCGCCAACATCGAGGCGCCGGTCAAGGGCATCGTCGGCCCGTGGATCCACAAATACCCGCATTACGCCGCGCCCGAACCCCGCATCGGCTTCCTGCAGGAGGCCTTGCGCTGGTGGGACCGCTGGCTCAAGGACATCGACACCGGCGTCGAGGCCGACCCCGCCTACCGCGCCTATCTCATGGACAGCGTGCGTCCGGCGCGCTGGCATCCCGCGCGGCCGGGCCGCTGGGTCGCTGAATCGGAATGGCCGTCACCCAACATCAAGACGCAAGAGGTTGAGCTTATCGCTGAAGGCAATCACGCTATCGTCGCTTCGCCGCAAAACTGCGGCCTTGCCGGTGGCGAATATTTCCCCTTCACCTTCGGTCCGGAACTGCCTGGTGACCAACGCCCCGACGATGCGCTGTCGGTGTGCTTCGACCAGCCGGTGCTGACCGAAACGGTCGACATTGTCGGTGCTCCCGAAGTTGTGGTCAGGGTCTCGTCGGACCGCCGCCAGGCGAACATCGCGGTACGGCTGTGCGACGTCCATCCGGACGGGGCGTCGGAGCTGATCTCGTACGGCGTGCTTAACCTGACGCATCGCAACTCGCACGAATTTCCCGAAGCGCTGGTGCCAGGGGAAACCGTCAGCGCCCGGGTGGTGCTCGACCAATGCGCCTATCGGGCGCCGGCCGGCCACCGCTTGCGCGTTGCCATCTCCAACAGCTATTGGCCGATGATCTGGCCGTCGCCGGAGCCGGTCCGGCTGGAATTGTCGGCCGCGACATTGATGCTGCCGCTGCGCCCGCCGGCGACAGGCGATGAGGTCACCTTCCCCGCCTCCGAAGGCGCGACGCCCTGGGCAACGGAGACACTTCGGCCCGCCAATTCCGAACGTCATGTCGATCGCGACGAAAAGACCGGACTGATCACGCTTTCCATCGTCGACGATTTCGGCGAAGTGCGCGACCTGGAGCATGGCCTCGCCCACGGGAGCATCGCCAGAGAGACATGGGCGATCCATCCCGACAATCCGTTGTCAGCGTCGGGCAAGACGCATTGGACCCAGACGCTGTCGCGAAATGAATGGTCGGTGCGCACCGAAACCTTCGCCGAAATGCGCTCCGACGCGCAAAGCTTCGTGGTTAGCGCCAGAATCGAAGCCTATGAAGGCGAAAAACTGGTCTTCGAGCGCAACTTCAAGGAGAAAATCCCGCGCGTACTGCTTTGAGCGCTTATAGCGATTGGTCCAATTGCGACGCACAATTTACGCCACGGCATGTCGCATTCGGTCTTGCTTACCGCTTTCCCTTACGGTCATTATTCTCCCGATCGAAATGAGAAAAAACGACCATAAGGTCGGACCAACAGAGTGAGGAACTTAACATGTCGAACGAACTGGAATATCTGAGCCGGCGCGTTGCGTCCGGCAAGCTGAGCCGTCGCGATTTTCTCGGCCGGGCAGCAGCGCTCGGCGTCACCGCAACCTTCGCCAATTCGCTGCTTTCAAGCGCGGCGCGTGCCGCAGGCCCGGTCAAGGGCGGCACGCTGAAGGCCGGCCTGGTCGGCGGCTCTTCGGCCGACAGCCTCGATCCGGCGCTGTTCCTGACGCAGGTGCCGTTCGCCTTCGGCAAGATGTGGGGCGAACTGATCGTCGAGCTTTCCCCGGAAGGCACTCTCGAGAACCGCATCGCCGAGGAGATCGGCTCGTCGGACGACGCCAAGACCTGGACGCTGAAGATCCGTGACGGCGTCGAATTCCACAATGGTAAGAAGGTGACCGCAGAGGATGTGGCCGCCACCCTCGAACGCCATTCGGACGAGAAGTCGAAATCCGGCGCGCTCGGCTATATGAAAGGCATTGAGACCATCAAGGCCAGCGGCAAGGAAGTCGTGCTGACGCTGAAGGAGCCGAATGCCGACCTGCCCTATCTGCTCAGCGACTACCACCTGATCGTCCAGCCGAACGGCGGCAAGGACAAGGCCGATGCCGGTATCTCGGCGGGTCCTTACAAGGTCACTACCAACGAGCCTGGCGTGCGTCATGGCGGCGAGCGTTTCGCCAATTACTGGCAGGGCGACAAGATGGGCCATGCCGATCAGGTCGAGGTCATCGTCATCAACGACGCCACGGCGCGGACGGCGGCCCTGCAGGGCGGACAGGTCAACATGATCAACCGCGTCGAGCCGAAGATCGTCGACCTGATCAAGCGCCTACCCGGCGTCACCATCCGCAACCATGCCGGCCCTGGCCACTACGTCTTCATCATGCACTGCAACACGGCCCCGTTCGACAACAACGATCTGCGCATGGCGCTGAAGCTGGCGATCGACCGCGAGGAGATGCTCGACAAGATCCTCAGAGGCTACGGTTCGCTCGGCAACGACTTCCCGATCAATGCGGCATACCCGCTGTTTTCCGACGATATCGAGCAGCGCAAATACGATCCCGACAAGGCAAAGTTCCACTTCAAGAAGTCGGGCCATGACGGTTCAATCTTGCTCAGAACATCGGACGTCGCCTTCCCGGGCGCCGTCGACGCCGCGCAGCTCTATCAGCAGAGCGCGGCCAAGGCCGGCATCACGCTGGAGATCAAGCGCGAGCCGGGCGACGGCTACTGGAACGAAGTCTGGAACAAGCAGCCCTTCTGCGCTTCCTACTGGGGCGGACGCTCGACCCAGGACCAGATGTATTCGACCGCCTACCTGTCGACGGCCGACTGGAACGACACGCGTTTCCTGCGTCCGGATTTCGACAAGATGGTGCTGGCGGCACGCGCCGAGCTCGACAACACCAAGCGCAAGGCGATGTATCGCGACATGGCGATGCTCGTTCGCGACGAGGGCGGCCTCATCCTGCCGATGTTCAACCAGTTCATCGACGCGACGGGCGCCAAGGTTGCCGGCTGGGTGGACGATCCGCATCAGGAACTGATGAACGGATACGCTCTGGCAAAGTGCTGGCTCGAAGCCTGAGCCCGGCCTTGCGGATATGTCCTCACCCATCGTGAAACTGGTGGCCCAGCGCATTGCGCTGGGCATTCTCCTGCTGTTGGCCGTATCGGTTCTGATCTTCGCCGGCACCCAGATCCTGCCCGGCGACGTCGCGCAAGCCATCCTCGGACAATCGGCGACGCCGGAGTCGCTCGCCAATCTGCGCGAGCAGCTCGGTCTCAACGACCCGGCCTATATCAGGTATTTTCGCTGGCTCGGCGGCGTGCTCACTGGCAATCTCGGCACCGCGATGTCGAGCGGACAGGATATTGCGACCTCGATCAAGGGGCGGTTGTGGAACACGCTGTTCCTGGCCTTCTGGGCGGCGGTCGTGGCGGTGCCGCTCGCGATTATCCTTGGGCTGATTGCGGTGCGTTATCGCAATGGCTGGGTCGACAAACTGATCTCTGGACTGGCGCTCGCCTCGACATCGTTTCCGGAATTCTTCATCGGCTATGTGCTCGTCTATTTCTTTGCCGTGAAATACCAGATCTTCCCGGGCATCTCGACCGTCTATGACGGAATGCCTTTCGGCGAGCGCATGCAGGCGATCGCGCTGCCGACGGCGGCGCTGACCCTGGTGGTGCTCGCCCACATGATGCGCATGACGCGCGCCGCAATCCTCAACGTCATGCAGTCGGCCTATGTCGAGACCGCGGAGCTCAAGGGGCTTTCGGCATTCGCGGTCATACGCAGGCATGCCTTCCCCAATGCGATTGCGCCGATCATCAACGTCGTCATGCTTAATCTCGCCTATCTCATCGTCGGCGTCGTCGTCGTCGAGGTGATCTTCGTCTACCCCGGCATGGGGCAATATCTCGTCGACCACGTCACCAAGCGCGACGTGCCGGTGGTGCAGGCGGTCGGGCTGATCTTCGCCGCCGTTTATATCAGCCTGAACATCATTGCGGACATAGCGGCGATCATCGCCAATCCGCGGCTCAGACATCCGAAGTGAGGGGGCGGGTATGCTCGTCATGAAACGCATCCCCATCCCGGCGCTGATCGGACTGGTGCTGACGGCGCTGTTCGTGCTGGCGGCGATCTTTGCGCCCTGGATTGCACCGCACGGCAATGGCGAGATCGTTGGCGACGTTTGGGAACCGATGTCGGCGACACATTTGCTGGGCACCGACAATCTCGGCCGCGACCTCCTTTCGCGCATGATCTACGGCGCCCGCGTCACGCTGTTCATCGCGGTGCTGGCCACCGCGCTGTCCTTCTCGCTTGGGGCTATCCTTGGCTTCTCGGCGGCGGTTTTCGGCGGCTGGTTCGACACGCTGATTTCGCGCCTCGTCGATCTCCTGATGTCGATCCCGACGCTGATCATGGGCCTCGTCGTGCTCTCGGTGCTGCCAACCAATCTGGTGACGCTGATCCTGGTGATGGGCATTCTCGATTCGACCCGCGTCTACCGCCTGTCGCGGGCGGTCGCCGTGGACATCAACGTCATGGATTACGTCGAGGCGGCCAAATTGCGCGGCGAAGGCAGCATCTGGATCATCTTCCGCGAGATCCTGCCCAACGCGCTGTCGCCGCTGGTTTCCGAACTTGGGCTGCGTTTCATCTATGCCGTGCTGTTCCTGTCGACGCTTTCCTTCCTCGGCCTTGGCGTGCAGCCGCCTAGCGCCGATTGGGGCGGCATGGTCAAGGAAAACAAGGACGGCATCGTCTTCGGCATAGCGGCGGCACTGATCCCGGCAGCAGCGATCGCCGCGCTGGCGATTTCCGTCAATCTGGTCGCCGACTGGGTGCTCAACCGCACGACAAGCCTGAAGGGAGGACGCGGGTAATGGCTGACAAGCAACCAAAGCCCGGGCAACCGAAGTCTGGGCAACCGAAGCCCGGGCAACCGAAGTCCGGCGTGCTGCTCGACATCCGCAATCTGCGCATCGAGGCCACGGTATATCCGCCGGGCGAGGCGCCGAAGAACATCGTGCTGGTGCACGATGTCTCGCTGACGCTCGAAAAAGGCAAGGTGCTCGGATTGATCGGCGAGTCCGGCGCCGGCAAATCGACCATCGGCCTGTCGTCGATGGGCTACGGCCGCGGCGGCGTGCGCATCACCGGCGGCGAGGTCATCCTCAATGGCCGCGACATCCTGAAAAGCGGCAAGGAGGGATTTCGCAAATTGCGCGGCCGCGAGGTCTGCTATGTCGCGCAATCGGCGGCAGCTGCCTTCAATCCGGCGCACAGGCTGATGGACCAGGTGGTCGAGGCAGCACTGCTGCACGGCATCGCGACGCGGGCCGAAGCCGAAAAGCGCGCCGTGGCGCTGTTCAAGAAGCTCAGCCTGCCGAACCCCGAAACCATCGGCGAGCGCTTCCCCCACCAGGTGTCGGGCGGTCAGCTGCAGCGCGTGATGACGGCAATGGCGCTGTGCTCGGAACCCGACCTGATCGTCTTCGACGAGCCGACCACGGCGCTCGACGTGACGACGCAGATCGACGTCTTAGCGGCGATCAAGGATGCCATCCGCGACACGCATGTGGCGGCACTCTACATCACCCATGACCTAGCCGTCGTCGCCCAGGTCTCGGACGAGATCATGGTGCTGCGCCACGGCCGGCTGGTCGAATGGGGCGGCACGCGCCAGATCATCAAGGAGCCGCGCCAGGAATACACCAACGCGCTGGTTTCGGTGCATGAGATCGAACATCAGGAGCAGAAGCCCGGCACGAGCCCGTTCCTGTCGGTCAAGAACATCACCGCCGCCTATGGCCGCAGCCACATCAAGGTGCTGAAGAACGTCTCGGTCGATATTTTCCCGGGCCAGACGCTGGCGGTGGTCGGCGAGTCCGGCTCCGGCAAATCGACGCTGGCGCGCGCCATCACCGGCCTCCTGCCGCCCGAACAAGGCACCGTCACCTTCGACGGACGGCCGCTCGCCAACCGGCTTGCCGACCGGCCGAAGGAGGATCTGCGCCAGCTGCAGATGATCTACCAGATGGCCGATGTAGCGATGAATCCGCGCCAGACGGTCGGCACCATCATCGGCCGGCCGCTGGAATTCTATTTTGGTATGCGCGGGCGCGAGCGCGACAAACGGGTCGCCGAACTGCTCGACAAGATCGAGATGGGTAAGGGCTATGTCGACCGCTATCCGGCCGAGCTTTCGGGCGGCCAGAAGCAGCGCGTCTGCATCGCTCGTTCGCTCGCCGCCAAGCCGAAGCTGATCATCTGCGACGAGGTGACATCGGCGCTCGACCCGCTGGTGGCCCACGGCATACTGGAGCTGCTGCTCGAGCTGCAGAAAGAGGAAAACGTCGCTTATCTGTTCATCACTCATGATCTCGCAACAGTGAAGTCGATCGCCGATTCGATCGCGGTGATGTATCGCGGCGAGGTGGTGCGCTACGGCCCCAAGAGCAAGGTTCTGACGCCGCCGTTCGACGCCTACACAGACCTTTTGCTGTCGTCGGTGCCCGAAATGGAGATTGGCTGGTTAGAGAAAGCGATCAAGGGACGGCGCATGGCCAGCGCGGGGAACTAGCGGGCTGCCCCTTGCGCCCGACGATCCTGTCCGGGCGTGGATTGAACGGCAGGCCCGCCCTGACTTTTCCGATCAAGCCGCATGGAGGCGCCCTTGGCGCTCAACACAAAACTTCTGCTCATCATCCTAGACGGCGTGCCTTACCGGAACTGGCGACGGCTGATGGGCAATCTCGAAGGCTGGGTGCAATCCGGCGACGCGCGCGTGTGGAAGATGCGCTCCGTGCTGCCGTCGACCTCGGCATCCTGCTATGCCTCGATCCACACCGGCGTGCCGCCTCAAGTGCACGGCATCCTGTCCAACGAGAACCGGTTTCGCGTCGAACAGCCGGACATCTTTTCCGAAGTCAGCAGGGCCGGCGGTAAGACGGGTGCGGTCACCCATTCCTACTGGTCCGAATTCTTCCGGGCCTATCCGTTCGACCTGGTCGAGGACATAGAGTTCGACCAGCCGGGCAGGCCGATCAGCCATGGCCGGTTCCACACCATGACCGGCTACAACGCCAGCAACCAGATGACGCCGAGCGATGTCGACCTGTTCGCGACGTTGACCATGCTGACCAGGCGCTACGGCATCGACTACGGCATCCTGCACAGCTGCACGCTGGACTCCATGGGCCACCGCTTCGGCCATGACTGCCGCGAGATGGATCATGCCGTCTATGCAATCGACGCCATGCTCGCCGGCTTCCTGCCGCGCTGGCGGGAGGCCGGCTACGAGGTGATCGTCACCGCCGATCATGGCCAGACCGATCGCGGCCATCATGGCGGCCACGACGAAGAGATGCAGGATTTCGCACTTTATTACTTCGGATCCGGCGAAGGCCCGGAGGCCAATACGCTGCTCGATCAGCTGCAGCTCGCGCCGACAGTGCTTGCGCGCCTCGGCGTGCCGGTGCCGGTCACCATGAAGGCAAAGCCGTTCCTGAGTTGAGCGCGCCCTCTTCTCCCTCTGGCAACGCTCCCGCTCTTCAGTTAGCCTCCGCAAATATACGGCGGATGCCGGTGAACCTTTTTGGGCCGATCAGCGACAGAGCAGGCAGGAGCCAGGCGGCTCGACCGGCGATGACTGCCGCGGAGACCGATCGCGCGCTCGTCGAGCGCGTCGCGAAGGGCGACCGTGCCGCCGTGCGGCTCCTGTTCATGCGCCACCACGCGCGGCTCTACCGCTTCGCGGCACGCCAGACGGGATCGGAACTGATGGCCGACGATATTGCGAACGAGGTATTCCTTGAACTCTGGCGGCAGGCGCCGGCCTTCGAGGGCCGCTCGGAGGTCTCGATATGGCTGCTCGGCATAGCCCGCTTCAAGGCGCTGTCCCTGCTGCGCAAGAAGAAGGAAGACTGGATCGACGACGATGACGCGGCCCAGGTCGCCGACGGCGCCGACACGCCGGAAGTCGTGACGATGAAAGAAGACAAGGGCGCTGCCTTGCGATGCTTCATCGATGCCATGCCGGAAGAGCACCGACCTTGCCTATTATCACGGGCAATCGGTGAGCGAGATCGGCGAGGTACTCGGCATCCCGGTCGCCAGGTCAAGACCAGGATGTTCTACGCCCGCAAGGAACTCGGCGAAGCCCCCAAGGCCGCCGGTTACGACAGGGGGTGGCCATGAGCGCCGCTGAAAAGATGTCGCGCCGCGACGAAATGGAAATGCTGCTGCCGTTTTATCTGAACGGCTCGCTGGAGGGCACCGAGCTCGAAGCCATCGAGGAATGGCTGGCAAGCGATCCGGCGGCGATGGCCGCACTAGGCGAGGCCGAGGCCGAATTCTCCGGCACCGCTGCCGCAAACGAGGCAATCCGCCCGCCTGCCGATGCGCTCAGCCGCTTTGCCAAGGCGCTCGATGCCGAGGCCGGCCCCGCCCGCGGGCCGGCGGCATCGTCCTGGCTGGCGCAGGCCTGGAGCCGCTTCCTGGCGGTGCCCGCCGGCATTGCCTGGGCCGCGGCCGCGGTGCTGCTGGCCCTGGTCGTCGCGCAATCCTTTGTGCAGACCGGCAACAGAGATGGCGATTTCGAGATTGCCGGATCGGACGACGATCTGGCCAAAATGCCGTTTGCCCTTGTGAAGTTCAAACCGGATGCGAAGCTGTCCGACATCGTCGCTTTTCTCGACCAGAACCAGTTGACGATCGCCGGCGGGCCTACCGCCGACGGCGTTTTCCGGCTCGGCGTTCCGGCCAAGACCGCCGCCGACTATCAGAAACTGCTTGGCCTTATTGCCGCCCAGCCTTTCACCGAAGCTGCCCTGGAGGGAAGGAAACCGGCTGATGGCGGCTAAGGCGGTCATTCGATTGACGGCGGCGATGACAATTTTCGCCACGTCTGCCGTCGCACAAACCAACGATCCTAACCTCACCCAGGCGGAGATCTACTGCCTGAACCGGGGAAGTGCCGCCAACGCCGACTGCGCCAAGGATGGCGGCGGCGTGAAGGATGGCGGAAAAGCGCCGGCTCATGGAACGACCGGCGCGGTGTTCTTCCGGGCTTGACGCTTGGGCATTCCGGATGGCTGCCCGGTCGGCGTCATGGAGGCACAGCTTGCCGCCGACGGCCGCATTTTGCGGCGTGAGGCCAACCATGTCTACTCGCTGCAGCAGGCGGCCAGCACCGTCAATTATGCGTTCGAACGCATCGCGCTCGACGCCAACGAAGCCAGCGGCGAGAATGTGCGCGTTGGCGTCATCGACACCGGCATCGACGATAAGAATCCGGCGCTCTCCGGTATCAGGCAGTTCAATGCCATGCCCGACGTGCCGATCAAGGCGCGCGACCACGGCACTTCGGTCGACGGACTGATCGCCGGCAATCTGTTGCATGCGGCGCCCGATCGCTCCGCCGACTGGGTCGAGAAAGCACTGGCCGCCACGGCAAGGGACCTCGGCCCCAAGGGCCGCGATAAATGATTTCGGTTTTGGCCTGCTGGACACCAAAGCGGCCGAGGCGGCCAAGGAATAAGTCCAAAGCTCTAACGCTTCTGCATTTGTGCATGCCGGTCTCCCGAAGCCGCTGCATAATGTTGGGCATCAGATATTGGGGGCAAAACTCAATCGGCCGGTTTACCTCAAATAACCGATATGGGTTCGAACTCGGTCGCTCAGGGTAATTAAGTTTTGATCCCTAGGCCGGGGCGCCGGCGACCGATCCCCTGACCACCAGGTCGACCGGCCAGACCTCGCCGCGAGCGCCCTCCTCCAGGCCGGAAATCCGCGCCGCCAGCCGTTCCGCGATGCGTGCGCCCGCCAGGCGGATCGACGAACGTGTCGTCGACAGCGGCACCGAAAAATTTTCCGGCTTCAGCCAGGGAAAGACGTCGTCATGGGCGATCAGCGACAGGTCGCCCGGAATGGTCAGGCCGAGGTCGCGCACCGCGCGCACCACGCCGAGCGCCATAATCAGGCTGGAGCAGGCGATCGCCGTCGGCGCGTCGCTTTGTTCCAGCAGACGCCTGGCGGCGCGATAACCGTTCTCCTCGGTCATTGTCAGGGAACAGACATGCTGATCACGAAGCACCAGGCCGCTTGCCGCAAGCGCGCGCCGCACGCCGCGCTCGCGATGTATGGCGAAGGTCTCGCGATCGTCGCCATTGATAAGCGCCAGACGCCTGTGACCGAGCTGCACGAGAAGCCGCGCCGCCTCGTGGAAGGCGCCCTCATTGTCGATGTCGGTGAAGGGGTAGTCGAAATCGAAGCCTTCGCTGCGGCCATGGACGATGAAGGGAATGCCGAGCGTGTTGACCAGCGCCACCCGCCGGTCGGCCGGTCTCGGGGAGGAGATATAGACCGCGTCCACCTGCCGGTTGGCGACAATGCGGCGGTAGGTCGTCTCCTGGTCGTCGGCATCGGCCGGTGACAGCACCAGGTCGAGTTCGTGCGAACGCGCATAGTCGCCGAGGCCGGACAGGAACTCGACGAAATGCGGGTCGATATCGACGGTCGCTCCCGTCGGCAGCACATAGCCGATCATGCCGGTCTTGCCGGTCGCCAGCCGGCGGGCGCTCGGATTGGGGCGATAGCCATGACGCTTGGCGGCATCGACCACCCGCCGGCGCGTTTCCTCGTTGACTTCCGGGTAGCCGTTCAATGCGCGGCTCACCGTGGTCTGCGAAAGCGCCAGCATGTGGGAGAGCTGCTTGAGGTTCACCGGAGGCCTCCAAACCTCAAAGCGCTTTTAATCTGAAACGATCTGGCCCTACGAACCGCGTTGCCGAGCGCAGTGACCATACGCACGGTTCGGACCGGTTTGAAGCCGAATTTGCTGCTGCACCGCCAGAAAACTGTGCTGCAACGCACTTTTACCAGCACCCAGTCGCAAAAATTAAATCGATTAGCCTGGCTTCCTATTGACTCGTGCTCAATTCAGTGGCGAGATCAAAATGACCAAAGCGCTTTGGAAGACTCCACGAAAGGTTGCAGTTCCTTTCCGACTGAGTCACAGTCCTGCGGCGCCGGCGGACGGAATGGAGGTTTCGTTCGGTGTTTGTCACCACTGGGAGGGAATACCGATGAAAAAAATGCTTCTGCTGGGCGCTGCGTTTGCCACGCTCGCCCTGGCCATGCCCGCGCAAGCCGAACTGAAGTTCAAGCCGGGCGAAGATCCACGTTTCAACTGGGCCAACTACGAAGAGCTCAAGAAGGTCGACCTCAAGGGCGAGACACTGACAATCTTCGGGCCGTGGCGCGGCGAGGACGAAGGGCTGATCCGCACCGTTCTCGATTATTTCTCCGAAGCCACCGGCGCCGAGATCAAGTATTCCTCGTCGGAGAATTACGAGCAGCAGATCGTCATCGACACGCAGGCTGGCAGCCCGCCCAACATCGCCGTGCTGCCGCAGCCGGGCCTGATCCAGGATCTGGCATCGAAGGGCCTATTGACGCCGCTCGGCGACGACACAGCCAACTGGGTCAAGGACAATTACGGCGCCGGCCAATCCTGGGTCGACCTCGGCACCTTCAAGGACAAGGACGGCAAGCCCGGCTTCTTCGCCTTTCCTTATAAGGCCGACGTGAAATCGCTGGTCTGGTACTCGCCGGACAATTTCGAGGAAGCCGGCTACAAGGTGCCGAAGACGCAGGAAGAGCTTGCCGAGCTCGAAAAAAAGATCATCGCCGACGGCGGCACGCCATGGTGCATCGGGCTTGGTTCGGGCGGCGCCACTGGCTGGCCGGCGACCGACTGGGTCGAAGACATCATGCTGCGCACCCAGACGCCCGAGACCTACGACAAATGGGTGAAGAACGAAATTCCGTTCAACGATCCGGCCGTGGTCAACGCCATCGACATTTTCGGCAAAATCGCGACCGACGACAAGATGGTCGAGGGTGGCGCCAAGGCGGTTGCGGCGACCGATTTCCGCGACAGCCCGAAGGGCCTCTTCTCGGTGCCGCCGAAATGCTATCTGCACCACCAGGCATCGTTCATCCCGACCTTCTTCCCGCAAGGCACCAAGATCGGCGAGGATGCCGACTTCTTCTATTACCCGCCCTACGCCTCCAAGCCCGAGCTCGGCACTCCGGTGCTCGGCGCCGGCACGCTTGCCATGATCACCAAAGATAGCAAGAGTGCCCGCGCCTTCATCGAATTCCTGAAGCTGCCGCTCGCTCATGAGATCTGGATGGCACAGGGCGGCTTCGTGACGCCGTTCAAGTCGGTCAACAAGGACGCCTATGCCAGCGACGCGCTGAAGAAGCAGGGCGAGATCCTGGCCAACGCCTCGACCTTCCGCTTCGATGGGTCCGACCTGATGCCGGGCAAGATCGGCGCCGGCGCGTTCTGGACCGGCATGATCGACCTGGTCGGTGGCAAGTCCGCCCAGGACGTCGCCACCGACATCCAGAAAAGCTGGGACGCGATCAAGTAAGCGGCCGGCTCGAGTCCCATGTGATGCGGTCCGGGCCTCAAACTGCCCGGACCTTCTTCGGTGCTCGGCGTCGCGTCGATTGTCGTGAGCACGACGCATTCCGGCATGACGCGCGCCCAGTGACCTGCTTTTCGGCTGGTCGCGCTCCAGACAACTGAATCGGCGCATGATCCCGTCGCCAAAGCCATTCTCGACTGGCGGATCCGTGCGCAGGGGGAGGGACCCATGGCGGCTCAGATTTTTTCGGCGATATTCGTCATCATCATCGGCGTGGGCGGCTGCGTCGCCTATTTCTGGGGTGCCAACAAGGCACTCGACACGATCTTTCCGGCACGCGGCGTTTCGGGCAAGGCGGCGATCGACAATCTGCGCCGGCAGGGGGTGATCCGGCCCTGGCTGTTCGTCGGCCCGGCGATGATCATCCTGACCATTTATCTGATCTACCCGGTGGTGGAGACGCTGAGGCTGTCGTTCCTCGATCGCGGCGGCGCCCATTTCGTCGGCTTGGCCAACTATCAATGGGCGTTCGGCGACCGTGAGTTCCGCAATTCGATCCTCAACAACATCCTGTGGCTGGCGGTGGTGCCAGCCGCCTGCACCTTCCTCGGCCTGATCATCGCCGTGCTCACCGACAAGATCTGGTGGGGCACCATCGCCAAGAGCCTGATCTTCCTGCCGCTCGCCATCTCCTTCGTCGGCGCCAGCGTCATCTGGAAATTCATCTATGAATATCGCGGCGAGGGCCAGACACAGATCGGCCTGCTCAACGCCATCATCCAGTATTTCGGCGGCCAGCCGCAGGTCTGGATATCGCTGCCGTTCTGGAACAACTTCTTCCTGATGGTCATCCTGATCTGGATCCAGACCGGCTTTGCCATGGTCATCCTGTCGTCGGCCTTGCGCGGCATTCCGGAAGAGACGCTGGAAGCCGCCGTCATCGACGGCGCCAACCCTTTCCAGATCTTCTGGAAGATCATGGTGCCGCAGATCTGGGGCACCATCGCCGTCGTCTGGACCACCATCACCATCCTGGTGCTGAAGGTTTTCGACATCGTGCTGACCATGACCAACGGCCAGTGGAACAGCCAGGTGCTGGCCAATCTGATGTTCGACTGGATGTTCCGCGGCGGTGGCGATTTCGGCCGCGGCGCCACCATCGCCATCATCATCATGATAGCGGTCATTCCGATCATGGTCTGGAACATCCGCCAGGCGAACAAAGAGACGGAAGGGCATTGAGATGACTGTCTCGACCGGAAAGTCCTTTGTCAGCCGTTTCGGCGTCCATATCGCCGTCTTCATATTCGTTGCGATCTGGACGATCCCGACGCTCGGCATTCTGGTCTCGTCGCTGCGCGACAAGGACCAGATCATCGCTTCGGGCTGGTGGAACTCGTTCACCAGTTCCAGCCAGACGGAAGCCGGACGGCTGCCGCCCGCGTCGGCGCAGGTCGAGAAGGACGGCAAGTTCGTTCTGCAAGGCAATATCTTCGGCGACGGCCCTGCCCGCAACATCAGCGCCTTCGGCGTCAAGTCGGCAGCGCCGACGCAATATCCCGCCGGCACGACAGCCGATCTCGGCGACGGCGTGACCCTGCAGCTCAATGCCGACGGCAGTTTCGTCATGACCTCGCCGAAGGCTTTTGAAAGCGAACGCGGCCAGCGCGTCTATTACGCCTCCTCGGCGCCGCCGAAATTCACCACCGACAATTACGACACGGTGCTGTTTTCGGAAGGCATCGGCCGCTCCTTCATGAACTCGCTGACCGTCACCATTCCGGCGACCGTCATCCCGATCCTGATCGCCGCGTTCGCCGCTTACGCTTTGGCCTGGATGCGCTTTCCCGGCCGGGCTCTGCTCATCGCCGTCATCATCGGCCTCCTGGTCGTGCCGCTGCAGATGTCGCTGATCCCGCTGTTGAAGCTCTATAACGGCGTCGGCAGCTTCTTCGGCGTGCCGTCGAAGACCTATCTCGGCATCTGGCTGGCGCATACCGGCTTCGGCCTGCCTTTCGCCATCTATCTGTTGAGGAGCTATATTGCCGGCCTGCCGCGCGAGATCATGGAGTCGGCGCGCATCGACGGGGCCAGCGATTTCGAGATCTTCGTCAAGATCGTGCTGCCCTTGTCGTTCCCGGTGCTGGCCTCGTTCGCCATCTTCCAGTTTCTCTGGGTGTGGAACGATCTGCTGGTGGCAATGGTTTTCCTTGGTACCGAGGGCGACCAGATCGTGCTGACCGCCAAGCTTAATGCGTTGCTCGGCTCGCGCGGCGGCGACTGGGAGATCCTGACGACGTCGGCCTTCGTTACCATCATCGTGCCGCTGATCGTGTTCTTCTCGCTGCAGCGCTATTTCGTCCGCGGGCTGCTTGCCGGCTCGGTGAAAGGAGGTTGAGTTCATGCAATCCGCTTTGAAGGCCACACCGAAGCCCGATCTCGCTATCGATCGCGACTGGTGGCGAGGTGCCGTGATCTACCAGATTTACCCGCGCAGCTACCAGGATTCGAACGGCGACGGTATCGGCGACCTCAGAGGCATTATCGGCCGGCTGCCCTATATCGCCTCGCTCGGCGTCGACGCCATCTGGATCTCGCCGTTCTTCAAATCGCCGATGAAGGACTTTGGCTACGACGTGTCGGACTATTGCGGTGTCGATCCGATGTTCGGCACGCTGGCGGACTTCGACGCGCTGACCGCCGAGGCGCACCGGCTTGGCCTCAAGGTGATGATCGACGAGGTGCTCTCGCATACCGCCGACGTCCATCCCTGGTTCAAGGAGAGCCGCTCCAGCCGCAGCAATCCAAAGGCCGACTGGTATGTCTGGGCGGACGCCAAGCCGGACGGCACGCCGCCCAACAACTGGCTGTCGATCTTCGGTGGCTCGGCCTGGCAGTGGGACACCAGCCGCCAGCAATATTACCTGCATAATTTCCTGGCCGAGCAGCCCGACCTCAATTTCCACAGCCGCGCGGTCCAGGACGCGCTGCTCGATGTCACCCGCTTCTGGCTGGAGCGCGGCGTCGATGGTTTCCGCCTCGATACCATCAATTTCTACTTCCACAGCCAAGGCCTGGAAGACAATCCGCCGCTGCCGCCCGAGCAGCGCAACGACCAGACGGCGCCGGCCGTCAACCCCTACAACTACCAGGACCATCTCTACGACAAGAGCCGGCCTGAAAACCTGGGCTTCCTCGAACGCTTCCGCGCCCTGCTCGATGAATATCCGGCGACGGCCGCGGTTGGCGAAGTCGGCGATTCGCAGCGTGGGCTGGAAGTCGTGGCGGCCTATACGGCCGGCGGCAAGCGCGTCCATATGTGCTACTCCTTCGACTTCCTGGCGCCGGAGAAGATCAGCGCGGCAAAGGTGCGCTCGGTGCTGGAAACGTTCGGCAAGGTGGCCAGCGATGGCTGGTCGTGCTGGGCCTTCTCCAACCATGACGTGATGCGCCCTGCCTCGCGCTGGGCAGCCGCCGAGCCGGACCCGACCGCGTACCTCAAGGTCATCTCGGCGCTGCTGATGTCGTTGCGCGGCTCGGTCTGTATCTATCAGGGCGAGGAGCTCGGGCTCAGCGAGGCCGAACTCAGCTTCGAGGATCTGCAGGACCCATACGGCATCCGCTTCTGGCCCGAATTCAAGGGCCGCGACGGCTGCCGCACGCCAATGGTTTGGGACGGCGCTGCCCGCAATGGCGGCTTCTCGACGGCAAAGCCCTGGCTGCCGGTGCCGGCCAAGCATCTTGCGCAAGCGGTCAATGTGCAGCAGGGCGACGACGGCTCGCTGCTCGAGCACTACCGGCGCTTCCTGGCTTTCCGCCGTGCTCATCCGGCACTGGCCAAGGGCGATATCGAGTTCATCGAAAGCGACGGCGACACCGTCGCCTTCACACGCCGCGAAGGCAACGAGCAGATCGTCTGCGCCTTCAATCTCGGCGCAAAGCCGGCCAAGGTCGATCTTGGCGGCCGCTCACTGCAGCCCTTGCCGGGACACGGGTTTTCGGGACAGACTGGCGCCGGCACTATCCGCCTCGGCGGCTATGGCGCCTGGTTCGGGCGTATCGACTGAATTCAAGGAAGAACTGGAGAGTACCATGGCCGATGTCACGCTAAGGCAAGTGAGGAAATCATATGGCAATCTCAACATTCTGCACGGCGTCGACCTCGACATAAAGTCGGGCGAATTCATCGTCTTCGTCGGTCCGTCTGGTTGCGGCAAGTCCACCTTGCTGCGCTGCATCGCCGGGCTGGAGGAGATCACCTCAGGCGAGCTCAAGATCGACGGCGAGATTGTCAACGACGTGCCGCCGTCAAAGCGCGGCATCGCGATGGTGTTCCAGTCCTATGCGCTCTATCCGCACATGACCGTCTACGACAACATGGCGTTCTCGATGAAGATCGGCAAGGAAAGCAAGGCCGAGATCGACAAGCGGGTGCGCCAGGCGGCCGAGATCCTGCAGCTGACCAAATATCTCGACCGCCTGCCCAAGGCGATGTCGGGCGGCCAGCGCCAGCGTGTCGCCATCGGCCGCGCCATCGTGCGCAATCCCAAGGTCTTCTTGTTCGACGAGCCGCTATCCAACCTCGATGCGGCGCTGCGCGTCGCCACTCGCATCGAGATCGCCAAGCTCAAGGAATCGATGCCGGCCACAACGATGATCTATGTCACCCACGACCAGGTCGAGGCCATGACGCTGGCCGACCGCATCGTGGTGCTGAAGGAAGGCCATATCGAACAGGTCGGCACGCCGATGGAGCTCTACAAGCGGCCCGGCAATCTGTTCGTCGCCCAGTTCATCGGCTCGCCGGCGATGAACATCCTGCCGGCGACGATCGACAGGACCGGCAACCCGACGGTCGTCAGCCATGTCGGCGGCCGCAAGGCAACGGTGCCGATCGCAACGCCTGCCTCAGCGAAAGGCGCTGCGGTGAGCTTCGGGGTGCGGCCGGAGGATCTGATGATCGCAGCCGGCGCCGACTATTTGTTCGAAGGGACGGTCGATTATGTCGAGCAGCTCGGCGAGGTCCAACTCGTCTATGTCGACATCGGCCGCGCCGACCTGCCGCTGGTGACCAAGCTGCCGGGCAATGTCGAGGTCAAGCGCGGGGCGTCGATGCGGCTGACGGCGGATGCCGGCGACCTGCATATTTTCGACGCGGACGGACACTCCTTCGCGCTCCATGAAGCAGAAGCAAAGGCGGCTTGAGGCAGGCGTTTTTCCGCCACGCAAAAGACAAGAGCGGCGGGCATGGCCCGCCGCTCTTGTTTCTAATTCCGGTTCGGCTGTTAGTTGTTGCCGAAGAGGTTGCGGTCGGCGCCCTGAGGCGCGGACTTGGGCCCATCGCCAGACGAATTCAGCAACTTGTAGATCGGCGAGTTGCTGTTACGCACCGAATATGTCTGCGTCTTGTCGACATTGACGGTCGACTGCTTATTGATGTCGGTCCCGCCGACATTGTCGTTTTGGGCATAGGCGCCGCCGGCGGCAATCAAGAGAGCGGCGGCAGTAAGAACAATCTTTTTCATTTGGATACTCCTGGATTTTCGGATCAAAGCGGCGGGCATGCCCGCCCGCCTTGATGGTGGGATCGGCTGTTAGTTGTTGCCGAAGAGGTTGCGATCGGCGCCCTGGCCGACCGGCTGCTTTTCAGCCTGATCTGACTTCTTGAGGGAGGCCGTGTACGAGCTGTCGACCGCGACAGCCGGCTGGTTGGCTCCGTTGGAACCATAATTGTCGCTGCCGGCGAAGGCGCTGCCGGTGATGGCCAAAACGGCGACGGCGGCAAGAAAGATCTTTTTCATTTCAATACTCCTGAATTTTTTCAGATCCCGGGCGGCGGATATGCCCGCCGCCCTGATGCTGGGATCGGCTGTTAGTTATTGCCGAAGAGGTTCCGGTCGGCGCCCTGGACAGGCTGCTTGTCAGCATCAGCCGGCTTCTGAATGGAAGCCGTGTACGAGCTGTCGCCCGAGGCGGCAGGCTGGTTCGCACCATTGGAACCATAATTGTCGCTGCCGGCGAAGGCGCTGCCGGTGATGGCCAAAACGGCGACGGCGGCAAGAGCGATCTTTTTCATTTTTAGTACTCCAGTATCTTAGTCTCAGTCCGTCTAGCGGCGTGTCTTGGGAGGAGTTCGCGTCGTTCGGACCGCCCCGATGTGGGAAAGCCAATGGCCAGTTTCCAATCACGAAGTTGTTTGGTGTGGACCAAGAATCTACACCTTGAAATTGTGCCACGGACTCCCTCCGCCACATTTTTACCGTTTAATGTCAACAAGATAGCCCATCGCCTCGGTCTGACTGCAAGGGGACTTGGAAGGCAGCGTTCACAGCGTCCTGCACGCATTGTCAACAGAAACGAACCGTTCGGTTCGATTTTTTAAACCGATAAAAGTCGCAGCCGGGGTTGTTTGTCGAATCGTTAACCATTTCAGCCAAGCGCGGCCTCGCCGTTCTGCCGGTTTTCGGCCCGTTTAGGCCGGCCGGCAAAGGCAGCAACCGGGCAAGCAGAACCGGGTCAGACCCCGTAGCGTTCGGTGCGGATGAGAGCCGCAGGCACCCCGGCATCGATCAGTGCCTCGGCGGCGGCCGTCACGAATGCGTTCGAGCCGCAGACAAAGGCCAGCTTCGGCGGCGCGGGCAACCTGGTCATGGCTTGCACCATCATCGCGGCGTCGACCCGCCGCGCATAATCCGCCGGACGGCGGGCCGGCTCGCGCGTCAGCGTCAGCACCAGGTCGAAGCCATCCCGGCGCTCGGCGAGGTCGATCAGCTCATCGCGAAAGATCACCTCGTCCCAGACCCGCGCCGAAACCACCAGGGCGGCGGCAACCAGCGACCCCCGCATCGCCCGGTGACGGACCATCGACATCAACGGCACCACGCCCGACCCACCGCCGACGAGCAGGAGCGGTCCGCCATCGCCGTCGGACCAGACGAAATGGCCGCCGAGCGGCCCGCGCAATTCGAACTCGTCGCCCACCGCCGCGATCTCGTGAAAGAACGGCGAGACCTCGCCGTCCTCGAGTTTTTCAATCGCCAGCTCGATGGTCTCGCCGGTCTCCGGTGCCGAGGCGATGGAGTAGGAGCGCCGCGCCTGATAACCGTCAGGCGCCGTCAGCCTGACATCGACATGCTGTCCGGCACGGTAGGCGAAGGGCCGCGACGGCTGCAGGAAAAAGCGGGTGACGCGCGGCGTGCGCTTTTGGATGCGGGTGATGGTGACTATCTGCCAGGGCGACTGCGCCGCCGGTGCGTCGCTCATGGATCGTTCGTGTAGCGCTGCTCGCGCCACGGGTCGCCATAGATATGATAGCCTCGCAACTCCCAGAAACCCGGCTCGTCACGCTCGGTGAACTGCAGCCCGTTCAGCCATTTGGCCGATTTCCAGAAATAGAGATGCGGAACGAGCAGCCGCGCCGGGCCGCCATGGTCGGGGGTGATCGGCTTGCCCTCGTAAAGCAGCGCCACCATCGCCTTGCCGCCGGTAAGATCCTTCGTTGGCACGTTGGTGGAATAGCCGTCGAAACCCAACGCCAGCGTGAAGGCGGTGGGCGGCTCGATGCCGGCGTCGGCAAGGATGTCGTCGACCAGCACGCCCTGCCAGGCCGTGTCGAACTTGGTCCATGCGGTGACGCAATGGATGTCGCGCGTCATCTTGGTCAGGGGCAGCGCGTTGAACTCGGCCCAGTTCCACTTCTTGATCGGCCGCGGCCCGTGCTTAAGCGTGAACGACCAATCCTCGGTGCGCACATGCGGCGTCGGGCCGGCCGACAGGACCGGGAAACCTTGCTCGAGATATTGCCCCGGCGGGATACGTGCACCCGTATCTGTCGGCGGCTTTCGTCCGGAAGAGAAACCTCGGGTAGCCATCGAGAATATCCGTTTGCGCAAGGTCCAATCGACCTTTGTCAGTTTTCTCGAAGACGCGCGCGCGGGCAACCGAAATCTTGGCTCGGCCGGCAATGCCCTCCATCGATCTTGGCAGCGCGGCGCCTGCCTCAGCCACTGGCGAAGGGGACGGCGACAAACATCTGGGCGTCGCCGCGCTGGACAAGCAGCAGCACCGATTTCTTGCCGGATTTGGCAGCCTGCACAATCGCCTGGTTAGCCTGCCTGGCGCTTCTCACCGGATGCTGGTCGACGGCGACGATGATATCGCCGGGCTGGATGCCGGAAGCCGATGCCGCCTTGTTCGGGTCGACGCGCTCGACCAGTGCGCCGTGCTGGTTGCCTGCCAGGTTCATTGCCTGGCGTACATCCGGGGTGACATCCATCAGGCGGAGACCGAGCGCCGGTGAACGGAGGCCCTGCTCCGTCGACGGCTGACCCTGATCGCCGGTCACCGATCCCGTTGCCATGTCGTCTTCGTTGCGCCCGATCTCGACGGAGATCTGCAGGCTTTGGCCCTTGCGCCAGACATTGAGGGTTTCCCTCGTGCCGGGCGCAACGTCGGCGACAGCGCGCGACAGGTCCCTTGGGTCCTTTATGTCGCGATCGGCGAAGCTGGTGATGACGTCGCCGGTCTCGATGCCGGCCTTGGCGGCCGGCGATCCGTCGCTGACCTGCGCGACGAGCACGCCGGCGGGGTGATCGAGGCCGATGGCGCTCGCCATATCAGGCGTCACCGGCTGGATCTGGACGCCGAGGTAGCCGTACTGGATGGAGCCGCCCTTCATCAGCTTGGCGACGACCTTTTGCGCCTGGTCCGAGGGGATGGCGAAGCCGACGCCGACGCTGCCGCCATTCGGCGAAAAGATCGCCGTGTTGATGCCGACGACATTGCCGTTCACATCCGTCAGCGGGCCGCCGGAATTGCCCCGGTTGATCGGTGCGTCGATCTGGATGAAGTCGTCAAACGGCCCGCTGTGCAGGTCGCGGCCGCGCGCCGAGACGATGCCGGCCGTGACCGTGGTGCCAAGGCCGAACGGATTGCCGAAGGCGAGCACCTGGTCACCCGGCATGAGCTTGTCGGAATCGCCCCATCTGACGGTCGGCAAGGGCTTGCCGGCTTTGACCTTGAGCACGGCAAGATCGTTCTTGGCGTCATGGCCGATCAATTTGGCGGGAAGCTCGGTGCCGTCGTCGAGCGTCACCTTGATCGATTGGGCGCCATCGACAACGTGATTGTTGGTGACGATGGTGCCGTCGCTGGCGACGATGAAGCCTGAACCGAGCGCCTCGGTGCGCGGCGCCTGTTCCGGCGGTGTTTTGGGAGCGGGCAATCCCTGGTCACCGAAGAAATGGCGGAAATAGTCGTCGAAAGGGGAGGTTCCGCCAAAGGGAGAGGCGTCGCTCATGGTGTCGGGCTGTTGTACTTTCATGACCGTCGTGATGGTCACCACCGCCGGTTTATCGGCCGCCACGACCGGCGCGAACGAG
The DNA here is from genome assembly GCF_040319515.1 of Mesorhizobium sp. M0909. Classification (NCBI taxonomy): domain Bacteria; kingdom Pseudomonadati; phylum Pseudomonadota; class Alphaproteobacteria; order Hyphomicrobiales; family Phyllobacteriaceae; genus Mesorhizobium; species Mesorhizobium sp. M0909. The sequence goes on from NZ_JAMYOA010000015.1 coordinate 100,521, forward strand.
CCGCTCGGCGCCGTCATGCCGGTGACGGGAGGGGTGACCGTTGCCGCCAGGACATCATTCAGCCTGGGAGCGAGAGGCAGGGCGAAAGGGCTGACGATCAGCGCTGCGCCCAGCAGAGCGGCGACGCGATGTCTGCGAAGGGTCTGGATTGGTGACATGGCCGTTGTCCGGGCGAGAGATTGGTGAAGCGCCCTAACGTTCCGTCACCGGAACAATTCATCGGCGCGTCGGTCGTCGGCCTTGCCTGTCTCGCCTGTCAGGCAGCCGACCGGATCGACAGCCCCGCATCTAGGGCGCCGATCATGGTTTCCAGATAATGTTACGAAGATTTAATTTTCGGCTGGCAACCGCCGTGCCGGGCTGGCGCCGAAACCCGAAAACAAAAACCCGCCTTGCGGCGGGTCGTTGGGGCAAATCAGCACCATAGCCAAATTACTAGCATAGCTGCCGGCACAAAGCAAGAACAAAATAGCTGCCCAAGCCAAATCGCTTCAGGCCGCCCCTCACTGCCCCGCCAAGGCTTCTATGCCGCTGTCCCGTCCGTTCGCCTGAGATACGCCGAGGCGATCTCGCGCATCCGCCTGCCGTCGAAGCTCGGTCCATGACCGCCATGGCCGATCCGGATCGGCAGGTCGAGCAGCCGCTGCATGGTGCGGCGATAGGCGGCACGATCGGAATCCGGCAGGTCGTCGATCAGCGTGGCGTCATAGATGGCGTCGCCGGCGAAGAACAGGCCGTCTGTCTCATCGAACAGCGAGATCGAATCCGGAGAGTGGCCGGGCAGGTGCAGGACACGGAATTGCCGGTCGCCGAGGTCGATCCTATCGCCCTCGTCCAGGGTCCGGTCCAGCGGCGCCGGTGGAATCCTGTAATCGGCCGCTTTCCAGCCCTTTGCCGGCAGTCTGGAGACGGCGCCCTCCAGATCATGGAACATGTAGGCGTAGGTCACCGCTTCGTCCATGCTGTCGAACTGCGTGGCGCTGTGGCGCGGACCTGCCCGCAACGGAAACTCGTGCAGCGAGCCGACATGATCGAGATGGATATGCGTGGCGACGACGAGCAGCGGCTTGCCGGCCGGCGTGTCGATCTGCGGCGCCAGCGGGCAGATCCCCATGCCGGTGTCGACCAGCAGGTCGACATCGCGGCCGCGCACATGCCAGATGTTGGCGCGCACGAAATCATGCACGAAGGGCTCGGTCAGCATCATCGTCTTGGCGTCGACGATGGTTTTGCTGAACCAGCTGTCCATCAGATCAAGGCCGGCATCAGACGAACGGCTTGCCGACCTTGTACTTTCGCGGAACCAGCCGCTTCAGATAGGCCATGCCCGCATCGGACAGCCGGTTGACGTCGGGCAGCATGAAATCATCCGGCATATGGCGCGTCTTGCCGGCGACGTTCTTCAGCGGCACCTTCTTCAGCACGGTTTTTTTGCCGTCATATTGCAGCGCCACCGAACCGCCGCCCTCGTCGGCCACGGTGACGGCGAAGGCGCCGGCATCGAAGGCCTCCTGCGCGTCCACCGCGCTGATGGCGCCGACATAGCCGCGCGGCATGTAGCCGAGCGCATCGACGCGCGCCCGCTTGCCCGGCAATCCTTCGGCGAGCGCGCGCTCCAAGGCTGCCGGCAGGTCGCTGCCCGACAGCTTGACGTTGCCGTGCTGGTCGCGCTCCAGCCTTTCCGGCGGCACCAGGCTTTCGACCAGCGCCTTGCCGTCGGCGGTGCTGACGCCTTCGGAGACGGCAACGATGCAGCGCTTGTGGCGGTCGAGCGTGGCGCGCACGTCGTCGATGAAACCGGCCGCCGAGAACGGCCGCTCCGGCACGTAGACGAGATGCGGGCCGCTGTCCTGGTCGAGCTGCCAGGCCGCGGATGCGGCCGTCAGGAAACCGGCATGCCGCCCCATGACGATACCGACATAGATGCCCGGCAGAGCGCGGAAATCGAGATCGACCGAAAGGAATGCTCCAGCGACGAACTCGGCCGCCGACATGAAGCCGGGCGTGTGATCGTTCTCCTCGAGATCGTTGTCGATGGTTTTCGGCGCATGCACGAAGGCGATCTTGCCGCCGGCGGCGTCGGTGAGGATCTGCTGCGTGCCCGAGGTGTCGTTGCCGCCGATATAGATGAAGGCGTCGGCGCCGGCTTTCTTCAAGCCATTGAGGATGAGGTCGCAATAGGCGGCATCCGGCTTGTCGCGCGTCGAACCAAGCGCGGCGCTCGGCGTCGCCGCGATCAGCCGCAGGCGGTCCTCGGGGATGGCGGAAAGATCGACGTAATTGCCGTCACGAATGCCGCGCACGCCGTGGATGGATCCCAGCACCTTGGCGCCGGGATGCCGCTTGCGGATTTCGAGCGCAGCACCCACCACGGTCTGGTTGATGACGGCGGTCGGGCCGCCGCCCTGCGCGATGACAAAAGTTCCGGCCATTGTTCACGTCTCCCGGGCGATGAAATCGCAGGCACATTCGCCTGTCTTGCGGCATCGCGCAACGGCAGAGTGATCGCTGAAGGCGAAGCCGCCGTTCAGACGACGACGACCGGGTTTTTCTTGGAGACGCGGCTGTAGAGGTCGATGATGTCCTGGTTGATCAGGCGCACGCAACCCGACGACATCGCCTGTCCGATGCTCCACCATTCGGGCGAGCCGTGGATGCGATAACCGGTGTCGCTGCCGTTCTGATAGATGTAGAGGGCACGCGCGCCGAGCGGATTGTCGAGGCCGCCCGGCTGTCCGCCTTGCCACTTCACCAGTTCCGGCCTGCGGGCGATCATCTCGGGCGGCGGGGTCCAGACCGGCCATTCCTTGCCGTACTGGATGTTGGCGCGGCCGGACCAGCGGAATCCGTCCTTGCCGATACCGACGCCGTAGCGGATCGCCTCGCCGCCGGGCTGCACCAGATAGAGCAGCCGTTCCTGCGAGTGAACGACAATGGTACCGGGCTGCTCGCCGGTCGGATCGACGACGATCTGGCGGCGAAACTCCGGCTTGACCTTCAGATAGGGCACTTCCGGCACGTTGAAGCCACCGTCGGTGAGCGAAGCGTACATCACGTCGGGGCTGGTGATGTTCTTGTCGACGCTGATGCTCGGACGGACCGGCCGGATCGAGCCGGTAGTGACGTCGTCGAGCTGGAGCGACGGCAGATCCAGCGTCTGGCTGCAGCCGGCAATGCCGAGCAGCGCCAGCGCGCCGGCGCCGGACAGCACCGTGCGGCGGGAAAGCTGTAGTTCGGTTTCGATTGCGTCGCCATTATGCGGCAGCGACAGACCGTGCGGCAAGTCACGCATTTACCCAAACCCTACGCTGTCGGCGGGAAACACGGTCCGGCCGGATAGCAGGCATTTTCACCAATCATGGTTGAAAAAGCGTGAAGGCCAGCCGCCTGGCGTTAACGAGGGGCTTTTTCGATTCTTGCCTCTTTACATCTGCGCGAGGCCAAGGATTTATCCTCTTCTTTAAGCTCAAGGAGAAGAAAATGTCCTTCGAAAACTGGGCCGCGTTTGCCGCCGCCTCGGCAGTCCTTCTGGTCATTCCAGGCCCGACCATCCTGCTGGTGGTTTCCTATGCACTCGGCCAAGGCTGGCGCACCGCGCTGCCGATGGCAGTCGGCGTGGCGCTCGGCGACTTCACCGCGATGACACTGTCGATGCTGGGCATCGGCGCGCTGCTGGCGGCGTCGGCCACCGTATTCACGGTGCTGAAGGTGATCGGCGCCGGCTATCTGATCTATCTCGGCATCAAGCTGTTTCGCGCCGGCGGCGCGCTCCGGGCCGAACCGCGCACCGATGCGGTGTCATCGGCGAAAATGGCGGCGCATGCCTGGCTGGTTACTGCGCTCAATCCGAAAAGCATCACCTTCTTCGTCGCCTTCCTGCCGCAGTTCCTCGACCGGCATGCGGATTTCTGGACACAGATGCTGATCTTCGAGACGACCTTCCTGACGCTCGCCTTCGCCAACGCCTTCGGTTATGCGCTGATCGCCGCAAGGGCGCGCAACGTCGTGCGCAATCCAAAGGCGATCCGCATCTTCAACCGCACCGGCGGCACGCTGCTGGTCGGCGCAGGCATCGCCACGGTGGCGATGCGATCGGGTAACTGAGGACACGCCATGGCGGTCAGGGATGCATTGGGCCTGACACTGTCTGGTGCGACGGAGGCCGGGTTTTTGTCCTACAGCCGGGCCGTGCGCGAATTGCAGTGCTTCATCGGCGATCCGGTCGGTTCCATTGACCGGGCAATCGCCGACGATCCCGGCTTCGTCATGGCGCAGGTGTTCAAGGGTTATCTCTTTGGCCTCGCCACCGAGCGTGAGGCGACGGCGGTGGCCAAGGCATGTCACGAGGCGGCGCTGCCGCTTGCCGCGACGACACGCGAGCAGGCGCATGTCGCCGCCCTTGGCCACCTTGCGGAGGGACGCTGGCATGAGGCCGCCCGCGTGCTGGAGGATATCGCCATCGAGTTTCCGCTCGATGCGCTGGCGCTGCAGACCGGGCACCAGATCGACTTCTTCACCGGCAATGCGCGCATGCTGCGCGACCGCATCGGCCGCGCGCTGCCGTCCTGGCAGAGCGGCATGCCGGGCTATCACGCCATACTCGGCATGCAGGCCTTTGGCCTGGAGGAAATGGGCGATTACGCGCGCGCCGAAAAACTTGGCCGCACGGCGGTCGATCTCGAGCCGCGCGATGGCTGGGCTCAGCATGCGGTGGCCCATGTCATGGAGATGCAGAGCCGGCAAAAGGACGGCATTCTGTGGATGCGCGCCAATCCCGAAGCGTGGACGCGGGAAAGTTTCCTGCAGGTGCACAATTGGTGGCACCTGGCGCTGTTCCACTACGATCTTGGCGAAATCGACGAGGTGCTGGCGCTCTATGACGGGCCGATCTATGGCGAGCGCTCGACGCTGGCGCTCAACATGGTCGATGCCTCGGCGATCCTGTGGCGGCTGCATCTCGGCGGCGTCGATGTCGGCAGCCGCTGGGCGGCGCTCGCCGCCAACTGGTTGCCCAAGGCCAGCGCCGGCCATTATGCCTTCAACGACGCCCACGCAATGATGGCGTTTGTCGGTGCCGGCCTCGACGCGCCGGCCAGCGGCTTGCTCGAGGCGCAGCGCGAGGCGATGCGCGGCAAAGACGACAACGCCGCTTTCACCCGGGATGTCGGCCATCCCCTGACGCTCGCCATCAAGGCATTCGGCGAGGGCAATTATGCCGGGACGATACGCCTGATCCGGCCGATCCGGGCGATCGCCCACCGCTTCGGCGGCAGCCACGCCCAACGCGACGTCATCGACCTGACGCTGATCGAGGCGGCATTGCGTTCCGGTGATGGCGCGCTGGCAAGGGCGCTGGCGGCGGAACGCGCGCTGGCACGGCCGGACAGCCCGTTGTCGGCACTGTTTTCACGGCGCGCAATCGCTCTCACGGCGAATTGACCAAGATTAAATCTTGCCTTAAAAACTGCCCCGGCCAGATTTTTTCGAGTGTCGAAAAAATCTTCGCGTGTTGACTGGAGCGTTTTTCCGGCAGCACGATTGCCGGGATATCTTCGCCGTCCGTGTCGCAGGACTGGGCCGGGGAGCAAGAAAGACCGTCGCCGCCAGGCCTGACGGATATGGGAGGAAGCATGTATCTCGGCCTCGATCTCGGCACGTCGGGCGTCAAGGCGCTGCTGATCGATGCAAGGCAGGGCATCGTCGGCTCCGGCCATGCGCCGCTCGATGTGTCGCGCCCGCATCCCGGCTGGTCCGAGCAGAACCCGGCCGACTGGATTCGCGCCTGCGAAGCGGCGATCGCCGAGCTGAGGTCCATGCATGCGAAGGAGCTCGCGGCGGTTAAAGGCATCGGCCTTTCCGGCCATATGCATGGCGCCACCCTGCTCGATGCCGCCGACCAGGTGCTGCGCCCCTGCATCCTGTGGAACGACACACGCAGCCACGCCGAGGCGGCTGCACTCGATGCCGACCCACGCTTTCGCAAGCTGACCGGCAACATCGTCTTTCCCGGCTTCACCGCGCCAAAGCTCGCCTGGGTGAAAAACAACGAACCGGCTGTTTTTGCCAAGGTGGCAAAGGTCCTGCTGCCGAAGGACTTTTTGCGGCTCTGGCTCGCCGGCGACCATATTTCGGAAATGTCGGATTCGGCTGGCACGTCGTGGCTCGACGTCGGCAAACGCGCCTGGTCCTCCGAACTGCTAGCAGCGACGTCGCTGGACGAAAGGCAGATGCCGTCATTGGTCGAAGGCACGGCCAAGGCCGGTGCCTTGCGCGGCGAACTGGCTGCGAAATGGGGCATCCAGACGGGCATCCCGATCGCCGGCGGCGCCGGCGACAACGCGGCCTCGGCCTGCGGCATGGGCACGGTCGGCGCCGGCCAGGCTTTCGTCTCGCTCGGCACATCGGGCGTGCTTTTTGCCGCCAACGCGTCCTATCTGCCCAATCCGGAAAGTGCGGTGCACACCTTCTGCCACGCACTGCCCGGCACCTGGCACCAGATGGGCGTCATCCTGTCGGCAACCGATTCACTCAACTGGCTGTCGGCAATTGCGGGAAAAAGCGCCGTCGAGTTGACCGCCGAACTCGGTGATGCGCTGCAGGCGCCGACCGGTGTCTCCTTCCTGCCGTACCTGTCAGGCGAGCGGACGCCTCACAATGATTCCGTCATTCGGGGCGCCTTTAGCGGGCTTGCCCACGAGTCCGGCCGCGCGGCGCTGACCCGGGCCGTGCTCGAAGGCGTCGCCTTCGCCTTCCGCGACAGCCTCGAAGCCCTGGCCAAAGCCGGCACGACGCTGACCCGGGTGACGGCGATCGGCGGCGGCTCGCGTTCGCGCTACTGGCTGAAGGCCATCGCCACAGCGCTTGGCCTGCCAGTCGATATTCCAGCCGAGGGCGATTTCGGCGCCGCCTTTGGCGCCGCCCGGCTTGGCCTGATCGCGGCGACCGGCGCCGATCCGCGCGCCGTGTGCACGGCGCCGGCGACGGACGCCACGGTCGAGCCGGTCGCCGCCCTCGGCGGTGCCTATGCAGATGCCTATCAGCGCTACCGCCAGCTTTACCCGGCGATCAGGAGCGCCACGGCGTGAGCGGTTTCCCGCCCTCGCCGTGGCCTGCCGAGAAGGCCTCACTGTGCCGGCACCTTGTCGAGAAAGCCGGTAACACTTTTCAGCCGGCCATTCTCGATGACGCCGATATCGGTGCCTTCGATGACGGACTCGACGCCTTCCGGCCCGAGATTCCAGGAGAAACGGACGGTATCGGCGAAGCCGTCCGGCTTGCCTTTCAGCGAGAACCTGAAGCCGGCAAAGCGCTGCTGCACGCCTTCGATCAGCGCGGCGATGCCGTCATGGCCGTCGCCCTGCATGATCGGATCGCGGTAGCCGACGTCCTCGGTGAAGGTCGCCTCGAGCAAGGCTTTCCTGCGTGCGGCGTCGCTCTCGTTCCAGGCGGCGATGTAGTTTTCGGCAATGGTGTTGAGGTCGGTCATGGTTCTGTCTCCTTCGCTGGGTGGCTTTGACATGAGCCTTTTCGACCAGCGCCAGCGCGAAACCAATTACGCCTGAGGTAATCAGGCCGAACCATGCGAGAGGAAAAGAACATGAGCAGCGGTTTTTTCGGCGACATCCAACAGATTAAATACGAGGGACCGGATTCGACCAATCCGCTGGCCTACCGGTTCTACAATCCCGACGAGATCGTCGCCGGCAAGCGGCTCGAAGACCATCTGCGCTTTGCCGTCGCCTATTGGCATTCCTTTGCCTGGCCGGGCGGCGATCCGTTCGGCGGCCAGACATTTGACCGGCCGTGGTTTCCGAAGGCCGGCAGCACCGACACCATGGAGTTGGCCAAACTCAAGGCCGACGTCGCCTTCGAGATGTTTTCGTTGCTGGGCGCGCCTTATTTCTGCTTCCACGATGCCGACGTGCGGCCGGAGGGCCGGGACTTTTCCGAAAGTAAGGCGCGGCTCGATGAGATCGCCGATTATTTCTCGGAAAAGATGAAGCAGACCGGCGTCAAGCTGTTGTGGGGCACGGCCAACCTGTTCTCCAACCGCCGCTTCATGTCGGGCGCCGCCACCAACCCCGATCCGGACGTCTTTGCCTATTCGGCGGCGACGGTGAAACACTGCATCGACGTCACCAAGCGTCTGAACGGCGAGAATTACGTGCTGTGGGGCGGCCGCGAGGGCTATGAGACGCTGCTCAACACCGACCTTGCCCGCGAGCAGGAACAGGCCGGCCGTTTTCTCAATCTGGTCGTCGATTACAAGCACAGGATCGGCTTCGAAGGCACCATCCTGATCGAGCCGAAGCCTCAGGAGCCAACCAAGCACCAGTATGATTACGACGTCGCCACCGTCTATGGCTTCCTCAAGCGTTTCGGACTGGAGAATGAGGTCAAGCTCAACATCGAGCAGGGCCACGCCATCCTGGCCGGCCATTCGTTCGAGCATGAACTGGCGCTGGCCAATGCGCTGGGAATCTTCGGCTCGATCGACATGAACCGCAACGACTACCAGTCGGGCTGGGACACCGACCAGTTCCCCAACAATGTGCCGGAGATGGCTCTCGCCTACTATCAGGTGCTGCAGGCCGGCGGCTTCAAGACCGGCGGCACCAATTTCGACGCCAAGCTCAGGCGCCAGTCGCTCGATCCGCAGGATCTGCTGATCGGCCATATCGGCGGCATGGATTGCTGCGCTCGCGGCCTCAAGGCGGCAGCGCGCATGGTCGAGGACAAGGCGCTGTCCGCCCCGCTCGCCGAGCGCTATGCCGGCTGGGATTCGGCCGAGGCCAAGGCGATGCTTGCCGGCAAGCGCACGCTGGAGGAAATCGCCGAGCGCGTCGTCAAGGAGAAGATCGAGCCGCAGCCCAGATCCGGTCGCCAGGAACTACTCGAAAACATCGTCAACCGGTACGTCTGAGGCGTACCATCCCGCGGCCGCATTGTTCAGCGGCCGCGGGATAAAGACGACTTTCCGCGGGGCTGACACCGACAAGGTTTGCCCCGTGCGAAACTTTCGGTCTGCTTGCTGACCGGGCCTGGCATTTGCCTTAGCCGTGATCGAGGCCTCTCAGGTAGGCGCAGAACATGTCGGCCATGGCGTCGGCGTAGGCTTCGATCTCCGCGGGGGTTCGGGGCAACTCCGAGAACTGCTTCCCCACCGTGCTGAGCGTCGTCATGACCAGGTCGCCGGCCAATTCGCGAGTCGCTTGCGCGGCGTTGGGCAACGCCTCCTGCATGAAGAGCTGGATGGTGCGGTCTCCGGACGCCCTTGCCGCCTGCGCCTCGGGCGCGTCGCGGTAAAGCGGTGCGGCGTCGTCGAGCGCCACGCGCACCGCGGCCTCGTCACACTCCGAGCGGAGGAAGGCGTGGACCAAGGCGCGCAGCCGTTCAAGTGGCGGTTTCCTGACATCCTCGAGGATGTCGCGCAGCAAATCGGTCGTCTGCCGCCATTCGTCGCTCTGGAGCCGGAACAGGATCGCCGCCTTGTTCGGAAAATACTGATACAGCGATCCGACACTGACACCGGCCTTCTCGGCCACCCGCGCCGTGGTGAAGCGCTGCGCGCCTTCCCTCGCCAAAACCTGAACAGCAGCCTGCAAAATCGCAGCAACGAGCTCCCCCGAGCGGGCCTGCTTGGGCTGTTTTCGCGAGGAAATCCGCGGACTGCGGTGATCGCTCATTGAGAGGCGCGCCAATGCGATTAGTAAATGCGAATGATTAGTCGTATTTTGAATGCCGCACAAGAACACATTCCATTCTGACTGGAGACCGATATGACCACACTGACGACGCCGCCGCTTGCGCCCCTGCTGGACCGCCTGTTCGAGGAAGCCGCTGCGGCAACGAGCCCTGCAGTGGCGGAATTCTCCGCCGAGGAGCGGAGCCGCCTCGTTCGAAGCAAGACCGAATACCTCGATTTCTATGGGCGGCTAAAGGACCTCTGGCTTCCCGTTTCGCGAGAGACCGGCACGCTGCTCTACATGCTGGCACGGGGCAGCAGCGCAAGGACGATCGTTGAATTTGGAACCTCGTTCGGCATCTCGACCCTACACCTTGCCGCAGCCTTGCGGGACAATGGCGGTGGCCGCCTCATCACCAGTGAGTTCGAGCCATCCAAGGTGGCGCGCGCCAGGAACAATCTGACGGCAGGCGGTCTCATCGACCTGGTGGAAATCCGAGAAGGAGATGCGGTGCAAACATTAAGCGTCGATCTTCCCGAAACCATCGACCTGCTTCTGCTCGACGGCGCCAAAGCGCTCTATCCAGAGATCTTGAGTCTGGTCGAAAGCCGCCTCAGGCCGGGCGCCTTCGTCGTTGCCGACAACGCCGATCTTTGCCCCGAATACCTCGAGCGGGTGCGCTCGACCGGAAGCGGCTACATGTCCACGTCGTTCAGCGAGGATGTCGAGCTGTCGATGCGGCTTGGCTGAAGCACTGCCTGACTACTGGTACGATAGTGCCCAAGATGGGCGGCGGCGGATAAAACTTTGCCCGGCGCCGCCCATCAATCGCCTCGCTCTTGCCTTCAAACAGCCGTCACGAACCTCCTATAGTGTGGTTCGTGGCGGGAACGGAAAGAAGGAGGCGAAACGATATGCAGCACGAACGCGAAATCGACGCCCTGCTCTCATCTGGCGAGGCCGGATCGATCATCGACCGGCTGATGGCGCTGCCGCATCCGAAGCAGGGTGCGCTGAGTGCGAACGAATGGGATCGCGCGGTCGCCAGCCGCTTCGAGACCCATCTTGCGAGACAAATGCGCTCGCAGATCGACGGCAACAGCGACCGCCAGGACGCTGCCTGATCTACCTTTGTGTATGCATGCCGTTGTCCCAAAACCGCTACGGACTTTTGGGCGACATGCATTATCCCCGACGCAGCCTGACCGGCGCTTCGCCGAACGCTCTTGAAAACGCTCTGGAAAATGCCGCGGCGGACGAAAACCCCGTTCGCCCGGCAATATCGGCCATGGCCACGCGCGTGTCGACCACCAGCCGGCGCGCGGCGCCGAGGCGCAGCCTGAGATAATAGGCGCCGGGCGTTTCGCCGATCGACTTGCGAAAGATACTTTCCAGCGTTCGTGCCGTCACCCCGGCGCGCTTGGCCACCGCGGCTATGGTCAGCGGCTGGTCGATATGCGCTTCCATCAGCCGGATGGCTTGCGCCAACCTGGGATCGTAGCCGTCGAGACGGCCGAGCGAGACCAGCGGCTGCGCGTCGGTCGCGGCGCGCGCCTGGTCGTAGATGAAGACGCTCGCGACATCGAGCGCCACGGCCATGCCGAGCCGCGTGCGAATCAGATGCAGCATCAGGTCGAAGGTCGGCGAGGCGCCGCCGGAGGTGAACACCGGGCCGTCGATGACGTAGCGATCGGGGCGCACGTCGACGCCGGGAAAGGCCGACGAGAAATCCTCCATGTCCTCCCAGTGGGTGGTGGCGCTGCGCCCTTCCAGCAAGCCCGCGCGCGCCACCAGCCACGTACCCGCCTCGACGCCGCCGCAGGCGCGTGCCGCGCGCGCCGCCCGGCGCAGTCCGGACAGCAGGGCCGATGTGGCATAGTTCTGCGTGCCGAATCCGGCGACGACGACCAGCATGTCGGTTGGGTCAGCCGCATCGAAGCGGCCGCTGACCGCCACCGGCAGGCCGCATGTGGTAACCGGCGCCTCGCCCGTCACCGAGACCAGCCTGAAATCGAACAGCGTCTCACCGGCAATGCGGTTTGCGGCGCGCAATGGATCGACGGCTGAGGCGACGCACATGATCGATGAGCCGGAGAATACCAGCAGCGTTACCTTGAGCGGCAAACGCTCGGCCTGAAAGATCGTCGGTTTTTCGTTTTTGGTCACACGATCTTCGTAAAACGCAAAACAGTTTCCGGCAAGTCAGGCATTCTTGCCCTACGTCCTATTGGGAGAGAGTCCGATGCCGTTAGCGATGAACCGTGAGGTCTTCATTACCTGTGCCGTGACCGGGTCCGGCAGTTCGCAGGATCGCAGCCCGCATGTGCCGCGTTCGCCCAAGCAGATCGCCGATTCGGCCATCGAGGCGGCAAAGGCAGGTGCGGCGATCGTCCACTGCCATGTGCGCGATCCCGAAACTGGCAAGCCCAGGCGCGACGTACACCTTTATCGCGAAGTAACGGAGCGCATCCGCGCGGCGGATGTCGATGTGGTTTTGAACCTGACCGCCGGCATGGGCGGCGACATGGTGTTCGGCCCGCCGGAAAACCCGCTGCCGCTGAACGAAAAAGCCACCGACATGGGAGGTGCCAGCAACCGCATGGAGCACGTCCGCCAGTGCCTGCCGGAAATCTGCACGCTCGACTGCGGCACGATGAATTTCGCCGAGGCCGACTATGTCATGACCAATACGCCCGGCATGCTGCGTGCCATGGGCGGCATGATGACGGCGCTCGGCGTCAAGCCGGAAATCGAGGCTTTCGACACCGGGCATCTGTGGTTCGCCAAACAATTGGTCGAGGAAGAAGTGCTGAAGCCGGACGCCTTGGTGCAATTATGCATGGGAGTGCCGTGGGGGGCGCCGGACGACCTCAACACCTTCATGGCGATGGTCAACAATGTGCCGGCGACCTGGAACTGGTCGGCTTTTGCCATCGGCCGCAACCAGATGGCCTACGTCGCTGCCGCGGTGCTCGCCGGCGGCAATGTCCGCGTCGGGCTGGAGGACAATCTCTGGCTCGACAAGGGCGTGCTGGCGACCAATGCGCAGCTGGTCGAGCGGGCGGTCAGCATCGTGTCGAATATGGGCGCCAGGGTCATCGGCCCGGACGAAGTCCGCAAGAAGCTCAACCTGACGAAGCGCGCACCGCTTTGAACGGGGAATCGGTTGGGAGGAGCCGCCGATGAAGACCGTGAAATTCACCGCCATGAAGGACGGCGACCGCGAGGATTACGCCTTCCTCACCGAGCACGGGATCGACTACGCGGCAAAGACCGGCGAACGGCTGCTCGACGCGCTCGTCCAGCTTGATGCGGGTCTCTCGGGCTACAAGATCACCCGGCTCGGTCATTCGCTGCAAGCGGCAACGCGGGCCTGGCGCGACGGCGCCGACACCGACTGGATTGCCTGCGCCTTGCTGCACGACATCGGCGACATCTACGCGCCCTATAATCACGACGAGTATGCGGCGTCGATCCTGAAACCCTTCGTTCGCGAGCAATGCACCTGGGTGGTGGAAAAGCACGGCGATTTCCAGCGCCTCTATTACGCCCATCACCTCGGCGGCAATCGGCACGCCCGCGACCGTTTCGCCGGGCACATCTACTTCGACGATTGCGATGAGTTTTGCGAACGCTGGGATCAGTCGAGCTTCGATCCCGACTACGAGACATTGCCGATCGATTTCTTCCGGCCCTTCGTGCTCGAAGTGTTCGCGCGCAAGGCCTATGACGCGTCCGTGATCCGTGCCGGCGAACGCGTTGCCCTCACGGACCCCGCAACAGCCAGCACAAGAACCGGAGCTTCCGCATGAGCATCATCAACAAGGCGGCCGCCATCGGTGGTGGCGTGATCGGCGCCGGCTGGGTCGCGCGGCTGCTGCTCAACGGCATCGACGTATCGATCTTCGATCCCGACCCCGAGGCATCACGCAAGGTCGGCGAGGTGATGAAGGGAGCGCGACGCGCCTACAAGCAGATGCTGCCCGGCGGCTTGCCGAAAGAGGGCAAGCTCACCTTCGCCAAGACGCTCGCCGAGGCGGTGGCCGATGCCGATTTAATCCAGGAAAGCGTGCCGGAGCGGCTCGACCTGAAGCACCGCGTGCTGGCCGAAATCGACCTTTATGCGCCGGCCAACGCAATTGTCGGCTCCTCCACTTCCGGCATCAAGCCGACCGACATGCAGGTGGCGATGAAGAAGCATCCGGAGCGGCTGGTCGTCGGCCATCCGTTCAACCCCGTCTATCTGCTGCCGCTGGTCGAGATCGTCGGCGGCGAACAGACCTTTCCCGAGGCGATCGAGGTCGCCAAGGAGATGTATGCCTCGATCGGCATGAAGCCGGTGGTGATCCGCAAGGAGATCGAGGCATTCGTCGGCGACCGCCTGCTCGAAGCCGCCTGGCGCGAGGCGCTGTGGCTGGTCAAGGACGGCATCTGCACGGTCGAGGAGCTCGACGACATCATGCGCTATGGCTTCGGCCTGCGCTGGGCGCAGATGGGCATGTTCCAGGTCTATCGCGTCGCCGGCGGCGAGGCCGGCATGCGCCACTTCATGGCGCAGTTCGGCCCGTGCCTGAAATGGCCCTGGACCAAGCTGATGGACGTGCCGGAGTTCAACGACGAGCTGGTCGAGCTGATCGCGACCCAGTCGGACGACCAGGCGCACGGTCTGTCGATCCGCGATCTCGAAAAGATCCGCGACGACAATCTGGTCGCCATCATGGAGGCACTGTCGAAGCAGAACAAAGGCAAAGGCTGGGGTGCCGGCGCCTTGCATAGGGACTACACCAGGCAGTTGGCCAAGCTTGCGACGAAGAAGCCCAGCGCCTCCAGGGCGGCCGAAAAGGCCAAGGCTGAAAAGCCGAAGAAAAAGAAGAAAGGCTGAGACCATGGATTTTGGTCTTTCGGAGGAGCAGAAGCTCATCGTCGAGACGACGCGGGCCTTCGTCGAGAACGAACTTTACCCGCATGAGCGCGAGGTTGAACGCACCGGTGTGCTGCGTCGCGAGCTGATCGAGGAGATCAAGGCCAAGGCGATCGAAGCCGGCCTCTATGCCGCCAACATGCCAACGGAAGTCGGCGGCGCCGGGCTCGATACGGTGACCTGGCTACTCTATGAAAAGGAGCTCGGCCGCGCCAATTACGCGCTGCACTGGACCTGCGTGGCGCGACCTTCCAACATCCTCCTTGCCGGCACGCCGGAGCAGCGCGAGAAGTATCTGTTCCCGTGCATTCGCGGCGAGAAATGGGATTGCCTGGCAATGACCGAGCCGGGCGCCGGCTCCGATTTGCGCGGCATGAAGGCAACCGCCGTGCAAGACGGCGACGACTGGGTGCTGAACGGCACCAAGCATTTCATCAGCCACGCCGACCTCGCCGATTTCGCCATCGTCTTCATGGCCTCAGGGGAGGAAGAGTCTTCGCGTGGAAAACGCAAGAAGATCACCGCCTTTTTCGTCGACAAGGGCACCAAGGGCTTTACCGTGCGCGACGGCTACCGCAATGTCTCGCATCGCGGCTACACCAATGCCATTCTCGAATTCGACGATTGCCGGCTGCCGGCGAGCCAGGTACTCGGCGAGGTCCAGAAGGGCTTCGAGGTCGCCAATTCCTGGCTCGGCGCAACGCGCCTGCAAGTCGGCGCCACCTGCCTTGGCCGTGCCGAGCGGGCGCTTGGCCATGCCATCGAATACGCCGCGCAGCGCCAGCAATTCGGCCAGCCGATCGGCAAATTCCAGGGCGTGTCGTTCAAGCTCGCTGACATGGCGACCGAGTTGAAAGCCGCCGACCTGATGGTGTTCGAAGCCGGCTGGAAGTACGATCAGGGCACCGTCACCGACCAGGACATGGCCATGGCCAAACTGAAGGCCACCGAAATGCTTGCCTTCGTCGCCGACGAGGCGATCCAGATCCATGGCGGCATGGGGCTGATGGACGATTTGCCGCTGGAGCGCATCTGGCGCGACGCCCGCGTCGAGCGCATCTGGGAAGGCACTTCGGAAATCCAGCGCCACATCATCTCGCGCGCGCTGCTGCGCCCGTTCGAGGCCTAAGCATGACCCCAAAAAGTGGAATCCGGTCTTTGGAAAAGATCATGCTCAGACGAAAAGATGACAATGCACAGGCTTGAACGTCTTTTACGGCCGAAATCGATCGCCGTCTTCGGTGGTGCGCAGGCGGCGGCCGTCGTCGCGCAATCGATCAAAATGGGCTTTGCCGGCGAGATCTGGCCGGTGCATCCGAGCAAGGACGAGGTCGCCGGCCGCAAGGCCTATCGCTCGGTGGCCGAATTGCCCAGTGCGCCGGATGCCGCTTTCGTCGGCGTCAACCGGCACTTGACCATCGAAGTGGTCAAGGGGCTGGCGGAGCGCGGCGCCGGCGGTGCGGTCTGCTTCGCCGCCGGCTTTCTCGAAACCGAGGCCTATGACGAAGACGGCGAGCGGCTGCAGGCCGAACTGGTCGAGGCGGCCGGCCAAATGCCGATCATCGGGCCGAACTGCTATGGGCTGATCAATTACGCCGACGGCGCGCTTTTGTGGCCCGACCAGCATGGCGGCATCAGGCTGCCGGAAGGCGGTCGCGGCGTTGCCATCATCACCCAGTCGTCGAACATCGCCATCAACATGACGATGCAGAAACGCGGCCTGCCGATCGCCTTCCTGATGACCGCCGGCAACCAGGCACAGACCGGGCTTTCCGAAATGGCGCTCGGCCTGATCGAGGACGACCGCGTCACCGCGCTCGGCCTGCATATCGAGGCCTTCGATTCGGTAGCCGGCTTCGAAAGGCTGGCGGCACGGGCACGCGAGTTGAAGAAGCCTGTTATCGCCATGAAGGTCGGCCGCTCCGAGCAGGCACGGCAGGCGACCGTCTCGCATACCGCGTCGCTGGCCGGCTCGGACGCGGCGTCCGGCGCCTTCCTGAGGCGGCTCGGCATCGCCCGGATCGATTCAATTCCCGCCTTCATCGAGGCGCTCAAGCTATTGCACGTCACCGGCCCCCTGCCCGGCTATCGGCTGTCCTCGATGAGCTGCTCGGGCGGCGAGGCGTCGGTCATGGCCGACAGCGCCGAAGGCCGCTGGGTGACGTTTCCGCCACTCACCCCCGAGCACCGCGCGCGGGTCAAATCGACGCTCGGGCCGCTGGTCGCGGTGGCCAATCCGCTCGACTACCACACCTTCATCTGGAACAACGAGCCGGCGATGACCGCCACCTTCACCGCCATGGTGTCTGGCGGCTTCGACCTCAATATGCTGGTGCTCGACTTTCCGCGTCCCGACCGCTGCTCGGACACGGACTGGTGGGCGACGCTGCGCGCCTTCGAATCGGCGCTGAAGACCAACAGCGCGCAGGGCGCGATCGTCTCCTCGCTGCCGGAAAACCTCCCCGAGGAATACACTGCCGGCCTGATGGCGCGGGGCATGGTGCCGCTGTTCGGCATTTCCGAGGCCATGGACGCCGCCCAGGCGGCAGCCTTCATCGGCTGGGCGTGGCGCGAGCCGCAGGCGCAGCCGATCGACACTTCGGCGTCCGGCGCGCCGGCCGGCGACCATGTCACGCCGGACGAGGCCGAGGCGAAGGCGCGGCTCATCGAGGCCGGGCTCCCCGTGCCGAAGGGCGAGCGCGCCGGCAACGCGGTCGAAGCTGTGATCTCCTCGATGGCGCTCGGCTTCCCGGTGGCGCTGAAGGCTCTTGGCGTCATCCACAAGTCCGAGCTCGACGCGGTCCGGCTCAACCTCAGGGATGCCGAATCGGTCAGCACCGCCGCCCATGATCTCGGCCCCCTCGGCACCGGCCTTTATGTCGAGCGCATGGTGCGCGACGGCGTCGCCGAGCTGCTGGTCGGCTTCACCCGCGACCCGATGTTTGGCGCGGTAATGACGCTAGGCACCGGCGGCGTGCTGGTCGAGCTGTTGCGCGACAGCGTCACACTGATGCTGCCGGCGACCCGTGACGACATCGAGGCCGCTTTGCGCGGGTTGAAGCTGTTCCCGCTGCTCGACGGTTATCGCGGTCGGCCCAAGGCCGATGTCGCAGCTGCAATCGATGCGATATCGGGCATTGCCGCTTTCGTGCAGCAAAATGCCGGCGAGATCGAGGAGCTCGACATCAATCCTCTGATCGTCTGCACCGAGGGCAAGGGCGCCTGGATCGCCGACGCGCTGCTGGTGCTGGGAGAGAACAAAAATGTCTGACGTCATCACCACCCGCCGCGAGGGCACGATCCTCGAAGTCATGCTCGACCGGCCCAAGGCCAATGCCATCGACCTGAAGACGTCGCGGCTGATGGGCGAGACGTTCAAGGGGTTTCGCGACGACCCCGACCTGCGCGTCGCCATCGTCAAGACCGCCGGCGACAAGTTTTTCAGCGCCGGCTGGGACCTGAAGGCAGCGGCTGGCGGCGATGCCGTCGACGGCGACTATGGCGTCGGTGGCTTCGGCGGGCTGCAGGAATTGCGCGATCTCAACAAGCCGGTGATCGCCTGCGTCAACGGCATGGCGGTCGGCGGCGGCTTCGAGCTGGCGCTGTCCTGCGACCTCATCTATGCGTCGGACCACTCCTCCTTCGCGCTGCCCGAAATCCGCGCCGGTACGCTGGCCGATGCGGCAACGATCAAGCTGCCGAAGCGCATCCCTTATCACGTCGCCATGGACCTTTTGTTCACCGGCCGCTGGATGGATGTCGCCGAGGCGCATCGCTGGGGCCTGGTCAACGAGGTGCTGCCCAAGGAAAGACTGGAGGACCGCGTCTGGGAGATCGCCCGGCTGCTCGCCAGCGGCCCGCCGCTGGTCTTCGCCGCGATCAAGGAAACGGCCCGGGTCGCAGAATCGCTGACCTTCCAGGACGCCATGAACCGGGTGACGCGCCGGCAACTGCCGACGGTTGACGCGCTCTACGGCTCGGAGGACAATCTCGAGGGCTTTCGCGCCTTTGCCGAAAAGCGCGATCCGGTGTGGAAGGGCAGATAGTGAGTGTCCCTGGAACGACGGCGTTCCGTACCAGAGGGGGGTGTTCAGGCGGATTCGTTACCATCCGTTCCGTTCCCATGACCAACTACAAGAAACTCATCGACGCCGAGACCTGGGCCTTCATCGAACGGACCAATTCGTATTATCCGCCGGATACGATCGACTACACGATCACCGAGCAGCGCGCGATCTACGACCGGATGTGCCGCGAATTCTCTGCCGGCTATCCGGATGGCGTGACGGCTGAAACCACCGTCATTGCCGCGCCAGCGCAGGACGTCCCGATCCGCATTTATCGCAGCGCGGCGCCGAACGCCTCTGCGATGGTGCTCTATGTCCATGGCGGCGGCTACATCCTCGGTGGACTCGACAGCCATGATGATGTCTGCGCCGAGCTTTGCGCCCGCACCGGCTATGAGGTGGTCTCGGTCGACTACCGGCTGGCGCCGGAACATCTGCACCCGGCCGCCTTCGACGATGTGATGGGCGTCTTCGAATGGGCCACCGCCACTTACGAATGCCCCGTTCTGCTCTGCGGCGACAGCGCCGGCGGCAATCTCGCCTGTGCCGTCAGTCATGCGACGCGTGGCCACGTGACAAAGCCGGTCGGCCAGGTGCTGATCTATCCTGGCCTTGGCGGCGACCGTTCACGCGGTTCCTATGTCACGCATGCCGAAGCGCCAATGCTGACGATGCGCGATCTGGAGTTCTATAAAAACATCCGGACGGGCGGAGTGGACGCCACAGGCGACATCACTTTGTCTCCGCTTGCGGACGCCGATTTCGCCTATCTGCCGCCTACCGTCGTGATCACCGCCGAATGCGACCCGTTGTCGTCGGACGGCGAAGCCTACCGCGACCGCGTCGTTGCCGCAGGTGGACGTGCCTGGTGGCTCGAGGAGCCGGGGCTGGTGCACGGCTATCTCAGAGCCAGGCACACGGCCGGCCGCGCCCGCTCGAGCTTTACCCGGATTGTCGATGCCGTGACGGTACTTGGGAAAGGCGAATGGATCTGGTGAGGGCTGCCCTCGCCCCGAAGGGCCCTTATCGGCCGCTAGAGCTCTACTTGCGGCGGCGTCGGCGGCCGGAGACCCGCCTCAACCAAGGTCCCAAATGAAAGGCGCTCATCAGCAAGTACATCGGGACCATGCCGCCCAGCGGCGACGCATCTTGCCCGGTCGAGCACATCATATCCGGCGCTCCGCCGAGAAACGTCAGCAGCGCCATGGTTGCGAAGGTCGGCGCGGCCGCAAAGGACAGCCAATCGGCTGCGCCAAGGCCGGCCGGGCTCGCATCGCCGGTGGATCCGCCTGCATGAATCTCGCTCATGGCCATAGTCCTGCATAAGGAGCGGGATGCGGTCGAATGAACGTGCATCCCGCTCCTCCAATGTCCTAGCCGCATTTCCGCGACGCCAAACGTTCTATTCGGTGCGGTTCCGGAACGCGGCCTCTCCGGCGTCCGACACCTCGACCCACTTTTTGTCGGGAACGGTTTCGGCGCCGTAATTGTCGTGCCAGTTCCACCACTTGTACGTCGGCGTCTGCGGATAGCCTTCGGGCGAATCCTCCCAAACCTCCTGGCGGCCGAGCGGCGACAGGTCGAGATAGCTCCATACGGTCCCCATCGCCTCGTCGCCGCGGTTGTTGATGAAGTAGGTACGGAACACGCGATCACCATCGCGGATGAACACGTTATGGCCGTGCCACTCGTCAACGCCGAAATCGGCATCGAAGCTGTCGGTGATGGTGTACCACGGCATCTTCCAGTCCATCCGCGCCTTCAGCCGCGCAATGTCGGCCTGCGGTGCGCGCGAGGCGTAGGCAAGCGTGGTGTCGCGGGCGTTCAGATGGGCAAGATTGCCGACCTGGTCTGCCCCCAGCGAGCAGCCGCGGCAAGCGTGATCGGGCCAGCCGAATACGCCGGGCTCGAAGAAAGCGCGGTAGACGATCAGCTGACGGCGGCCTTCGAACAGGTCGAGCAGGCTCACCTTTCCGTTGGGGCCCTCGAACGTATAGGCCTTCTCCACCGCCATCCACGGCATCCGCCGACGCTCGGCGGCCAAGGCGTCGCGAGCCCGGGTCACGGTTTTCTCCTTCACGAGCAACTGCTGGCGCGCGGCCTCCCACGCATCAGGCGAAACGACCGGTGGTGTCTTCATCGCGAGCCGCGTCGTCTGCTCGCCTGTGCCATTCTGATGTGCCGTCATTGTGCATCTCCCTTGCTGGTCTGTTGTCGCACCATTTCCGGCGCGACGTGTTGCTGATTGGTCATGAGCCAGGATAGGGGCGATAGCGGATTGGCGAGAGTGACAAGTGTGACGCGATTCCGACGGGTTCGCTGATCACGGCCAAATTCGCCGCCCGCGACGCCTCTGCTCATTCGTGCCCGGACTGCTGAATGGGCCGTGCGCCGGCCAGGTAGCGATCATTGTCAAACGGCTCGGCCTGGTTGCTGTCCGGGCCCCACAGCTGCCGGTGGGTTCGTGTGAGATCGCCGAGATAGACATGCAGCGCACCGGATCGCGCGCTGCCCGTATTCGCAACCGCATGCACGGTATTTGACGCCATGTGCACGACGGCAGGCGCTGCGATGTCCTGCCTTTCGGGAACATCGAGTTCGCTGCCGGCAACGGGATAGATGAAGTTCGTCTCGCTGCCCTTGTAGATGCCGATCAAGGCATCCATCAGGTGGTTGTGGGGCGGGTACTGCAGGCCGGGCGACAGCGTGATGTGATAGATCGTCAGGTTCGGGCTCGCATGCAAAAGAACCTCGTCGTCGTCTTCTTCGTGGGCGAGTGTTCCCGATGCGTGAAAACGGTTGGTGTAGTCGCCCAGGACCGTCCTTACCGCTTCGAGGGGATCTGGTCCCTTCGCGGCATTGACGATATCATCGGCAACAGCGTAGAGAGGCGAGTTGGCGGGCAAAGGCATATCAGTTATCCTCCCTGAGATGCTCAGATTTTCAACCTGAGGTGCTCACGCTAGCGACTGCCGATGCCAGCGTCAACCGGACAGCCAAACGGACAAAATATGAAAACGACGAAGTTGACCGCCGAACCGGCAAGGCCGGCCACGGTCGAGGCGACAGCACTGTCAGCCGCCGACGTCCTTCGCAGGGAACAGGCATATGAGCAGCTGAGGAACGACATCATTGTCTGCGTGCTGCGCCCCGGCGAAGCGCTGACCGAGAAACAGATCGGCGATCGATACCAGATCAAAAAGGCGACCATCCGCGCGGCGTTGGCCCGCCTGATGCAGGAAGGTCTGGTCAGGAGCGAGCCGCGCCGCGGCTACGTCGTTGCAACGCTCAGCCTGCGGGACGTCAACGAGATCTTCGATGTCCGCAGCTTGATCGAACCGGAAGTGTTCAGGGTGGCGGCATCGAACATTACCGAGCGCGGGCTGGAGGACATCGGGCTGGCAGCGAAAAAAGTGCTGAAGCCGGAGACGTTGCGTAGTCACGTTGCATTCCTGGCGGCTGATCGTGCGTTTCGTCTGGTCCTTGCGGAGCTCTCCGGAAATTTACGACTGGCGCATCTACTGGACCAGATACTCGATCAGTCGGCGCGGGTTCTCCACCTTGGGTTCAAGTCCCGCGACTTCACCCAGTTGATCATCGCCCAGCAAAAGGAACTGGTTCTTGCCTGCGAGGCAGGCGACGTTTCCGGCATCGTCAAACTTGCCCGTTCGCAGTGCCTGTTTCTCAAGAAGCAGGTGCTCGAGGCTTTGCTTGCCGGTTCCAAGCTTCAGGACGTCAATTTGCAGCCCTTCGCCTAGAGCGGTTCTCCTGGAACCGGTAACCCGCTCTAACTATCTGTTTTGCCGCATTTATGCGGGCGCCGAATGATTCCATTTGGCTGCAAAATGCTCCAGGGAAAGTTGGCCGTTCGGTGCGACCGCCACCTTGGCGCAACGGCCGCCGGCGGGGCTTGTTTCACCCCACCGAGGAAGAGGCCGCCGAGCGACCAGGGTGCCTGGCCGCCAAGCGACTGCTCCGGCTCCTGCTCGACAATGATGGCCTTCTTGCCGGCCGCAGTCAGTTCGGCGGCCGCGACAAAGCCGGCAAGGCCGGCGCCGACAATGATCACATCCGCATCGTCGGGCATCTATTTCGCCATGATCTCGTCCAAAAACCGGCCCGTTGTAGGATCACGGCCGGCCTAGACTGCCTCCCAGCCTTCCTTCTCGCCGGCGCGGAAGATGGCATCGATGACCCTCTGGTTGAGCACCGATTCTTCCAGGGTGAAGACACGATCCTTGCCGCCCTGTGCCGCCCGCGCGAAGGCCTCGACTTCCAGCCGGTACTGTTGCGTGCCGGGAAAGCGGAAGACCTGCGCCTCGCTGTGGTTCTGGTTGTGCAGTTCGACGCGGTGATGGTCGTAGAGTCCGGCGTTGAACGGTGAGAACACCTCGATGAAGCCCTTCTCGCCGTGGAAGACCATCACCTGGCGTGCCGCCATCTGTGTCGACAGGTAAAACGACAACTCGAAGTCGCCGAAATCGGCGCGGATCGAGGAATAGATGTCGGTGCCGAATGTCTTGTCGCGCTCGATCGTCGCCTGGACGCGCAGCGGCTCCTTGCCGGTCGAAAAGCGCGTCGATACCGTCGGATAGACGCCGATGTCGGGCAGCGCGCCGCCGCCGAGATCGAGCTTGTTGCGCATGTTGTTGGGGTCGACATTGTAGTAGGAGAACGCGCCTTGGACATGGCGCAGCCGGCCGATGGCGCCGTTGGCGATCAGCTCGCGCACCTTGATCCATTGCGGGTGGTAGACGACCATGAAGGCTTCGCAGACCAGCACCTTCCTGGCATCGCGCAGCTTGATCAGTGGCGGAATGTCCTTGGCGTCGAGAGCCAGTGGCTTTTCGACCAGAACATGCTTGCCGGCCTCGATCGCCTTGGCTGTCCATTCGACATGCTGCGAGGTCGGCAGCGGAATGTAGACGCCGTCGATGTCGCTGGAGGCGAGCAACTCCTCATAGGAGCCGAAAGCATGGCGCGCGCCGAAGCGTTCGCCCAGCGCCCGAGCTTTCGACAGATCGCGGCTGGCGATCGCCGACAGCACGCCGTTCTCCGCCTCGACGATTGCCGGCAAAAGCTGCTCGCGGCCGATTTTGGCCGTCGACAAAACACCCCATCGGAACATCAGATTTCTCCTCTCGATTGCAGGCCTGGAGGTTTGCCTGAAATCGACGGAAAAGCCAATGCGGGAGCGTGGTTCCTCGCCCCACGAAGTGGGCGAAGTGGGGAGAGGAACCCAGGTCCTGCAGCGACGGTGAAACCGCAGGGAGAACCGCTCAACCCCTTCTACCCGTCAGCGTCATGTCGAACTCGACGACGTTGGAATAAATCGGCGTGCCGACATCCATGCCATAGCGCGACCGCAACACCTTGCCTGTGACGTGAAACTTTATCGTGCCCGCCTTGAAGCCGCCGAGCTCGGCCGTGAACTTTTCCTGAAAGGTCTTGCCGCGCGCCGTCAGCTGGCCGGTGACAAGGGCCGACGTGTCGCCGGTGCGTTTGACGCTGGTCGAACGGAACTGGATCTCCGGATTGTCGGTCGCGTCGAAAACCGCGTCCGAGCGGAGAAAGGCATCGATGCGGCTTTGGCCGGTACCGACGCTTTCGGGGAAGATGGTGAAATTGACCTGGGACCGGCCGACATCGCTGTTGTCGATAAGGATATTGCCCTTGAAGCGGGAGAAGGCACCGTCGAGCCCGCCGCCGCCGAGCTTGGCGATGGAGAAGTGGATGCTGGAACTCCCTGGGCTGATCGTATAGCTGCCGGCCGCCTCGCCAAGGGCAACGGCGGCGAAAACAGGCATGGCAAAACAAGCGGCGGCTGCCGCAAATCCGAAGATGCGCGCGTACATGGAAATGGTCCTCTTGGCAGGCAACGCTTTCTTGCGTCCTCGCCCCATGAACGAATGAGCCGCCCGCTCTATTCCGTCTCGCGATGTGACGAAGCCGTGATCATGCGCGTCAGCACGGTATCCCTCAGCCAGAAATGATGACGCAGCGCAGCAGCGAGATGCAAAGCGACAAGACCGATGCCGGCATAAGCGAGATACCAGTGCGTCGCTGCCCAGAAGCTTTCTGCCATGTCCGATTCACCAAGCGGCAGTTTGGGCATGACGAACAGATTGAACGGCACGCTCGGGATCTCCAGCACCGAGACCGAGACCAGCGCCCAGCCGGACAGCGGCAGAGCGAGCTGAAAAGCATAAAGCGCAAGATGGACAAGCGGCGCCATGCGGCGCTCGAAAGGGCCGACTGAGCGCGGCAGCGGCGGGGCCGGTCTGCCAAGGCGCCAGGCGATGCGCAGGATGACCAGCCCAAGCAGCAGGAAACCGAAGGATTTATGCAGCTGAATCAGCTCGAAGGCGGTGCGCTGGCTGGACAGCCGCACCATGACGAAGCCGAGCACGAACTGGCCGATAAAGAGCGCCGCGATCAGCCAGTGAAGGATGATCGCTGTCCAGCCGTAGCCGGTCGGCTGGTGTTTGGGCAGTGCTGACATGGTCTGTGAACGAATGCCAGGTCGGCTTTCTTCCATCCCGGAAAGGCGGTTTCCACTTATGTTTGGAGACGACCAATTGCCGGTGCCAAGGGCCGTAAGACGAGCATTCACGCCGAAATAGATTGCCCTCCGCTGTTCCGACGGTGCCGCTATGTACTCACTTTGAAGAAATCGACAAAGGCCCTGAGCGCCGGCCGCATCTGGCGTCGGCTCGGATAATAGACGAAGAAACCATCAAAGGGCGGGCACCAGTCCTCGAGCACGCGAACGAGCTTGCCGGCGGCGAGCGGGTCGCGGACATAGTCCTCGAACACGAAGGCGAGCCCGGCGCCGTCAACCGCAGCATTGGCAATCAGATGGTCCTCGTCGAGGATCAATGGCCCTTGCACCGGGATTTCGATCTCCTCGCCGTTTTTCTCGAATTCCCAGCGATAGATGATGCCGCTGGAGAAGCGGAAGCGGATGCAGCGGTGAGCGGCGAGATCACGCGGATGCTGCGGCTTGGGCCTGGTCTCGAAGTAGGATGGCGTGCCGACCACCGCGCCCCGAAGGTTCGGCCCGATGCGCACTGCGATCATGTCGCGCTGCAGGCTCTCGCCCAGCCGCACACCGGCATCGAAGCCGCCCTCGACCACATCGGTGAAGCGGTCATCGATGACGATCTCCAGCACGATGTCGGGATAGGCAGCCGCAAAGGCGCCGAGCCTTGGCGTCAGCGCCAGGTGGGCGGCGGTGCGCGGCACGGTCAGCCTGAGATTGCCCGCCGGCCGGTCGCGCGCCTCGATCGCCGATTCCAGCGCCAGGTCGATTTCCGACAGCGCCGGCCTGAGGCGCTCGAGCAGCTGCGCGCCCTCCTCGGTCGGAGCGACGCTGCGCGTGCTGCGCGCCAGAAGGCGCACGCCGAGGCGCGCTTCCAGGCTGGACACCGCGTGGCTGACCGCCGACGGCGCGATTGCCAGCTCCTTGGCGGCGCCGCGAAAACTGCCGCATTGGGCGACCGTTGCCAGCACGGCAAGCTGTGAAAGATGTGTTCGCTTCATTGATCTATTTTTGGGAACAGCCCGTGCAAATAAGAGGCGATTATCGAACGCTGCGCAAGACGGTATCTCTGTGGCATCACAACCATCACAACAAGGAGACACGTGATGCAAACCCGCAAGCTCGGCAATGAACTCGACGTCTACCCAGTCGGCCTCGGCTGCATGGGGATGAGCTTTGCCTATGGTGGCCAGCCGGAGGCGGAGGCGATTGCCACGCTGCGCCACGCCGTTGAGATCGGGGTCAATTTCTTCGACACCGCCGAGGTCTATGGCCCCTACGAGAACGAGATCCTGGTCGGCAAGGCGCTGAAGCCGGTGCGTGATCGTGTGACGATCGCGACCAAATTTGGCTTCAAGATCCTCGAAGAAGGCAGCGGCACCGAGCGCATGGCCGGCGTCGACAGCCGCCCGGAGCATGTCAAGGCGGTGGCCGAAGCGTCATTGAAGCGGCTGGATACCGAGATCATCGATCTTTACTACCAGCACCGCGTCGACCCAAGCGTGCCGATCGAGGATACGGTCGGCGCAATGGCCGAGCTGGTACGCGAGGGCAAGGTGCGGGCGCTCGGCCTGTCGGAGGCGAGTGCGGCGACCATCCGCCGGGCGCATGCCGTGCATCCGATCGCCGCGGTGCAGAGCGAATATTCGTTGTGGAGCCGCGATCCGGAGGAGGAGGTGTTTGCCGTCTGCCGCGAGCTCGGCATCGGCTTTGTCCCCTATAGCCCGCTCGGCCGCGGCCTGCTCACCGGCACGATCGCCAGGCCCGATGTTCTCGGCCCCGACGACTGGCGCCGGGGTTTGCCGCGCTTCCAGGCCGACGCCATGGCGGCCAATGCGGCGGTCGTCGCCGTGCTGGAAAAGATGGCAGCCGAGAAGGGCGTGACGCCGGCGCAGCTGGCGCTCGCCTGGGTGCTGCATCAGGGCGACTTCATTGTGCCGATCCCCGGTGCCCGCAAGATCCGACATCTCGAACAGAATACGGCGGCAGCCGATATCGTGCTGACCCCGGCCGAAGTGGCATCTATTGGCGACGCCCTGTCGCCGGAAAAGGTGATGGGCAAGCGCTATACCGAGGAGCTGCTGGCCCTGGTCGACGGGTGAACGGCAATCGACAGCGCAATCGAAACGGGGCGTTTCGGCACCCCGTTTCGAATGCCGCAGCGGTGCAAAATAATTGCGAGAAATTGGCGCGACCTCCGTCCTGCCGGACATCTCCCCCTCAAGGAGGGAAATTGGACGTCACCTCGGCTTTCGCCAATCACCGGCGCCGGAAGGGCGGGCAGGGCGCTGGAACTGCCGATCTTCCCCCTTGCGGGGAAATGCCCGGCAGGGCAGGTGCCTCGCGCCGACATTCTACCAAGGCACGACAGTAATCTCCGGCCAGCACTCCTGTGCCCGCCTGCCCTTCATCTCATGGGTCCGCTGATTATCCAGCACCCTATTCGGCGTGATGCGGAACGAAAAAATGTCGTCGAGCCCGAACGGCGCCACCAGATCGAGGCGCCCCTCGGCATCGTAGCGCACGCCGACTGCATGCGTCTTCGACGCAAAATAGCTGACCGATTCGCTAGCGCTCATATAGCGCGGGCATTCCTGCCCGAACTTGCTCGGATACCACAGATGCACCCGCGCCTGATTGCGCACCTCGACCGGCAGCTTCAGCCCTTCGAAATGCCTCGCCGCACGGCGAATGACCAAATCCTCGGCCTCATAGGACAGATCGCTCTCGTCAAAATAAAACAGGTCGACATCTTTGATGCCGTACCCGGAAGGTCTTCCGGTCAGATGGTTCCAGACGCTGTTGTAAAGCGCGCCGGAGACGACCAGCCAGTCGGGGAGGTCGAGCGTGCGCACCCGCGACAGCGTCTCACTGACCATCGGATCGGCTGAGACGATATCGAGAAAGACTGCACGCTGTTCCTCGAAGGGCAGCCCTGAATAGCGCAGATGGTTCATCGCCCTTTGGAGGGCGATTCGCCAGGCGCTCGCAACCCCCTCAGCCGCGCAGCACGCCGCCGGTCTGCTTGTGCACATTCTCGACGATGCGCTTGGCCAGCGCCTCGAAATCCTCATCGGTCAGCGTCTTTTCGACCGGCTGGATCGACACCTCGATGGCGATCGATTTCTTCGCCGCGCCGAGGGCTGCACCCTCGAAAACATCGAACACCGAGACGCCGGAAATCAGCTTCCTGTCGGCGGCTAGGGCGGCGCGAACGAGTGTGCCGGCTTCGACCGCCTTGTCGACGACGAAGGCGAAGTCGCGCTTGACCGCCTGGAAGGCGGACAGATCGAGCCTTGGCTTTGTCCGCGTCGGCTTGGCCTTCGGCTCGGGCACCGCATCAATGAACACTTCGAAGCCGCAGAGCGGGCCGGAGACGTCAAGCCCTTCCAGCGTCTTCGGGTGGAATTCGCCGAATGTGCCGAGCACGACCTTCGGCCCGAGCTTGATCGTGCCGGAGCGGCCGGGATGATACCAGGCCGGGCCGCCGGCCTCGATCTGCAGCCGCTCGACCGGCGCGCCGCAGGCTTCGAGTGCTGCGATCGCATCGGCCTTGGCATCGAAGACGCCGACGGCGCCGGCGTTGCCGGCCCAATGGCGGCCGGAGCCCTCGAGCTTGGCGGTGCCGCGCCGCACACCGGCGGCAACGCGCCGCTGCTGGTCGGCGCCGTCGCCCTCATAAGTGCCAGACACTTCGAACAGCGCGACATCGCCGATGCCCTTGTCGGCATTGCGTTGCGCTGCCGCGATCAGCCCCGGCAGCAGCGACGGCCGCATATCCGACATATCGGCGGCGATCGGGTTGGCAAGCTTCAGCGCCTGCTGGCCGCCGCCGAACAATTCGGCGTGTTTTGCCGGAATGAACGACCAGGTGACGGCCTCCATCATGCCGCGCACGGCAAGCGCCCGCTTGGCGGCGCGGGTGCGGATCTGCAGCACAGTCAGGATTTTGCCGTTGACCGCATCGTGCGAACCAAGCGGCTGCGGCGCGATATTGTCGACGCCGTGGATGCGCATGACCTCCTCGACCAGGTCGGCCTTGCCGTCGACATCCGGCCGCCAGGAAGGGACCGCTACATTGACGACGTCGCCCGTGCCCTCCGGCCTGAAGCCGAGGCGGGCAAGAATGTCGAAGCTCGTCGAGCGCGGCACTTCGATGCCGGTCAGCCGCTTCACTTCCGACAAAGGGAACGAGACGATCTTCGGCCGATGGCCGGCATAGCCGACGACCTCGGTTTGCGCCGGCGTGCCGCCGCAGAAATCGAGCACCAGCTTCGTTGCCAGCTCCACGCCCGGAACCATCATTTCCGGGTCGACGCCACGCTCGAAGCGGTAGCGTGCATCGCTGATGATGCCGAGCGTGCGGCCGGTGCGGGCGGTGGCGATCGGGTCCCAAAGCGCCGACTCGATCAGCACGTCGGTGGTGTTCTCGTCACACCCGGAATGCTCGCCGCCCATGATGCCGGCGATCGATTCGATGCCGTCCTGGTCTGCGATCACGCACATCTCAGGCGTCAGCGTGTATTCGCGGCCGTCGAGCGCCAGCACCTTTTCGCCGTCACGCGCCCGGCGCACGGTGAGATTGCCGGTGACCTTCCCAGCGTCAAAAACATGCAGCGGCCGACCGCGATCGAAGGTGACGTAATTGGTGATATCGACGAGCGCGCTGATCGGCCTCAAGCCGATGGCGAGAAGCCTTTGCTGCAGCCATTTCGGCGACGGTCCGTTCTTGACGCCGCGCACCAGGCGCAGCGCAAAGCCGGGGCAGAGCTCCGGCGCTTCGATCGTCACCTTGACCGGCGTCGCGCCTTTGCCGGGGATCGGCTCTATCGGCGCGCTCTTCAGCGTACCGAGCCCGCTCGCCGCCAGATCGCGGGCGATACCATGGACACTGGTGGCATCCGGCCGGTTCGGCGTCAGATTGATCTCGATCAGCGGGTCGTCGAGATGGGCATAGGCGGCGAAACTGGTCCCGACCGGCGCATCGGCCGGCAGGTCGATGATGCCGTCATGCTCTTCGGATAATTCGAGCTCACGTTCGGAGCACATCATGCCGTGGCTTTCAACGCCGCGGATCTTGCCGACGGTCAGCGTCACGTCGATGCCGGGGATATAGGTGCCGGGTGCTGCAAAGGCGCCGATCAGGCCGGCGCGGGCGTTCGGCGCTCCACACACGACCTGCACCGGCGGCTTGCCGTCGCCGGTGTCGACGGTCAGCACGCGAAGCCGGTCGGCATCTGGGTGCTGCACCGCCGTCACCACCTTGGCGATGACGAAGGGGGCTAGGCTCGCCCGGTCGTCGACATGCTCGACTTCAAGGCCGATCGAGGTGAGACGCTCGACGATTTCCGCCAGCGAGGCGTCGGTCTCGAGATGGTCTTTGAGCCAGGAGAGGGTGAGTTTCATGACTGTGTTCCGTCTGGTCTGGGCACGTTGCACTTGAAGCTATGCGGCCGCGCGTCCGACATGTGCAGGAAGGCGAGCTGTCCGCGGATTTGCTGCTGCAGCCCGCTCGTCACGCGCTCAGGCCACCGAACAGCGTTGGCATGTCGAGCGGCCTAAAACCGTAATGCGAAAGCCAGCGGACATCGGCGTCGAAGAAGGCGCGCAGATCCGGCATGCCGTATTTCAGCATGGCGATGCGGTCGATGCCCATGCCCCAGGCGAAGCCCTGGTATTCGTCGGGATCGAGGCCACCGTAACGGAGCACATTGGGGTGCACCATGCCGCAGCCGAGAATCTCCATCCAGTCGGAACCTTCGCCGAAGCGCACCTCGCCCGGCCGCGAACGATCGCACTGGATGTCGACCTCGAGGCTGGGCTCGGTGAACGGGAAGAAGGACGGCCGGAAGCGCATCTTCACGCTCGGCACCTCGAAGAAGGCCTTGCAGAACTCCTCTAGCACCCACTTCATGTTGGCGACATTGGCCGATTTGTCGATCACCAGCCCCTCGACCTGATGGAACATCGGCGAGTGGGTGGCATCGGAATCCTGCCGGTAGGTCTTGCCAGGAATGACGATGCGGATTGGCGGCTTCTGCATCTCCATGGTGCGGATCTGCACCGGCGAGGTGTGGGTGCGCAAAAGCTTGCGTTCGCCCTGCGCGTCCGGCTGGAAAAAGAAGGTGTCGTGCATCTCGCGCGCCGGGTGGCCTTCCGGGAAGTTCAGCGAGGTGAAATTGTAATAGTCGGTCTCGATGTCGGGGCCTTCGGCGATGGCAAAGCCGAGATCGCCGAAGATCGCCGCGATCTCGTCGATGACCTGGCTGATAGGATGGATGCGGCCGCGCTCGGCCGGCGATTGCCTGACCGGCAGCGTCACGTCAACCTTCTCGGCGGCGAGACGGGCCGTAATCGCCGCGTCCTTCAGCTCGGCGCGGCGAGCAGAAAGCGCCTCGGTGACGCGGTTCTTGAGGCCGTTGATCGCCGGGCCCTTGACCTGGCGCTCCTCGGCGCTCATCGAGCCGAGCGTCTTCAGCATCTCGGACACCGAGCCCTTCTTGCCGAGGGCCGAGACACGCACCGCCTCGATCGCCTGCTCGTCGGCGGCCGAGGCAATCTCGGCCATCAGGGAATGTTCGAGAGTTTCCATGTCACTCATGTTCCAGATCCGATTGGAAGCAAAGAAAAACCCGCGCCAGCCCTGCCAGCGCGGGTTTCCCAAATCAAGTGTCGAATAGCTTGGGAAGCGCTGGTCTTAAGCGACAGCGCTTTCAAAAGCATTCGGCGTGGTGTTCTTGAGATATTCGAGCGCGACCTTGGCCTTGGCCACGAGTGCGGCGAAGGCCTGCGGCTCGTGGATGGCCATATCCGACAGGATCTTGCGGTCGATCTCGATGCCGGCCTTGTTGAGACCGTCGATGAAGCGGCCGTAGGTCAGGCCATGCTCATGCGTCGCCGCATTGATGCGCTGGATCCACAGCGCGCGGAACGAACGCTTGCGATTCTTGCGGTCGCGATAGGCGTACTGTAGCGACTTTTCCACCGCCTGCTTGGCGATCCGGATGGTGTTCTTGCGACGGCCGTAAAAACCCTTGGCGGCTTTCAGGACCTTCTTGTGCTTGGCGTGCGAGGTGACGCCTCTCTTTACGCGTGCCATGTCATGATCTCCTTAAACGTTGTCCAGGCCGAATGCTCTAAAGGCCGTTCGGCAGAAAATTCTTGATGACCTTCTTGCCGTCCGGTTCAGCCAGAACCATCGTGCCGCGGGCATTTCGAATGAACTTGTTGGAACGCTTGATCATGCCGTGACGTTTGCCGGCCGCAGCCGACAGAACTTTACCCGTACCTGTGATCTTGAACCGCTTCTTAGCGGCCGACTTGGTCTTCATCTTGGGCATTTTGCTACTCCGTTTATATGCGCACCAATGCGCTTCTTGTTCGCTTCAGGCCGACCAAAGCCCGAAAAGCAAATGAAACCGCCACGGCATGCCCTGCCGGGCGGTTTTTTGGGAACGGCGGTCCTATACGTCAAAGCGGGCTGGCGCGCAACACCCCGTACCGAGCAACACTGTACTCAGCAACACTGCACTCAGGGGAGACGGAACAGCACCGGCAATATGCCGGACTGCTGGGCGCCGTCGATCAGTTCGAAAGCCGGCAAGGCAACCAGGAAGACCAGACCGTCCAGCAGCGTGGTTCGCAACAGGCGCGGCTTGAAGCCGCCGGTGTCGCCTTCCTGGTACAGCGACAGCTTCGGAAAAAAGCGCGGCACTTGCGCCAGGTAGGCCTGGTATGGCGCGCCGAGAACCTCCTTGAGGAATTTCTCCTCGCGCAGGATAACGATGTAAAAGGCACCAGCGCAGAGCGCTGCAAAGCCGATCGTGGCGGTGATCGAGCCGATCTGTGCGCCGACACCGGCGGCAGCTAAAGTAGAGAAGACATAGAGCGGGTTGCGGGTGATCGAATAGGGGCCGCCGGTCACCACTTCGGAGGATTTGCGACCGCCGATATAGAGCGTCGACCACAAGCGTCCGACGATGCCGAGAAAGATCAGCACGACGCCAACCATTTCGATCGTTTCATGCACAGGCGTATCGGGCGGAAAAACCGACTGCCCGAACAAAAGCATCGCGAACAGGACGACGACGACGACGGCAAGCACCACCCTGCGCGTGTGCTGGTAGCTGCCCAGCCCATATTTGGCTTCCGAATGCTTGACGTCATTGACCATGTCGGGAATCCGATCGTCGAGGGAACCAGAGCGTCTTTGTTCTCGCCGGCGATCGCAGCGTCTGGCCAAGAAAACAGGCGCCCCGCCGATCGCCGGGACGCCTTGCAACATGATTCAGGCGGATTTTATGCACGTCGCCCAAAAGTGCGCAGCGGTTTTGCGACAACGACATGCACAAAACAGAACCAAAGCGCAACGCGCTTTAGCGGGGCGCCAGCACCATCATCATCTGGCGGCCTTCGAGCTTCGGTTCGGCTTCGACCTTGGCGATGGGCGCCACTTCCTCGCGAACCTTGTTCAGAAGCTGCATGCCGAGTTCCATATGCGCCATCTCGCGACCGCGGAAGCGCAATGTCAGCTTGACCTTGTCGCCTTCCTCGAAAAAGCGCCGGACAGCCTTCATCTTGGTCTCGTAGTCGTGGCTGTCGATGTTCGGGCGCATCTTGATCTCCTTGATCTCGATGACCTTCTGGTTCTTGCGCGCCTCGGCCGCCTTCTTCTGGTTGGCGTATTTCAGCTTGCCGAGATCAAGGATCTTTACGACGGGCGGCACTGCATTGGGCGATATCTCGACCAGGTCGAGCCCAGCCTCTTCGGCGAGCAGCAATGCGTCGTTGATGGAGACATCGCCGCGGTTCTGGCCTTCGGCGTCGATTAGCTGGACCCGGGGAACCCGGATGTCACGGTTGGAGCGCGGGCCTTCCTTGGTGGGCGCCGCTGCTTTGAAAGGTCTGCGAATGGTCGTGGTCTCCTTGAGCCGTTTCGTTAAGGGGTTCTTCAATTCAGAATTGCGAACGCGCAATGTGGTGAGCGCGCGGTCGGAGTCAATAGCACAGCATTCTCAGGAAATCACCTGCCCGATGAATGCTCCTCTGCACCAAGCGAAGAAAGTAGCAGAGCACTTTTCGTTGAACCCCCGCTTGTGCCAAAAGACCGGCGTGAGGGAATACACGATGAGCACCACCCCGATCTTCCTGGACGTCGACGGGACGAGCATCGCCGTCAGGCATGCGGCAGGTGCCGAGCCCGGCATCGTCTGGCTTGGCGGCTACAAGTCCGACATGCTGGGCACCAAGGCTGAAACGTTGTCGGAATGGACGCGCAAAGAAGACCTCGCCTTCCTGCGGCACGATTATTCCGGCCACGGCGAATCGAGTGGTGCCTTTGCCGACGGCACCATCTCGAAATGGCTGGGCGAGAGCCTGGCGGTTTTCCGCCGTTTCACCCGGGGCAGGCAAATCCTGGTCGGTTCGTCGATGGGCGCCTGGATCGCGCTGCGCATGATGCAGGAGTTGCGCAAGGCGGGCGAGAACAGCGTCGCCGGCCTTGTGCTGCTGGCGCCGGCGCCCGATTTCACGTTCGAACTGGTGGAGCCGGTGCTGACCGGGGCGCAGAAGCGCGACCTCAGGAAAAAGGGCTTCTTCGAAGAGCCGTCGGACTATTCCGCCGAACCGTACATCTACACGCGCGCACTGATCGAGGACGGCCGCAACAACCGGGTGATGACCGGGCCGATCGACACGCACTGTCCGGTCCACATCCTGCAAGGCCTGGCCGATCCCGACGTGCCGTCGAGCCATGCGTTGAAGCTGGTCAGCCTGCTGCCGGCCGACGACGTCACGCTGTCGCTCATCCCCGACGGCGACCACCGCCTGTCGCGACCGCAGGATCTCGACATGCTGGTGCGGGCGGTGGACGCTATGGTGCGGCAGGCGGGATAGAGGCATGCGCATTTCCATTCCGGTGTCCGCCTTCGTCGCGGCGATCGTCGGCTTCGGCGGTACGCTGGCCATCGTCATTGCCGCCGCCAAGGCGGTCGGCGCAACGCAGGTCGAGACCGCAAGCTGGGTGACGGCGCTTTGCCTGGCGATGGCGATCGAGAGCCTGTGGCTGTCCTGGCGCACAAAAATGCCAGTCATCACCGCATGGTCGACGCCAGGCGTGGCGCTGATCGCCGCGTCGACCGGCTTTTCGATGGGTGAGGCGGTTGGCGCCTTCGTCGTCACCGCGGTCCTGCTGATCGCCACAGGCCTGTTCGGGCCCTTGACCAAGCTGATCGCCAGAATACCGGCGTCCGTCGCGTCCGGAATGCTGGCCGGCATCGTCGTCACCTTCGCCATCAATGCGGTCAAGACCGTTCCCGTCGACCCCTGGCTGATCCTGCCGCTGGTTGCGGCGTTCTTCGTCATCCGCCTGTTCAACCCGGCGCTGTCGGTGCTGCTGGTGCTGATCGGCGGCGGTCTCGCCGCCTTCCTCACCGGCCGGGTCGGCGGTCTGCCGGCACCGGAACTCTCGAGCTTGACGCTGGTGATGCCGCAGTTCACCGCCACTGCAATCATCGGCCTCGCCTTGCCGCTCTACCTCGTCACCATGGCCTCGCAGAACCTGTCCGGCCTCGCCGTGCTGAGGGCAGCCGGCTATCATCCCGAACCCGGGCCGCTGATCGGCGTCACGGGCCTGTTTTCGCTGCTGACGGCGCCGTTCGGCGCCTCGACCACCAATCTGGCGGCAATCTCGGCGGCGATCTGCACCGGGCCCGACGTGCATCCCGATCCGGCCGAGCGCTGGAAGACCGGACCGTTCTATGCGTTGGCCTATCTCGTCTTTGCCCTGTTCGGCGCCTCGCTGGTGGCGATCTTCGCCGTATTGCCGCAGAGCCTGATCGCGCTGGTCGCCGGCCTAGCGCTGATGGCGCCGCTCGCCAATGCATTGTCGATCGCCTTGAAAGACGAGGACGAGCGGATGGCCGCCACGGTCACCTTCGCCGTCACCGCATCGGGGCTGACGCTGTTCGGCGTCGGCGCGGCGTTCTGGGGGCTGATTGCCGGATTAGTCGTGCTTTTCCTCGAAAATCTCAAAAAGCGATAATCATTTCAGCCGCTTGTCCGGTTTTGGCTATCGCTGTCTTGAATCGCCGTTTTCTCCATCCCATTTCGATTCAACGCAGCCGGATTTGGCTGTCTCCAACTGAAGGATTGGGAGAAATGAACACATCTGCATTGATCCGTCCGGCCTGGACGCCGGCGACCATCGCGTTGATGGTGATCGGGTTCATGGTGTTCTGGCCGCTCGGCTTGGCCATGCTCGCCTACATCATCTGGGGCGACCGGCTCGACGGCTTCAAGCGTGACGTCAACCGCGCCACCGACGGCATCTTCGCCGGCTGCCGCCGCGGTTCCGACAAGGCCGCGCGCTGGGGTCATGGCTCCGCCCGCACCGGCAACGTCGCTTTCGATGACTGGCGCGAAAAGGAACTCGAGCGGCTTGCCGAGGAACGCCGCAAGCTCGACGAGATGCTGAGCGAGTTCGACGAATATGCCCGCGAGTTGCGCCGCGCCAAGGATCAGGAAGAGTTCGATCGCTTCATGGCCAATCGCAACAAGTCGACGTCCCCCACGACCGGGTCGGCGACGAACAACAAACCCAGCGGCAACTCGACGCCAGGCCTGCTCGACGAGTAAGGTCCCGTGCGCGGATAGATAATCCAACGGCGTCGCGTCAGCGGCGCCGTTTCTTTTTTGTTCTAGTCGTTTCCCTCGAATCACGTATCGTCCCGGAATGTCCTTCGGCTTCTTTCGCACCCCGACGAAACCCAAGCCCACGCCCGTCGTGGAGCGCGAGCATTGCGTTGCCGGCCGCACGCTGCCGCTCAAGATCGTCGAGAACGACCGGGCGCGGCGCCTGACGCTGCGCATCGATTCGGGCGGCCGTGGTCTGCGCATCACCGTGCCGCCGGGGCTGCGGCGCGGCGAGGTGGAAAAATTCCTCGACCGCCATCAGGACTGGCTGGAGCAAAGGCTGGCCAAAGTGCCCAACCGGCCGCAGGTGCGGCCCGGCATCAAGATACCGGTGCGCGGCGTGCCGCATCGCATCGTCCACGAACCGTCGAAGCGCGGCACCGTCACGCTGTCGCGTGACGAGCGCGGGCCGCTGATGATCGTGCATGGCGAGCGCGTGCATCTGCCGCGCCGCATCGCTGATTTCCTCAAGCGCGAAGCCAAGCGCGAGATCGAGGCGCTGGTGACCAAGCATAGCGCGGCGATCGGCAAACGGGCCAAGGCGATCCGCTTCAAGGATACGTCGAGCCGCTGGGGGTCGTGCACGTCGGACGGCAATCTGTCGTTTTCCTGGCGCATCATGATGGCGCCACGGCCGGTGATAAACTACCTCGTCGCGCACGAGGTGGCGCATCTCAAGGAGATGAACCACGGCCCTAAATTCTGGAAGTTATGCGAGCAGCTTTGCCCGGATACCGAGCGCTGCAAGGATTGGCTCAAGCGCAATGGCGGCGCGCTGCAGGCGATCGCGTTCGAGTAGTTGTCCGATCAATCGTCATTTGCCGCGTTCAACTCCTCCGGCCGCAACCCCTCATCGACATGGCGGGGCCAGGGCAGAAAATCCTTCTCGAAGGTCTCGTTGCTGAAATAAGCCAGCGC
Source organism: Mesorhizobium sp. M0909 (assembly GCF_040319515.1). Classification (NCBI taxonomy): domain Bacteria; kingdom Pseudomonadati; phylum Pseudomonadota; class Alphaproteobacteria; order Hyphomicrobiales; family Phyllobacteriaceae; genus Mesorhizobium; species Mesorhizobium sp. M0909. Next base: position 138,345 of record NZ_JAMYOA010000015.1, read on the forward strand.
CCGGTGCGCCTCGGCTCCGTTGAAAGCCGCCTTGTCCATCAAATGAGCGATGACTTCATGGGCCTGCGCCAGCTTTTGCCTGAGTTCCGCGACGGTCTTTTCCGGCATGATCTTTGTTCTCCCGCCTTTGTGCCTGAGCAAGTAGCGTTGCGCTCTTATATCAGCAAGGTAGCGCGTTCCGCTCTTACATTAGCAAGGTAGCGCGTTCCGCGCTGGCGGCAAACAGGATGCTTTTTCTCGACTCTTTGGCCGTTTCGTGCCAATCCCGCGCCATGGCGCTCGACATCAAGATATGCGGGTTGAAGACCGACAAGGCTCTGGCTGCGGCATTGGCCGGCGGCGCCAGCCATGTCGGCTTCATTTTCTTTGCCAAAAGCCCGCGCTATGTCGAGCCGGCGGAAGCCGGCCGCCTGCGCGAAGCGGCGCGCGGCAAGGCCAAGGCGGTTGCGGTGACGGTCGACGCCAGCGACGTGTTCCTGGATGAGATCGTCGACAACATGCAGCCCGACATGCTGCAGCTTCACGGCGCCGAAACCCCTGGGCGGGTGGCCGAAGTGAAAGCGCGCTACGGCTTGCCGGTGATGAAGGCGCTGCCGGTCGGCGAGGCTGCCGATCTCGCGCGGGTCAAACCCTTCATCGGCACTGCCGACCGCTTCCTGTTCGACGCCAAGCCGCCTAAGGGTTCGGAATTGCCGGGCGGCAACGGCCTTGCCTTCGACTGGCGCGTTCTGGCCGGCCTTGACGCTGGCGTCGATTACATGCTTTCCGGTGGGCTCAATGCCGGCAATATCGGCGACGCCCTTCGGCTGGCGAACCCGCCCGGAATAGATGTTTCCTCGGGCGTGGAGAGCGCGCCCGGCGTCAAGGAACCGGCGCTGATCGAACAATTTTTCCGCGCCGTCGGGGCAGCACGCGACAACCGCGCCGCCTGACCACGCTTCAAACCTCAGACCAGGAGATCGGCGATGGACAAGCCGGCGATACCGAATTCCTTCCGCACCGGCCCCGATGAGCAGGGCATGTTCGGCATTTTTGGCGGTCGTTTCGTTGCCGAAACGCTGATGCCGCTGATCCTCGAGCTGGAGCGGCACTGGAACGAGGTCAAGAACGACCCGGATTTCAAGGCCGAACTGACCGATCTCTCGACGCATTACGCCGGGCGGCCGTCGAAGCTCTATTTCGCCGAAGGCCTGACCAGGCATCTTCGTGAGGTCTCCTTGGCAAAGGGCCTCGGGGGCGGCGCAAAGGTCTATTTCAAGCGCGAGGACCTGAACCACACCGGCTCGCACAAGATCAACAACTGCCTCGGCCAGATCCTGCTCGCCAAGCGCATGGGCAAGACGAGGATCATCGCAGAGACCGGTGCCGGCCAGCATGGCGTCGCTTCCGCCACGGTCGCGGCGCGCTTCGGGCTTCCTTGTATCGTCTATATGGGCGCGACCGATGTCGCCCGGCAAAGCCCCAACGTCTTTCGCATGAAGCTTCTGGGCGCCGAGGTGCGGCCGGTGACGGCCGGCCACGGCACGCTGAAGGACGCCATGAACGAGGCGCTGCGCGACTGGGTGACCAACGTCGAGGATACCTATTACCTGATCGGCACCGCCGCCGGCCCGCACCCCTATCCGGAGCTGGTGCGCGACTTCCAGTCGGTGATCGGCACCGAGGCGCGCGCCCAGATCCTCGAGCAGGAAGGCCGGCTGCCTGACACCATCATCGCTTGCGTCGGCGGCGGTTCCAACGCTATCGGCCTGTTCCATCCCTTCCTCGACGACAGTGGGGTGCGCATCATCGGCGTAGAAGCCGGAGGCCGCGGCCTCGACGGCATCGAGCATTGCGCCTCGATGAGTGCCGGCGCGCCCGGCGTGCTGCATGGCAACCGTACCTACCTCCTGCAGAACGCCGACGGCCAGATCATGGACGGCCACTCGATCTCGGCCGGCCTCGACTATCCCGGCGTCGGGCCGGAGCACTCATGGCTGCGCGATTCCGGCCGCGTCGACTACGTGCCGATCCTCGACAGCGAGGCGCTGGAGGCGTTCCAGTTGACGACACGCGTCGAGGGCATCATTCCTGCGCTTGAATCGGCCCATGCCATCGCACAGGCGGTGAAGATCGTGCCTGACATGGACAAGGACCAGATCGTCATCGTCAACCTGTCCGGCCGCGGCGACAAGGACGTGCATACGGTGGCCAATATGCTGGGCATGGAGATCTGATCATGGCCACCCGTATCGACCGCCGCATGGCAAAGCTGAAGGCCGAGGGCCGACCGGCACTCGTAACCTATTTCATGGGTGGCGACCCTGACTATGACACGTCGCTCTCGATCATGAAGGCGCTGCCCGGCGCCGGCAGCGACATCATCGAGCTCGGCATGCCGTTTTCCGATCCGATGGCCGACGGCCCGGCGATCCAGGCGGCCGGCCTGCGGGCGCTGAAGGGCGGCCAGACACTGGTCAAGACACTGAAGATGGCCTCGGAATTCCGCGCCGGCGACAGTGAAACGCCGATCGTCTTGATGGGCTATTACAATCCGATCTACATCTACGGCGTCGAGCGCTTCCTGAGCGACGCGCTGGCCAGCGGCATAGACGGGCTGATCGTCGTCGACCTGCCGCCGGAGATGGATGAGGAACTTTGTATCCCGGCACTCAAGGCCGGCATCAATTTCATCCGGCTGGCGACGCCGACCACCGACGACAAGCGCCTGCCCAAGGTGCTGCAGAACACCTCCGGCTTCGTCTATTATGTGTCGATGACCGGTATCACCGGTTCGGCGCTGGCCGACACCGGCAAGGTGGCGGCAGCTGTCAAGCGCATCAAGAGCCATACCGACCTGCCGGTCTGCGTCGGCTTCGGCGTCAAGACAGCAGAGCAGGCGCGCATCATCGGCGCGTCGGCCGACGGCGTCGTTGTCGGCACCGCGATTGTCAATGCCGTCGCCAACGTGCTCGGGCCGAAGGGCGAAAAGACCGCCGATCCGGCCGAGGCCGTCGCCACGCTGGTCAGCGGGCTTTCGCAAGGGGTTCGCGCGGCTCGCCTTGCTGCCGCCGAATAATCTTCCTACGTCTTCTTAAGGGACAGGAGCCGAAGCGATGAACTGGATCACCAATTACGTCCGCCCGAAGATCAATTCGATGCTCGGCCGCCGCACCGACATGCCGGAAAACCTGTGGATCAAGGATCCCGAGACCGGCGAAATGGTGTTCCATAAGGATCTGGAGCAGAACCAGTTCGTCATCCCGTCCTCCGGCCACCATATGAAGATATCGGCTAAGGAACGGCTGAAATTCTTCCTCGACGACGGCAAATACGAGACGCTGGAAAACCCCAAGGTCGTTCAGGATCCGCTCAAGTTCCGCGACGAGAAGCGCTACGTAGACCGGCTGAAGGATGCCAAGGCCAAGACCGGCATGGAAGACGCCATCATCAATGCGCTGGGCACGGTCGAAGGCGTTCCGGTGGTGGTGACGGTGCAGGATTTTGCCTTCATGGGCGGCTCGCTCGGCATGGCGGCCGGTGACGCCATCGTGCATGGTTTCGAGGTCGCCTTGCAGCGCAAGCGGCCGCTGATCCTGTTTGCGGCCTCCGGCGGCGCGCGTATGCAGGAAGGCATCCTGTCGCTGATGCAGTTGCCGCGGACCACGGTCGGCGTCGACAGGCTGAAGGAGGCCGGCCTGCCCTACATCGTCGTCCTGACCAACCCGACGACCGGTGGCGTCACCGCCTCCTACGCCATGCTGGGCGACGTGCACATTGCCGAACCAGGCGCGCTGATCGGCTTTGCCGGACCGCGTGTCATCGAGCAGACGATCAGGGAAAAACTGCCCGAAGGCTTCCAGCGCGCCGAATATCTGATGGAACACGGCATGGTCGACATGGTGGTGTCACGGCTGGAGATGCGCCAGACGATTGCGCGGCTGCTGAGAATGCTGCTCAAGCTGCCGGAGGAGCAAAAACCGCAGGAGCCGGAGATCCTGCCGCCGTCGTTGATTCCGGCCGAAGCCCGGCCGCACGCCTGACGCGACATCACGCGGCGCGAGCGGCTGTTGTGTGCCGTTGCGCACGCGCCTAGGATTCTCCCATGACCACGCTTGCCGCCGACCGCGAAATCGAGAGCCTGATGGCGCTTCATCCGAAGGGCTTCGACCTTTCGCTCGACCGCATTTCGCGGCTGCTCGAACGCCTCGGCAATCCGCAGGACCAGCTGCCGCCGGTCATCCACATCGCCGGCACCAACGGCAAGGGCTCCTGTGCCGCCTTTTCACGGGCGCTGCTCGAAGCAGCCGACTACCGCGTCCACGTCCACACTTCGCCACACTTAGTGAACTGGCACGAGCGCTACCGGCTGGCCGCCGATGGCGGCGGCAGGCTGGTTGACGACAAGGTCTTCGCCGAAGCCATCGCCCGGGTCGCCGAGGCCAATCAAGGCCAGAAGATCACCGTCTTCGAAATCCTCACCGCCGTCACCTTCCTCCTGTTTTCCGAACATCCGGCCGATGCCGTCATCCTTGAGGTCGGCCTCGGCGGCCGCTTCGACGCCACCAATGTCATCGCCGAGCCGGCCGTGTCGGTGATCATGCCGGTCTCGCTCGACCACGAAGCCTATCTCGGCGACCGCGTCGAGCTGATCGCCGCCGAAAAGGCCGGCATCATCAAGCGCGGGTGCCCGGTCGTCATCGGCGCGCAGGAAAGCGAGACGGCCCAGCAGGTGCTCATCGAAACCGCCGAACGGCTCGACTGCCCCGCCTTCGTCTATGGCCAGGATTTCCTTGCCTTTGAGGAAAACGGCCGCATGGTCTATCAGGACGAAGATGGATTGATGGACCTGCCGCCGCCGCGCCTGCCGGGGCGCCATCAATTCGCCAATGCAGCGGCGGCGATCGCGGCGGTCAAGGCGGCCGGCTTCGAGATCAGCCACCGCGCTGCCGAGAAGGCGATGGCGAATGTCGCCTGGCCGGGCCGCATGCAGAAGCTGCCGCAAGGCCGGCTGGCCGAACTGGCGCCGAAGGGCGCCGACATCTGGCTCGACGGCGGCCATAATCCCGGCGCCGGCGTGGTCGTCGCTGAGGCGCTGGCCGAGCAGGAGGAAAAGAACCCGCGGCCGCTGTTCCTGATCTCGGGCATGATCAACACCAAGGACCAGAGCGGCTATTTCCGGGCCTTCAAAGGGCTGGTGCGGCACGTCTACACCGTGCCGGTGAGCCTGAGCGACGCCGGCGTGCCGAACGACGAACTGGCGACCCGCGCCATTGAGGCAGGCTTGTCGGCCGAACCGGTTAGTTCCGTTGCAAGCGCACTGATGCTGCTGCGCGACACATGGGACGGACCGCCGCCGCGCATCCTGATCGGCGGATCGCTTTACCTGGCCGGCGCGGTACTGGCCGAAAACGGCACGCCGCCAACCTGAGGCGTGCGTTCGCCCGGGCCGCGATGACGCCACACCTGTCAGATCACCGCGAGGAGCCAGTCATGATCAAGGTAAAGCAGCTCGCACACGTTTGCATTTTCGCGAATGACCTGGAGATGACGCGAAGCTTCTATCGGGACGTCCTCCGCATGGACACTCAGTTCAATTTCCTGCGCGACGGGAAGATTTTCGGCTTCTACCTCAATTGCGGCAGCCGCAGCCACGTCGAGGTGTTCCAGAAAGACGGCGCAAGCTATAGCGACTTGAACCAGATCAACCACTTCTGCCTCGAAGTGGAAAACATCGACGCCGCGATCGCCCATCTGAGGTCAAAGGGGGTTGATGTCACTTCCAAGAAACGCGCGTGCGATGACACCTACCAGGCCTGGATCCGCGACCCCAACGGCGTGAAGATCGAACTGTTCGAATACACTGAGAAAAGCGCACAATTCCTCGGCGGCGATCGTATCGCGGATTGGTGAATAGCGCCGCGCCGGACAATTGTAGCGGCGCAGCCGGTGGTTGGTGGACTACTTCAGTTCGACCTCGATGAAGGCGAATTCGCCATCGTTTGCGCTGATGACGTCATGTTCGACGCCCTCATTGCGGAAATACGGCGCGCCCTTCTTCATTTCGGCAAAGGATTCGCCATCCTTGGTCAGGAGCTTCACCTTGCCGTCGGTCAACGGCACGATCACATAGTCGTGGCCATGGCGGTGCCAGCCGGTGTTGTCGCCCGGGGCGAAGCGGTATTCGGTGACAATGACTCGCTCATTGTCGATGAAGACGGTGGCCTTGGCGGATCCGGTCATATCGCTCCTCCTGCTTTAAGCCAGACAAGAGCATGAGACGGCAAGTGGCGAGTGCCAGATCTGCGGATCGGTGGCGCCACAAGAAAGCCCGGCGCGAGGCCGGGCTTTTCTGCAAAATTTTGATCGGATCAGGCGAGGCTGCCGTTGATCCAATGCGACAATGCCGTTTTCGGCGCAGCACCGACCTTCATGTCGGCGACTTCGCCGCCCTTGAAGATCATCAGCGTCGGGATCGAGCGCACGCCGAACCGCGCGGCCAGCTCAGGATTCTCGTCTATGTTGAGCTTGGCGATCTTTATCTTGCTGCCGAGTTCGATGGCGATGTCCTCGAGCGCCGGGGCGATCATCTTGCACGGGCCGCACCATTCCGCCCAGAAATCGACCACGACCGGCTCCTTGGCGTTGAGCACGTCGGCTTGGAAATTGCTCTTGTCGACCTTGACGGTGGCCATGCTGAGATCCTTTCGATTTGTTCGTCGCACCAAATGTGGTGGTGATCGCGTCCGTCTTCAAGCAAGTGTTGTGTCACGCTGCCGTGAGTCTAGCAAGCGCGTCGTCCATGGCCGCTGCCGGCAGATCGATCAGCCGCGGCGCCTCGGTGAACAGCAGCGCCGCCGAGACCTCCCGTCCCGGATAGAGCGGCTGAAGCAGCGCGCGATAGAGTGCGAGCTGCAGAACATAGGCTTGCGGCACTTCGGCGAGCGTAGCTGGCGCTGGCCGATTGGTCTTGTAGTCGACGATCGAAACCTTGTCCGGCGTTACTGCCAGCCGGTCGATCTTGCCGGAAATCGAGCGCAGTTTGCCCCTCACCTCCAGGCTGCCCATGATGGCGATTTCAGCGCGCGAGTCTGGCGCAAACAGCGGCGCGAAGCGGCTGTCGGCAAGAATTCTGAAAACGCCAGCCAGGGCCTTGTCGCGCTCGCCGTCGGGCCATGCCGCGCCGGCTGCCAGATAGCGTTCGGCGGCATCCTGGCGTGTCCCCTCGGCGATGCCGGGCAACATCTGCAGCAATTTGTGCAGCGCCAGCCCGCGCACGACGGCAAAGCCGGGCTCGGCGTCGGCATCCAGCACCGGCGAACGCCTGTCGGCTACCGCTTGCCGCGCCTCGTCGATCAGCACCGAGGCGCCGGACGGCGAGAGCGGCCGCGGCAATTCCTCGAAGGGCGGCAGAGGCTGGAACAGGGTTTCCGGCAATGGCGCAAAGCGTTCAGCCTGTCGTGCCTCATCCAGGGACGCCAGTGGCATGGGCGGCAGTTTCGTCACCTGGAAACGATGCACGGTCTCGCCAGTGGCGGGATGCCGGCGTTCTTCGCTCTCCGTGGCACCTACCAGTGCGCGGCTGACGATCGAATGCCAGGTGCCGGTATTCGGCGCCCGTTTGCCATGGTAGCCGCAGACGATCAGCCGATCCTCGGCGCGGGTCATGCCGACATAGAGCAGCCGGCGATATTCATCGTCGGCGAGCTCGCGGGCGCGGGCCGATGCGGCGCGTGAAAACCCATTGGCGACATCGCTGGCTGAACGCCAGAGATAACCCTTGCCTTCCCAGCAGTCGCCCGAGCCTTCGAACGGCATCAATCTCGGCAGATGCTGGTCGCTGAACGGCGCGGAGCCGCCATCGACAAGGAATACCACCGGCGCCTCCAGGCCTTTGGCGGCATGCACGGTCATGACGCGAACCTCGTCGCGGGTCTGGTCCATTTCGCGCTTGATCTCGGGGCCGGCGTTTTCCAACGTCGACAGGAAGGATTCCAGTCCCGGCAGGCCGGTCCGCTCCTCGGCCAGGCAGAAATTCAGGAATTCGTCGAGGATGTCGCCGGCCTCCGGCCCGAGCCGCGCGATCATCTTCTTGCGCAGGCCGTCGCGGGCGAGAGCTGCAGCATAGAATTCGAACACCGGCTTGAATGCGGCCTCGTTCGACCATGTGTCGAGCCGGCTGACGACGGCGGCCAACGCCTCGCTTTCGCCGGCATGCCGGCGCAGCGAGGCGATCAGCGAGACGCCCGACGGCCTCTCCGCAGCAAACGCGAAAAGCTGCTCTTCCGAGACATCGAAGATCGGGCTGCGCAGCACGGCGGCCAGCGACAGATCGTCCTCGGGCTGGATGAGGAAATGACCGAGTGCGATCAGGTCCTTCACCGCGATATGGCCAGGCAGGCTGAGCCGGTCGGCGCCGGCCACGGGGATGTCGCGGCGCTTCAACGCCCGTGTCAGGGCATGGACGAAGCGGTCGCGCTTGCGCACCAACACCAGCACGTCGCCGGGCCGGAGTTTCTTGCCACGCCCTTCGATGACCTCGCCGCCGCCGATCCAGCCGGCAATGGTCGCTGCAACGGTTTCGGCAACGCGCACCGCCGGTGCGTGGGCGTGATCCACCGCTTGCGTCCAGTCGTCCGGTTCGTCGACGGTGTCGGCGCCGAGCGAGGGCCAGACCTCGACATAGCCCGGCGCATCGTTGCGGATCGCCTTGTGGTCGAGCGGATCGGGATCGTGGCTGATGCCGCGCCGCACGTCCGGGTCGGCAAAGACACGATCCACCGCCGCAAGCACGTCGTCGGTCGAGCGAAACGACCAGGTCAGCTTGAGATCGGCGAAGGCGGCGGCGGCGGATCTTACTTTGCCGGCAAACAAAATCCGGCTGTCGGCAAAGGAGTCCGGGGCGGCTCCCTGGAAGGAATAGATCGACTGCTTTTCGTCGCCGACCGCAAAGATGGTGCGGTGGACGGCGTCGCGTGCGCCGAGTCCGGCAAAGAACTCCTCCGCCAGCCGCTTGACCACCTCCCACTGGTCGGGACTGGTGTCCTGCGCCTCGTCGAGGAGGATGTGGTCGATACCCTGGTCGAGCTTGTATTGCACCCATGGGCCGGCGTCGGGCCGCGCCAGTAGATGGACCGTGCGGGTGATCAGGTCGTTGAAGTCGAGGAAGCCGCGGGCGCGCTTCAATTGCTCGTAGCGGGCGATCAGCCAGTCGGCGATGGTCAGCGCCGCACGCGTGCCCTCCAGCATCCTGAACAAGGCCAGCCGGTCGGAGATTTCGAGAATGGCGTCGACCGCCGCCAGATATCGTTCAGCAAGATCGGGCAACCGGTCCAGCAATGCCCTTTTGAACGTCTTTGCCGGATCGTAAGGCTCGCCGTCGGCCCTCAGGAAAGCCTTGGAGAGCAAATTCAGGCGACGGACCGGATGCTCCTCGGCGAAGGCGAGACGGGCGTATGGCAGCATATTGTTCAGCGCCACGCGCGCATCGGCGGCCTCGGCCGCCCGCGAAAAGGTGACGAGATAATCCGGCAGGAAGCCGGGCAGCGGCCAGACGGAGGCGGCTATGCCTTCGGGCGTCTGGCCGGCGCGGAACTGAAACTCGTCGAACAGCGCCTGAAAACCATCGCCGCCGGCCGCGGCGATGAACGCACGCAAACCATCGCGCTTGCGCACGATCTCGGCCAGCAGTGCGTCGAGCCCATGTTCGCCGCCGCGCTCAAGCACGGTGGCGAAGGCCTCGGCCAATGCCGCATCGCCTGCAACGCCGCCCGAAATCATGTCGCGGCGGGCGGCGGCGAACAGCGAAGCCTCCATTTGCGGATCGAGCATTTCGAAATGCGCCGGGATATTGGCTTCCAGCGGGAACTGATGCAGCACCGATTCGCAGAAGGCGTGGATGGTCTGGATCTTCAGCCCGCCCGGTGTTTCCAGCGCCTCCGCAAACAACCGCCGCGCCCGGCGCATGGTTTCGCGGTCGGGCTGGCGGCCGTCCAGCGCCTCTATCCGTGTCGAGAGCTCGGCATCGCCCAAGGTCGTCCATTGCGACAGGGTGGAAAACACACGGTTCGACATGTTGGCGGCTGCGGCACGCGTATAGGTCAGGCACAGGATCTTGGACGGATCGGTGCCACGCAGCAAAAGCCGGATAACGCGCTGGGCGAGTACATGGGTCTTGCCGGATCCGGCGTTGGCCGACACCCAGGCGGAATTGCGCGGGTCGGACGCGCTTGCCTGGCTCGCGGCAGTGTCGCTTGGAATGGGGTAGGCCTTTTTCATGCCTCCCCTCCCTCGTCGTCGGCGTCGCCGCCGGCGGACCATTCGAGCACGCGGGCGAGATGGTCATAGTCGCCGTCGGTCTCGCCCTCGCGGAACGGCAGCGCCCGCGACAGATAGCCGGTCGCGGGGTCGGCGTAGTGGATCAGCAGTTTTTCCAGCCGCGCCCACGCTTCTTCGGCGAGATCGGCGGCGGTTCGCGGCTTGCGGTTGTATTCGAGGATGGATTCCTCGAACACTTCACCATTCGGCCTCAGCCGCACGAAGGCCAGTTGCGACGGCTCGCATGCGCCAAGCTCCTTGAAAGCGCCGCGCCTGAGCAGCGCGCCCTCCAGCGCCAGTTGCGGCGCGAGCAGCGTGTGCGCCTGTGCTTTGGATGGCGACGAGCCGGTCTTGTAGTCGAGGATGTCGGCCATTCCGCCAGCCAGCAGATCGATGCGATCGGCATAGCCGGACAGGGTTACGCCGGATCGGCCGACCCCGGTCTTTTCGGCGCGTTCCTCGGCGTGCCGCCGTGCCACGGCTGCGGCCCGGCCGCGCTCCCATTCGATGATGCCGGCGGCAAGCTTTTCGAAGCGTGGCCACCACACCGCCTCGACATCGGCGGGCAGCGCAGCCTCGGCAAAGCAGGAGCGGCCTGCGGCGATAAGCCCGTCCAGCGCCTCCGGCGCGCGCGGGTCGGCCACCCTCGCTGAGAAGAGGTGCAGAATTGCGTGAAACAGCGTGCCACGCTCGGCAGCGCCCGGATCGCGAATGACCGGATCGAGCGGCATCAGGCCGAGTATCCTTCTGGCATAGACCGCATAAGGATCGCGACGCAGCGTTTCGATCTCCGTGACCGAGAAGTGGTGCGGCCGTACGGTGAGCGGCGGTTTCGGCTGCGGCCGCGGCGCAAAGTCCTGCTTTTCGCCGGCATCGAGCACACGCGCCCAGGCAAGCAGTTCATCGCCGCGCCGGCGAAGTCCCGTAGCATGGTCCTCGCCGACGAAGGTAAGGATACGCTGCAGCCAGCGCGAGGGCACCGACGGTGCGTCGCCGGAACGGGCGGAGCGGGCCAGCACCAATTTCTTGGCGCCCATGGCCATCTGGAAATCATGGGCGGCAAGGCCGATGCGCCGCTCCGGCGGTTCAAGATCGATGCCGGTCTTCATCAGCCGCGACATGAAGCGGTCGCTCTCCGGCTTGCGCGGCCACACGCCTTCGTTGAGCCCGCCGACGACCAGCGTGTCGACATCCTGAAGCCGCGCTTCCAGCACACCCCAGATGGCGATGTTCCTGTCGGTGCCTTGCGCCGGCTTGACCATCTCGGGCGCGATCAGCGCCTCCATCACGTCAGGCCATTCGTCAGCCGCGAAGGAGAACGACACCGAGGCCGCGACCAGCCCGCGCAAGAGCTCGGCAAGCTTTTCGCCGGCATCGCCGGCATAGAGTTCGCTCAGGCTGCCGTCGGCGGCGCGTCCGAGGCTTTCGAGCGCAACGACGCTGGCACGCACAAGCGTGGCAAGATCGGCATTTTCCTCGCCGCGAAAAGCAACCAGCGGCGCCAGCGCAGCCGCTAGCCGGATCAGCAGCTCGCGCGCCTGTTCGATGCGCCTGACCGAGAGGCGCGATCGCCAGAAAGGCGGGCGGCGATTGCCGCCGCCGTCGAATTCGAGGAGCCGCGTGCCGAAGAGCTGCGGCAGCGACGCGACGTCCGGACGCCCGGTGCCACCGCGCAGCGCCACGAGTTCGACGATTTCGGCCGCATGGCGCACGCTTGCCCGCTCTCGGCCGAGGCCAAGCAGCGGATGCTTGAGCAGCGACAGCAAGGCGACCGGGTCGCCCGGCCGGAAGGCTGCCTGAAGCGCCAGCCTGAGCAGGCTGGCGGCTGGCGTGTTGATGAGCGGCGTGCCCCCGGAATCGTCGGCGGCGACGCCGAAGCGCAACAGCTCGACCGAGACGCGCCGCGCCAGCGCGCGATCGCCGGTGACCAGCGCGGCGCGCTGGCCGGGCCGTTCGACGGCCTGTTTGAGCGCGACGGCGATCGCCACGGCCTCATCGCGTTCGCTGGCGGCTTCGAGAAGCGTCACGTCAGCGAAGGCCTCGGCAACATCACCGGCCGTAAAGCGGGCGCGCGTCTCGGCCCAGAGCTCGGTAGTCTCCGCCGGGCGAAGCGCTTCGCCGCCGAGTGCGGCGCGCAATGCAAGCGGCCGCGGCGCAACAGCAAGGTCCTCGACGTCGGCGCGCCGCACGCCGATCTTGCCGATCAACTTTGCCAGGCCGTATTGCGGGTGGCCAAGCAGGGCCGGGCGCGCACCGAGTGCACTGATGGCGGCAAAGGACGGCTCGTCCAGTGTCCGGTCGAGCCCAGGCAGCACAACGGCGCCATTGGGCAGACCGGCGATCACGGCAAGCAGCTCGGCCGTGGCTGGGATCGATCCTGTGGAGCCGGCGGCGATCACCGGCCCGGCCGGCGGATTGCGCCTGAGCCGCGCTGCCTCCAGCCTTATCAGGGCATTGCGATGCGCGGCGGGATTGGAGCGATGGCGTTCCTCGAGCAGCTTCGGCCAGTTCTCGGTCACGATGCTCAGGAAATCGAGCGTCACCTGCCACCAGCCTGCGAGATTGCCGGTCACAAGGTCGGCGAGCCTCGCCCAATCCGTGCCCTCGGTCTCGATCTCGTCCATCAGCCGCGCCAGGTCGCGCGCCAGCCAGAGGGCGTCGGCGGCGGAGGCCGGGATGACGATCTCCTCGTCGAACAATGCGGCGACATGTGCCGGCAGGCGGCGTTTCCACGCTCGCACCAGCGGCGCAAGCAGCAGCAGGCGCTCTACCGCGGCGATCGGCGGCGCAAGGTCGATGGCGGCCGAAGCTCCTGCCTCGAAGGCCGCTTCATCTTCGTCGAACTCGCCAAGCGGGCGGATGACCGGCAGGATCGCCGAGCGACTTCCGGAGCGCGAGAGAGCATCGACGAAGACGCCGCGAAGCGCCCGCGCCGCACGGCGCGTCGGCACATAGATGGTGAGATCGGCCAGCATCAGCGGATCGCCATCATAGGCAAAGCCGGGAACCAGGCGCCCTGCAAGCAGCGCCTCGGCCAGCGTCGGCAGGAACGGCGCTCCGGGCGGAATCGAGAAAACGCGGCGGGAGCCGCTCATTTCGACTCGGTAAGAGCGCCGGGTGCCTCAGCAACAGCATTGGGCGTGCCGGCAAGCGCGGCGGCGACCGCTGCTTCCGCCCGCGGGATCGCGTCAGGTGTGCCGACAGTGATCCAGTGACCCTGCATCTTCATGCCGAACAGGCGGCCGGCGGCGATTGCCGCATCGAAATAGGCGTTGAGCGACAGCGGGCCGGCCGGCGCATTCTTGAAGATGCGCGGATGGACGATTGCGGCGCCGGCATAGATCAGGCCGGCCGGATCGTTGTTCGCACGCCGCAAGGCGCCATCCGGCGCCATCAGGAAATCGGTGCCGCCGCTATGTCCGGTTGCCGACTGGAGATCCGCAAGCATCAGCAGAATGTCCCTTGTCGCGCCCTCCCATGCAAGGGCAAGACGCCTGAGATTGGAAAAGCCGCTGTCTATCCAGAAGGTGTCCGCGTTAAGCACATAGAAGGGCGCCCCTAACCAGGGCAATGCCTTGACGATGCCGCCGGCAGAGTCGAGCAAGCCGCTGCTCTCATCCGAAATGACGATTCTCGGCGCATTGCGGCGGGCTACATGGTCCACGATCTGTTTCGGCAGGTAGTGGACGTTGACGACGGCCTTGGCGACGCCGGCTTCGGCCAGGCAATCCAGCCCCCAGTCGAGCAATGTCTTGCCGGCGATCTTGACCAGCGGCTTCGGCATGGTGTCGGTGATCGGCCGCATGCGCTTGCCGAGCCCGGCGGCGAGCACCATGGCGGTCGTTGGCATCGGTCCCTCGTCCGACACCGCCAGGCCTGAATCCTTAGCCGTCAAATCGAGCGTTCCTCCAGCAAGCCGTGGGCGATGTAGAAATCCTGCAGCCCGGCCAGCGCCGGATGCGCCAGCGCCCGGCGAAGATAGTCGCGGATGCGCGGCAGATGCTTCAGATAATAAGGCTTGCCGTCGCGTTTTTCGAGCCGCACGAAGATGCCGAGTACCTTGGAATTGCGCTGTGCGGCCATGATTGCATAGGTTTCGAGGAATTCGTCCTCGTCGAAGACGCCGGCAGCGCGCCGCGCGGCGATATAGGCGGCGAGCGTGTGCTTTTCGATTTCAGGTGAAATGGTGACGCGCGCGTCCATGGCGAGCGAGGCGACGTCGTAGGCGGACGGTCCGATCAGCGCATCCTGGACATCGACGACGCCGAGGCGGTCATGACCGGAACGGTCAGCGCGCCAGATCAGGTTGGGCGAATGGAAGTCGCGCAACATAAGCGTGTATTCGCGCCCCTCGAGCCGATCGAGCACCGCATTCCATTCGCTGCGGTAGCCGGCGCGCAGCGCCTCGCTTGGCGGAGCGCCTGAAATCGCCGGGACATACCAGTCGACCAGCAATTCGGCCTCGATCATCATGGCGTCGCGGTCGAAAGGCGGCACCTCGTGGAAGACGCCGGGGCCGGCCTGTATGCGGGCCGGCCATGTTTTGCCGTGCATCATGGCAAGCAGTTCGGCCGCCGCCGCATAACGCGCGGCCACCGGCTGGCCGCGCTTGTCGAGGAAGCCTTGGGAACCGAGATGCTCCAGCAGAAGAAAACCCTGCTCGAGATCCTGGGCATGGATTTCCGGGACGCTGACACCGCCGGCCCGCAAGGCCCGGTCGATGGCGACGAATGCCGAAACGGATTGCGCCGTGTGGGCGATCTCGGCATAGGGTTTGCCGTCGCGGATTGGCGGTCCGAGCACCAGTCTTGGCGAGTTCATCAGCACGCGCGGCGGAAATCCGGCGAGCGTGACGATCTCGTAGGAGCGAGCCGAGGCATCACCAATGAAATATCGCCGCTGCGCTTCGCCCCAACCGGCCTGCCCGAGAAAATCGCGCATTGCCAGCGATCGCGCCGCGCGCTCGAAGGCGGCGCCCTCCCCCGACAGTCTCGCCAGTCGGCCGTCGCCCTGCTGGAGAAGTTCGACCAGCACCGAGGTTTTCGGCAAATATGCCTCTGCCCGCTCCGGCCATTCAACCAGCGCAGCCGCTTGCGTCAGCGCCTCGTCGAAGCCCAGCTCGTCCAGCTCGGATGCCGTGCCCAAGCGGTAGAGATCGAAATGATGGACCGGCACACGCGTGTCGTAGCTCTGGACCAGCGTGAAGGTCGGGCTCGGCACGTCTAGGCCGGCATCGTCGGCCAGCGCCCTGATCAGCGCCCGTGCCAAGGTCGATTTGCCGGCGCCGAGATCGCCCTTGAGAGCGAGCACGTCGCCAATGCGCAGCGACATGGCAAGATCCTCGCCGAGCCTTGCCGTCGCAGCCTCGTCGGCGAGAAAACGCTCCAGCACCAATACCGCCATCGACCGCGCTACTCGGCCGCCGCACGGATGCCCGACGGCGTGTCGGGAAAGGCGCAAACAACTGTCGTGCCCTTATCCCTGCCGGTCTCGATGCGGACGCTGCCGCCATGGAGTTCGACAAAGCTCTTGACGATCGACAGGCCGAGCCCGGCGCCACGGCGGCGGCCGCCATTGGTGCGCGGCTCGAAGCGCCGGAACACTGACTCAAGCAGGTCCGGCGGCATGCCGGGGCCGTCATCGTGAACGGAAAATTCCACGCCGTCGGCAAGCTGGCGGCAGGCGAGCGTTATGGTACTCGCCTCCGGCGCGTAATTGGCGGCATTGCTGAGCAGATTGTAGAGTATCTGGCGGACGCGGATCTCGTCGCCGTGGAAGGTCTTCGGCGCGGCAGCCGCGTCGATCCTAAGCTTGATCGCATGTTCCTCCAGCCGATCGGCGACCAGTTCGGCGGCGGCTGTGATGGTTCGATTGATGTGAACTTCGGAAATGTCGAGTTCCATGATGCCGGCATCCACCGTCGCCAGATCGAGGATGTCGTTGACGATGGTGAGCAGGACCGAGGAGGACGAGCCGACATGCCCGATATATTCGCGTTGCTTCTGGTTCAACGGACCAGTCGACGGCAGTGAAAGAAGCTCGGTAAAGCCGATGATGTTGGTGAGTGGCGAGCGCAGCTCATAGGAGACGTGCTGCACGAATTCGTTCTTGATTTGGTCGGACTTTTGCAGCGCCTCATTCTTGTCCTTCAGCGCCCGCTCGACATTGACGCTGTCGGTAACGTCGACGAAGGTCATCATCACCTGGCCGTTGGGCAAAGGGATGACGGCGTAGCGCAAAACGGTGCCGTTGTTCAATTCGGTCTGGCCGTGGCGGTCGCGGCGCTCGTCGTCGAAGCCTGTGATGGCGGCAACGAACCCGCCCCACGGACTGTCGACGGCACGGCGGTCGCAAAGTTCGCGGATCGTCGAGACATGGACGTTGGGTTTTGAGGCATCGGCATCCAGCCCCCACAGTGCCGCGAAGGCCGGGTTGGACAATCTCAGCCTGCCGTCGGGGCCGAACACAGCGACGCCTTCGGCAAGGTTGTCGAGCGTCTCACCCTGGACCCGCACAGCGGTCTGATAGCGGCTTTCAAGGTCCATCTTCTCGGTCAGGTTCTCAAACACCCAGGTGACGCCGCCCTTGGGCTGCGGATTGGCGACGACGCGAATGGTTTTGCCGTCCGGCAGATGCCACCAATGCTCCTGCGATTCAACCGCGCGGTAGGCGCCGAGCAGGCTCTCTTTCCAGCGCCGCCATTCGGGCTGCTCGGCGATCTTGCCTTCGCTGCGCAGGCGGTCGAGCAGCAAGGCGTTATCCGGCGCGCTGTGCAGGAAGCCGCTGTCGAGGCCCCATAGTTTCTGGAACGCCTGATTGAAAAACCGCAATTTCTCGTCGGTATCGAAAATCGCCACGGCGGTGTTGAGCTGATCGAGCGTGTCGGCGTGGCTCTGCACGGTCCGCTCATATTCGGCGCGAATGGCCTCGATGGCGCTGATGTCGCAGGCAAGACCAGCCGAACCATCCGCCCCGGCAAAATCGGTCACGGCAAACATACGGCGGTCGCCTTCGATCACCGTGGAGAGCGTCTGTTCGAAGACGGGGTGCGACTTGTGCTGCTCAGCGATCGTGTCGCGCGCCTGGCCTCCGAGGAATTCCTTGCCGTCACGAACCGCCGCTTCGGCATTCTCGGCCTCGACCGCTTCGGCATAGGCGCGGTTGACCCATTTCAGCCGCCCGTCGACAGTACGCAGCCATGACGGCATCTTGAGCGCATCCAGAAGACCGATCAGCGTCTCATGGTCGGCGGCCAAGCGCTGGTTCTCGATCTTCAGCCTGGCCTGGCTTCGCTGTGTCTCCGAAAGCGAGACGAAGCGAACCAGCACATGCGCCGCACTCTTGCGGCCGTGAACCTCGAGCGGCTGGCCGGCCTGCGATTCGATGACCAGATCGAACGGCTTTGCCTTGTCCCGCAGTGATGCGACGGCATGTTCGAGTGCGGCCGCCGAACGCGGCATAAGCCAGCGGCCGAAAGCCAGGAAGGCCGCCCGGTCCTCCGGCGCGCCGCTCTCGAGCGGCAATGTCCCGACAAGCTCGGGCTTCTTGTTTTCGGCCGCCCATACGACCACGCGCTGATCGCGGGAATGGAGCAGCGCCTCGGAGCGCTGCAGCGCGGCATTGACGTCGGCGATACGGGTCCTGAGCTCGGCATTTTCCGCCGCGGTGCGCGCCCGTTCGCGGATCAGAAAGATGGCCGACAGCAATGCCGCCCCCATGACGCCGACGAACATGGCGAGTTGCATGACCTCGACCGTGCTGACTGACAGCCCGGCCTTTTGCGCCACGCGGGTTTGCGCATGTGCAGCAAAGCCAAGCAGCGGACCAACCAGCGCGGAAGAAGCAAGCAGCACCCCGACACGGGTGCCGGCACGCCACAAAAGGCTGCCGCCTCTGGCAGCGGAGCCCGTGATCGAATCGTTATGGCCGCCGGAAACGGCCTGTCCCGCGCAAGGCGGGTTATCCCCCGGCATGTCTTGGTCCTCTTCGCCGCCTGAATGCAAGACCGCCCTGATGCGTGCGCCCGGGCCTCGTCCCCGGACCGCGAATCAGCACCATAGCGCTTGCGCGAATCGGCGTGAAGAATCAATCAGCGCAAAAATAAAGCCGGGCGAAAAGTCAATCGCCCGGCTTCAATATCTAGTGGCAAGTTTCGCCGTGGTTAATAGCGGTAGTGTTCCGGCTTGAACGGTCCCTGCGGAGTGACGCCGATGTAGGCGGCCTGTTCGCCAGACAGTTCGGTCAGGCGGGCACCGAGCTTGTCGAGATGCAGGCGCGCGACCTTTTCGTCGAGATGCTTCGGCAGGACATAGACCCGGTTCTCGTACTGGCCGGGCTTGGTGTACAGCTCGATCTGGGCCAACACCTGGTTGGTGAAGGACGCCGACATGACGAAGCTCGGGTGGCCGGTGGCGTTGCCGAGGTTGAGCAGGCGGCCTTCCGACAAAAGGATCATCCGCTTGCCGTCCGGGAAGGTGATCATATCGACCTGAGGCTTGATGTTGGTCCATTTCAGGTTGCGCAGCGAGGCAACCTGGATCTCGTTGTCGAAGTGACCGATGTTGCCGACGATCACCATGTCCTTCATCAGGCGCATGTGGTCGAGGGTAACGACGTCCTTGTTGCCGGTGGTGGTGATGACGATGTCGGCCGTCGGCGCCGCGTCTTCGAGCGTGACCACCTCGAAACCGTCCATCGCCGCCTGCAGCGCGCAGATCGGATCGACCTCCGTGACCTTGACGCGGGCGCCAGCGCCCTTGAGCGAAGCCGACGAGCCCTTGCCGACGTCGCCATAGCCGCAGACGACCGCGACCTTGCCGGCCATCATCGTGTCGGTGCCGCGGCGAATGCCGTCGACAAGCGATTCCTTGCAGCCATATTTGTTGTCGAATTTCGACTTGGTGACGGAATCATTGACGTTGATTGCCGGGAACGGCAGCAGGCCTTTTTTCTGCAACTGATAGAGCCGGTTGACGCCGGTCGTCGTCTCTTCGGTGACGCCGCGGATCGCTTCCTTCTGCCTGGTGAAGAAGCCGGGTGATGCCTGCATGCGCTTCTTGATCTGGGCAAACAGGATCTCTTCCTCTTCGCTGCCCGGATTGGACAGCACATCCTCGCCGGCCTCGGCGCGGGCGCCGATCAGGATGTACATGGTGGCATCGCCACCGTCGTCGAGGATCATGTTGGAGGTGCCGCCATCGGCCCACTGGAAGATCTTGTCGGTGTAGACCCAATAATCCTCCAGCGTCTCACCCTTGACGGCAAACACCGGAATTCCGGCCTCGGCAATGGCCGCGGCGGCGTGGTCCTGGGTCGAGAAGATGTTGCAGGAAGCCCAGCGGATATCGGCGCCGAGCGCCTTCAGCGTTTCGATCAGCACCGCCGTCTGGATGGTCATGTGCAGCGAGCCGGTGATGCGCGCGCCCTTGAGCGGCTTCTTGTCGCCGAATTCCTCGCGGCAGGCCATCAGGCCCGGCATTTCGGTTTCGGCGATCTCGATCTCCTTGCGGCCCCAGCCGGCAAGCGCGATGTCTGCGACCACATAGTCCTTGCTACCCGTCATGGCAGTGCTCCGATGCGAATTGATTGCGGGACGCGCCCGCCCCGAAAGCGTGTCGGAGGGCGCGAGTTGCCGGCCTGACTAGCAGATCGAGAGTTGGACGACAATGGGATATAAAGAAATCTTTATCCGTGCATGTCTTCGGAAGCGATCAGCACGTCAGCATTCCTCGCCAAAACGGGAAGCAACCAGTTGCTCCAGCGCATCGATGACCTCTTCGGCCTCCGGGCCGGTGGCGGTGACGCGGATCGAATAACCGGGACTCGCCGCCAGCATCATCAGGCCCATGATCGAGGTGCCGCCGACCTTGACGCCGTCCTTCTCGACCTGGACCGTGGCATTGAAGCCGCTGGCAATTTGAACGAACTTGGCCGAGGCGCGCGCATGCAGGCCGCGCTGGTTGACGATCGGAAAGTCGCGCACGATCTTGTCCTTTTCCGGCAACAGCGCGCTCATTTGCTGCTCAGGAGTTGACTGGCGACATTGATGTATTTGCGGCCGGCAGCCTGCGCTTCATCCAGCGCTGCCGTCATGTTGTCGCCTTTGCGAACGCTGGACAGCTTGATCAGCATCGGCAGGTTCATGCCGGCAATGACCTCGATGCGGCCGGATTCCATCACGGAAATGGCGAGGTTGGAGGGCGTGCCGCCGAACATGTCGGTCAAAACGATGACGCCTGATCCCGTATCGACGCGGCCGACTGCGTCGATAATGTCGCGGCGGCGCTGTTCCATATCATCGTCGGCACCGATCGCCACGGTCTCGAAATTGTCTTGTGGCCCAACGACGTGTTCCACGGCATTGCGGAACTCGGCGGCCAGTTGACCGTGCGTTACAAGCACGAGTCCGATCATTCTTTGGTGGCTCCCGTCATCGCCGCTTCACAGGCGCATTTTATGCTCGCCGACCGTTCCAGGCGGCGGGAGCGCTATCTTGTCGACGCAAGGCCCGTTGACAAGCCCAAAATTGCGCCGGCCCAAGCCAATTTGACGCATTGCAGCAAAAAATCGAAATCGGATCACAGGAAAGGCGCAATCGACAGACGCGACATCACTGCCGGCAAGGCGGCCGCGACATTGCGCCCGGCAAGATCGATGCGCGGCACTGTCACGCCGACAACGGGTTCGCTGCAGTCTTCCTGGAAACGGGCCATTTTGCCGGCTGGCACCAGCCGGATAATGAGGTCGATCACGCAGCTTGGCTCGAACTGTATCGGTTTGGGGCCGAATCCCGGCACCTCCACGAGGCCGGCTATACTGGCTGGTGCGCGGCAGACCAGCCGCCCCTCGCAATCGGCCGCAAAGAGCTGGTCATCGCCGATCAGCCGGGAAAACAGCCCACGTTGGCTGCAATGATCGATCAAGGCGAGCGCCAGCGTCGTCTTGCCCAAACCGGACGGTCCGGTGATGAGAATGCCGCGATCACCTATCAGGATCGCGGTGCCGTGAATGTGTTCAGGCTGCACAATAGGACCAGGTGTGATTGGAATTCATCCCTCAGCCTTCCGCCGGCAGCGTCACCACGAAGCGCGCGCCCTTGATCTCGCCAGGCTTGGTGCCCGGGATGTTCTCGGCGCTCAGCGTGCCGCCATGGGCTTCAACGATCTGCCTGGATATCGACAGGCCAAGGCCCGAGTTCTGGCCGAACGCCTCGCCGGCCGGCCGATCGGTATAGAACCGCTCGAAAATGCGATCGATGTTATCGGCCCGGATGCCGGGGCCATTGTCGTCGACGGTGACGATGTTGAACTTGCCGGCGCGTGCCAGCGATATGGTGATGTGGCCACGATCTTCGGGAACGAACGAGCGGGCATTCTCGATCAGGTTGGTGATCACCTGGCCGATCCTCAGATCATGGCCGACGACGAAGTAGCCTTTCACGCCCTGCGGCAGTTTGGCGACCTTGAACTCGATCTCAACCGCCTTCTTGTTGCGCGTGGCCTCGCGCGAGACGGCGACCAGATCGGTGATGAACTTCTTCAGGTCGACGGTTCCCGCGTCTTCCCGCGCCAGCTCGGCATCAAGACGGGAGGCATCGGAAATATCGGTGATCAGGCGGTCCAGCCGCCTCACATCGTGCTGGATGATATCCATCAGCCGGCTCCGCGAATTGTCGTTCTTGGCCAGCGGCAATGTCTCCACAGCGCTGCGCAGCGAGGTAAGCGGGTTCTTCAGCTCGTGCGAGACATCCGCGGCAAAACTTTCGATCGCCTCGATACGGGCGTAGAGCGCATTGGTCATGTCGCGCACGGCGATCGAGAGATTGCCGATCTCGTCCTGGCGGTCGGAGAAGTCGGGGATTTCCTCCCGGTTCTTGACGCCGCGGCGAACCCTGACCGCCGCCGCGGAAAGCCGGCGAAGCGGGTTGGCGATGGTGGAGGCCAGCAGCATCGACAGGATGGCAGTAACCAGGGCGGCGATGCCGAACACACGCAGGATCGCCTTGCGCTCGGCCGCGACGATCTTGTCGATGTCGCCGCCTTCGGTCGACAGCATCAGCACGCCGAGAACGGCACGGAAGCGCTGGATCGGCACCGCCACTGAAACGATCTGCTCGCCCTGCTCCGAGATCCGCACGATCGTCGACGGACTGCCGGTAAGCGCCTTGACCACTTCCGGAAACGCAGCGCCGTTGCCGCCCGGCTGCTCGCGATAGACAGGCAACTGCTTGTTGCGGAAGAAATCAAAGACGAATTTCTGGATGCGCTCCAGAAGGTCCGGCTGTTCCTCTTCGACCGGCGGCAGGTCGTAGCGAAGGATCTGGCCGCGCGAATAGAGATGGCGGGAATCGAGCAGCAGGTTGGCGTCGCGGTCGTAGATGCGGGCGCGCGTGCGCGTCGGCGAGATCAGCCGCCTGAGCACCGGCGCCACGCGCTCCGGATTGATCGGGAAATCAAGATTGTCGAGCTGGTCGGAGCCCGGGCCGAGGCTTTCGCCGGCCTGCAACTCAAGCAGCTTTTCCGGATCGATGCTGATCGAATCGGTTTCGACCGTCGCCGACGCGGCGATTGCGCCGGCGATGATCTCGCCTTGGGTCATCAGGCTCTCGACACGGGCGTCGATCAGCCCGTCGCGAAAGGTATTGAGGTAGAGAATGCCGGTGACCAGGACGGCAAGGCCGGCGAGATTGAGAAAGAGAATACGCCGCGTCAGGCTGGAAAAGATGTGATGGCCGAGAAACCGGCGCATCGGCACCGTAATTTTCGACACGAAGGCGGGCAGAATCCGCGGCGGGCGCCTGGCGGCGCCCGACCGTCTCACTCGCTCTACTTCCACTGCCATCGAATAGCAGCTCCCGCTCGGTAATTAGTGAGTAGTGAGTAGGCAGCAGGAATAGAGAAATGGTTGGCTGAGATCGCGGCGATGCATGAGTGGCCGCTCGCATCATTCAAAACTGACTACCGACTATTCCCTACTGCCTACTGCCTATTCATGCTTCGCGGAACCGATACCCGACTCCGTAAAGGGTTTCGATCATTTCGAAGTCATCATCGACGGCCTTGAACTTCTTGCGCAGCCGCTTGATGTGGCTGTCAATGGTGCGGTCATCGACATAGACCTGCTCATCATAAGCGGAATCCATCAGCGCATCACGGCTTTTTACGACGCCCGGTCGCTGTGCCAGGGAATGCAGGATGAGGAACTCGGTGACGGTCAGCGTCACCGGCTCGCCCTTCCAGGTGCAGGTGTGGCGCTCCTGATCCATGACAAGCTGGCCGCGCTCAAGCGACCGAGCCTGCTGGTTGGGCGCCTTGGCCGCCGCCTCGCGGGTGCTGGCGCGGCGCAGCACGGCGCGGACGCGTTCGACCAGAAGACGCTGCGAGAAGGGTTTGCGGATGAAGTCGTCGGCGCCCATCTTGAGGCCGAACAGTTCATCGATCTCATCGTCCTTGGAGGTCAGGAAGATCACCGGCAGGTCGGATTTCTGACGCATCCGGCGCAGCAACTCCATGCCGTCCATGCGCGGCATCTTGATGTCGAGGATGGCGAGGTTCGGCGGGCGCGCCGCCAGTCCCTCCAGCGCCGATGCCCCATCCGTGTAGGTTTCGACCCGATAACCCTCGGATTCGAGGGCGATCGAAACCGAAGTCAGAATGTTGCGATCGTCGTCGACAAGCGCGATTGTTGCCATTTCAAGCGGCTCCCTCATGAGCTGTCCCTTCTTTCGTCGAGAAGGGGCTTTTGCAGGACAAATTAGGTACAAAATGTGGCATAGGCTTTATCCGCTGTCACGCGCGGCACGCCGGCGGCCACAATTGTACCTCGATATGGATTGGACGAATGAACATCGCCAATCCTTTGGGCAACCATCAGTGTTTTTGCACATATAAACGATTTAAACAACTTTCAAAATATTTAAATCGATTAATGATTTGATATCATTCGCCTTTTCTGGTTTTGACGTTATTAGCTCCTGCAATGGGGTTTCCGGAATTCGCCGGTAAAGACGCGGTAAATCGAAGAAGGGACACCCATGTCGGAAGCCGGCAAACGCAATCCTGCATGTGCAATCGATCGGATCGGCCTGAGAACCACTGGCGTGGTGCGCTATAATTTCGGCGCGGCCGCGCTCTATGAGGAGGCAATCCGCCGTGGCGAGGCCCGACTCACCGCGCATGGCGCGCTTGCCGCCGAGACCGGGCAACACACCGGCCGCTCGCCCAGGGACAAATTCGTGGTGCGCGACGAAAGCACCGCGCCGCATGTATGGTGGGACAACAACAAGGCGATTTCGCCGATCCAGTTCGATAGGCTGCTTGCCGATTTTCGCGCCCATGCGGCTGGAAAGGACCTTTACGTGCAGGACCTGGTCGGCGGTGCCGACGAGGAACTGAAGCTGCCGACCAGGGTGATCACGGAGCTTGCCTGGCACTCCTTGTTCATCCGCAATCTGCTCATCCGGCCTGCAGCCGCCGAACTCGAGCATTTCGTGCCCGATTTGACGATAATCGACCTGCCGTCGTTCCGCGCCGATCCCGCCCGCCACGGCACGCGCGGCGAAACGGTGATCGCGGTCGATCTTTCGCGCATGATCGTGTTGATTGGCGGTACCTCCTATGCCGGCGAGATGAAGAAGTCGGTGTTCACCGTGCTCAACTATCTGCTGCCGGCAAAAGGCGTGATGCCGATGCATTGCTCGGCCAATGAAGGGCCCGCCGGCGACGCGGCCGTTTTCTTCGGCCTTTCCGGGACCGGCAAGACGACGCTGTCGGCCGACCCGTCGCGAACGCTGGTCGGCGACGACGAGCATGGCTGGGGACCGCACGGCATCTTCAATTTCGAAGGCGGCTGTTATGCCAAGACGATCAAGCTTTCGGCCGAAGCCGAGCCGGAGATCTTCGCCACCACCCAGCGCTTCGGCACGGTGCTAGAGAATGTGGCGCTCGACGCCGGCCGCGTGCCGGATTTCGACGACGGCGGGCTGACCGAAAACACGCGCTGCGCCTACCCGCTCCATTTCATCCCCAACGCCAGCAAGACGGGGCGCGCCAGCCACCCGAAGAACATCATCATGCTGACCGCCGACGCATTCGGCGTGATGCCGCCGATCGCGCGCCTGACCCCGGCGCAGGCGATGTATCATTTCCTCTCCGGCTATACCGCCAAGGTGGCGGGGACCGAGAAGGGCGTTACCGAACCCGAAGCGACATTTTCGACATGCTTCGGCGCACCGTTCATGCCGCGGCATCCGTCGGAATACGGCAATCTGCTGCGCGAGCTCATCGCCCGCCACGGTGTCGATTGCTGGCTGGTCAACACCGGCTGGACCGGCGGCGCCTACGGCACCGGCAAGCGGATGCCGATCAAGGCAACGCGGGCGCTGCTTGCGGCGGCGCTCGACGGCTCGCTGAAAGCGGCCGACTTCCGCACCGACGCCAATTTCGGTTTTGACGTACCGGTGACGGTTGCCGGCGTCGACCGCGCCATTCTCGACCCGAGATCGACCTGGGTCGACAAGCCCGCCTACGACCGGCAGGCGGCAAGGCTGGTCGGCATGTTCGTCGACAATTTCGAAAAGTTCGAAGCCCATGTCGACGCCACCGTGCTCGGCGCCGCACCACGCATGCAGGTAGCGGCTGAATAGCCGTCGCCCCTGGTGATGCTTCAAGGCCCGGCTTCGATCGGGCCTTTTCTTTTTCCGCCTGCCGCGCCATGACTGCGGCATGAACGCCGACGACAAGATCATCATCACCGACGATGCGGTGATTAATCCGGGCGACCTGCACGAGGACTTCATCCGTTCGTCCGGCCCGGGCGGCCAGAACGTCAACAAGGTGGCGACGGCAGTGCAATTGCGCTTCGATGCCGCCAATGCGGCTGGCCTGTCGGAGCGGGTGCGCGAACGGACCATCAAGCTTGCCGGCCAGCGCGCCACCAAGGACGGCGTCATCGTCATCGAAGCCGGACGCTTCCGCACCCAGGAGCAGAACCGGGCGGACGCCCGGGCGCGGCTGACGGCACTGGTTGCCAAGGCCGCCGAACCACCGCCACCGCCGCGCAAAAAGACCAGGCCATCCAAAGGCGCGGTCGAAAGACGGCTCAAGAGCAAGGCCGGGCGCGGCTCGATCAAGAAAATGCGCGGCCGGGTTGAGGATGAGTGACAGCCGAAGCGGCTTCGGATCTCAGATCGCCGGCGTAAAGTGCGCAGCTACTGTCGGAGGCGGCTTTCGGGTCGCCGTTTTCGTTTGACGGTGGCATTCTGATTTTCCAGACCAACGGATCAAGCGACGCGATGCTCGTACTGCCCAAAGGCGTCCGCCATATGCCCGGCCACCTGTCGCGCGCCATGCAGGAAGTGCTGGTGGAAGATATCAGGAAAGTCGTGGAGGAAGCCCCGCTGTTCGTGCCGGCAATGCCGCGTACCGGCAAGGAGATGAGCGTGCGCATGACCAATTGCGGCCCGCTGGGCTGGGTCACCGACAAGGAGCACGGCTATCGCTACCAGCCGACCCACCCGGTGACCGGAAGGCCTTGGCCGCCGATCCCGGAGATGCTGCTCGATCTGTGGCGGGACGTATCTGCCTATGGGCACCCGCCGGAGGCCTGCCTGGTCAATTTCTATTCGCAGGATGCCAAGATGGGTCTTCACCAGGACCGCGACGAGAGCGATTTCTCCGCGCCGGTCGTCTCCGTCTCACTCGGCGACGATTGCCTGTTCAGGGTCGGCCAGACGACGCGCGACGGCGCCACCAAATCGTTCAGGCTGAAAAGCGGCGACGTCGTAGTGCTCGGCGGCGAAGGGCGGCTCTGCTTTCACGGCGTCGACCGTATCTACCCCTCGACCTCAGCCTTGTTGAAGAACGGCGGGCGGATCAATCTGACGCTGAGGCGGGTGACGACGCCGACATAGTCGCTTCACAAGCCTGGGGCTATTCAGCCGGCAGTGGCTGCCCGGCCGTTTCGCGCTCCGGGCGGGCATAGTCGTCGCGCAGGTAGATGCGCTGGGCGTCGTCCTCGACGAGAACGCGGTAACGGGCCAGGATGGCGTCAAAGCCAAAGTGCTCCTTCAGCCGGTTCGCCCAGTCATCTTTCCCCAGGATGATGACGTCGGGGCGCAATCGTGTAAATTCTTCGCGCTTGCTTTCGATGTATTCAACCATGAGGGCCTGGTAGCGTGCGGCTTCGGCGGCATCGCCGGACTGGGCTGCCCGCTCGGAAAGAACGAACGAGAACGCTCCCAGCCAATCGCTGGCGGTGGTCGAAACAAACTGGCCGCCGATCATCCGGCTAAGCGGATGTCCGGTCGCGATATCCGGACTGATCAGCGCGACGGTCGGCCGATCGGTCGCGGCCCGGATGGCGGCAACCACCGCCGGGTCCGGTTTCTGGGTGCTCCAGTAGGGCAGAAAAGCAAAAACGACCGCTGCCAGGGCGGCAAGGGGTTCTGTCGACCGTCGCCCGGCCCTGGGCAGCGCCAGCAGGCACAAAATGGCTGCCACGGCACAGAAGATGGTGGGATAGGCATGATAGGCCCAGCCCTTGCCCTGATAGAACAGCGGAAACAGGCCTGCGACCGATGCGGCAAGCGCCACCGCCGCCAGGTCCGGAAAGTGGCCGGCCGGCCACAACCGCCATATCAGGAACAGCAGAAAGCACCACGGAATGCCGTAGCAGATCACGATGGGCAGAAAGATGCGGATCCGCCCATAGACGTCTACCAGCAGCGGGTAGACGTCGCGCAGGAATTCCGGGTGGATCAGCATCACGGCACCGAGATAAGCGATGCAGAGGCCGCCGATAATCCAGTGTTCCACGGCAAAGAGCGACTTCAGGCTGCGGCGGCGCGCCGCGACGACCAGCGCCGGTGCCAGCACCATGCCCGCGTAATAGGGCTTGACCAGCAGCAGCACACTGCCCGAAAGGCCGGCCAGGGCTGCAAGACGGAAGCCCGGCTGTGCCGTTGGATCCTTGCGCGCACGCCAGGCATGAAGCGCCAGCAGCGGCATGAAAAGCGCGACGCCGATGTGCTCCCGCTCGCTGAAGGCGTTGCCGGGAAAGATCACCAGCATCGCGCAAAAGGCGGGAGCCAGCGCAAAGAGCGAGATCGCTTCGGCAAAACCCGCACGCTTTACGACGAGACCTGCAAACGACAGCCCAACGAGGGCGGCAAGATAGGTTCACGCCCGAACCAGGATTTCCGGAGCGATGCCCAGCAATCTGGCGGCCGCTACGGGAGGCAGGTAGAGCCACGCGCTGAACGGCGGATTGACCTCGATCAGATCGACGTAAAGCCGCTTTCCCGACAGCAGCCGCTCGCACAGCGCGATGGTCCAGCTGGTGTCGGGAATGACGCCCCATCGGGCTTGCCAGGGGACGGCCACCGCCAGAATAGCCATCGAGAGGACGAGCGGCCAAAGCCGTTCAGCCCAGCCGTTGACGAAGCGGCCAGCCAATGTGGAGCCGACCTGGATCGCGCTCATCCTGAACCACCGTGCAAGCCGAGGCAGCCACTGGCGAATACCCAGTGGCGAAGCATCACATAGTTGACGAGCGGGACCACGAGGCATGTCAGCACAATCGGAATCTGCGCCTGCAGGCCCAGAATCCCGGACAACACGGCGGGCAGAAGAAATGACACCGCCAGACCAACCAATGTCAGCACGAAAAAGCGAGGCGCCTCGAAACGGTGCGCCCCGCTGGACGCGAAGGTAAAATACTTGTGCCCGGCATAGGAGAAGACGGCGGCGATGGCATACGCGAGCACCGAGGCCGAAGCCGGCCGCATCGACACCGCGTCCCCCATCGAAAATACCGCGGCAAGCAGTGCGTAGAGCAGCGTGGCGGCAAGGCCGATAATCAGGAAACGTGCCGGCCGTCTAGCAATTCGGGACCCGAAGCCGGCGCTAAACACGGCCGCTGCACACATATTGCGCCCCGAGCGGCAGGTGCGAGACCCAGCCCTCGACCTTGCGCGCGACGGAATTCGCGAAGGGAAACATCAGGAAATGCCTGCCTGCAACCTGTGTGAGGCCGGCCGCCTCCAGGAGACGGCCGGCTTTGCGGCGACTGATCAGGACAGCATCTTCATCGAAGGGGCAGCGGAAGACGGCCAGGCGTGTCAATGGATTGAACGGGTTGTGCTCGATCACCGAGACAACGCCACCGGGTCGGACGACGCGTCGCATCTCGGAAACAAAGCTCGGCCAATGTTCAGGCGGCACATGATGGACGACGCAAACGGCGAATGCGAGGTCGAATGTGCCATCCGCGTAAGGCAGCACGGGAGCCGTGTAGTCGGCATAGGTGACCCAGGGGTTTTCCTGACGCGCCCGGGCGATGGATTCCCTCGAAATGTCGCAGCCGTGAAGGTCTGGAAAAAGCGGCTTCACGTAAGGATGCAGCGCGCCGATCCCGCAGCCGACATCAAGCGCCCGAACGCTGCCGTCGCGCCTCGCGATACCGCGTGTCGCGATCAGGTCGGCGAGAGGGGCCAACTTGGCGTGCAGGAAGAAGTCATGCTTCAGCCCGGAGAAGCTGATCGAGTCGTCGACAGTCCTGTTATAGGTGGTGCGATATTGATCGAAGAGTTCGGCCATCAACCAAACCTTCTGTCGCGTGACGCCGACAACGTCGCCTCGGTGTTTCGATTGTCGACTTCCGCCCGGAGCACGTCCTCGAAGCCAGTAAGGCGATCAATGACATAGAGCGGCCGGCGCTTGATCTCGGAGTGGATCCCGCCGACATAGAGGCCGACGATACCGGTCATGAACAGGTTGATCCCGGACAAGAAGGAAACAATCACAACTGTCGACGTCCAGCCTTGGACAACACCGAAACTGAATGCCCAGGAAGCCACGGCGAAGAGCCCGAGCAGCGCGGCTACCCCCGAGATAGCGAGCCCGGCCCAGAGCGCCATACGCAATGGTTTTTCCGAAAAGCCGATGACCCCGTGGACAGCCAGGCGGAGCATCTTCCAGAAAGGATACTTTGTTTCACCTGCGGCGCGCGCCGGTCGCTCGAATGAAACCGCCGTCTGCTTGAATCCCATCCAACCGAACATGCCGCGCACGAAACGGTTGCGCTCCGGCATCTGCTTGAACGTATCGAGAGCCTTGCGGCCGATTAGTCGGAAATCGCCAACGTCGCGGGGAATGTCGACCGAAGTCATCTTCTCCATCAGCCGGTAGAAGATGCTGGCTGTCAGCCGTTTGAACCAGGTTTCGCCTTCGCGCCGCATACGCCTCGCGTAGACGATTTCATAGCCCTCCTTCCACTTTTCCACCAGTTGGAGAACGACTTCAGGGGGATCCTGGAGGTCGGCATCCATGACCACCACGGCTTCCCCGGCAGCCGCATCCATGCCGGCCGTAATTGCAATCTGGTGCCCGAAATTGCGCGACAGTTCGATCAGCCGGAAGCGTGGCTCCTCGGCAACCATCCCACGCAGGTAGATCACACTCGTGTCGGTACTGCCGTCGTCGACGAAAATAGCCTCTGCCGGTGCGTCCAGCACGTCGAGCAGGGCGACTATTCGCCGGATAAGGAGTGGAAGAACCGCCTCCTCGTTGAAGATCGGAATGACCAGGGAATAGCGGAGCTGCGTCGCACGAACTCCGGTACTGCTCGCGTTGATCACAGACTGCTCCCGACAGATCCGTTGGAATTGCCCATCGAACACTAGGCGGGATAGCCTAAGGCGCCGTTAACCGCGCCGTTACAGTTTCCTGAGCGCCACTTCCTCGACCAGATGGTTGGCGCCCTTGCGCAGGATGAGATCGGCTCGGGCGCGGGTCGGCAATATATTCTCGCGCAGATTCTTCAGGTTGATGTTGGTCCACAGGCCCTCGGCGATGGCGCGGGCCGCATCCTCGGAAAGTTGCGAATAGCGGTGAAAGAAGGAGGCCGGGTCGCGGAAGGCGGTTTCGCGCAACCGCATGAAGCGGGCGATATACCAGTGATGGATCAGCGCCTCCTCGGCATCGATGTAGATGGCAAAGTCGAAGAAATCCGACAGGAAAGGCACGATCTTGCCGTCCTTCGGCAGCTTGCCCGGCTGCAGGACGTTAATGCCTTCGAAGATCAGGATGTCGGGCCGGTCGATGGTCTGGAACGCGCCCGGGATGACGTCATAGGTCAGGTGCGAATAGACCGGCGCGCGGACGTTGCGCTGCGCCGATTTGATGCCGGACAGGAAACGCAGCAGCGCGCCGACGTCGTAGCTGTCGGGAAAGCCCTTGCGTTCCATCAGATTGTTGCGGCGCAGGACTTCGTTCGGCAGCAGGAAGCCGTCGGTGGTGACCAAGTCGACCTTGGGACTCGACGGCCAGCGCGCCAGCAGCTCCTTTAGCACGCGCGCCGTGGTCGATTTGCCGACCGCGACGGAACCGGCAATGCCGATGATGAACGGTGTCTTGGCCGCGTCCAGCGCGTTGAAGAAGGCCTGGCGCTGCCTGAACAGGAGTTGACTGGCTTCGACATGAGCCGACAACAGCCGCGACATCGAAAGATAGATGCGCTCGACCTCGTGGAGATCGACCGGATCGTTCAGCGACCGCAGACGACGGATCTCGTCCTCGGTGAGCGTCATCGGCGTATCGGCGCGGAACCGCGACCATTGCTCGGCCGAGAAGAAACGATAGGGTGAATACTTCTCGGTAGGAGCGAGCTGGTCCATCGAGTTCCTCCGCAGCGATCAGCCCCGGTCCAGCCGAGACGCCTTTTCGGCGATGCCCGAACGACCGGTGCGGCGTTCAAGCTCGTTGAGCACATCGCTCAGCGGAATTTCCGCTATGCCGAGAACGACAAGCCAATGATAGATGAGATCGGCGCTTTCCGAAACAAGCGCGTCCCGGTCGGCGCTGACGGCTGCGATCACCGTTTCGACCGCCTCTTCGCCGAGTTTCTGCGCTGCCTTGCTCATGCCGCGCTGAAAGAGCTTGGCCGTCCACGAATCCGGATCGCCGGAACGCGCGCGTTCGCCAATAATCTTCTCCAGATCGGAGAGCGAGAACTCGGTCATGACGGCGTTCACAGCCTCTTCTTAGCCGGAAAGGCTCTAGGACCGATTACCCGGCGAGTCCAGCCGCATCGGCAGTCCGGCCTGAGCCATATGCAGCTTGGCCTCGGCGATGCTGTAGGTGCCGAAATGGAAGATCGATGCCGCCAGCACCGCGCCGGCATGGCCGTCGCGAATGCCTTCGACAAGGTGGTCGAGCGTGCCGACGCCGCCGGAAGCGATGACCGGCACGCGTACGGCGTCGGCGACGGCGCGGGTAAGTGCTATGTCGTAGCCGGCCTTGGTGCCGTCGCGGTCCATCGATGTCAGCAGGATCTCGCCGGCGCCGAGATCGACCACTCGCCGAGCGAACTCGACAGCGTCGATGCCGGTCTTCTCGCGGCCGCCATGGGTGAATATCTCCCAGCGATCAGCCTCGCCCGCAGCGGACACTTTCTTGGCATCGATGGCGACGACGATGCACTGGTTGCCGAATTTGTCCGCTGCTTCGGCGACAAAATTTGGGGTCTTCACCGCCGCCGTGTTGATCGACACCTTGTCGGCGCCGGCCAATAGCAGCTTTCTGATGTCGGCGACCTGACGGACGCCACCGCCAACGGTCAGCGGCATGAAACATTGTTCGGCGGTGCGGGCGACGACATCGAAAATGGTCTCGCGGTTTTCCGACGAGGCGGTGATGTCGAGAAAGCAGAGCTCGTCGGCGCCGGCCGCGTCATAGGCTTTTGCCGCTTCGACGGGATCGCCGGCATCGACCAGGTCGACGAAATTGACGCCCTTGACGACACGACCGTTCTTGACGTCGAGACAGGGGATGACGCGGGCTTTCAGCATCAGATCCTCTCGATCGCCGCAAGAAAGTCGACGAGCAGCTGGCCGACGACGGGCGGAACCTCGGACTGGGAATCAAAGGCCGGGTCGTATGCCGAGAGCGTAACGCCCACGATCGGGATGGACCTGGCCAGTCCGCAGGCAAGCTGCCGTAACTGTTCCGGGCTCGGACCGCCCGGGTGCGTGTAGCGGTTCACCTGCAGCATATTCGGATCGAGAACATCCAGGTCGAGATGCAGATGCGCCCGCACAGTCCCTGTCGCCGTGAGCTTTCCGATCATATCGAGTGCGCCGGCACATTCGGTGCGCACGATTGGCAAGGTTTCCAGCAGGCGCTTTTCGTCGGGATCGAGGTCGCGGGCATCGACCAGCATGCAGCGCGCCGGGTTTATCGGCCGGAACCCCGGAATCGCTGCCGCCATCGGACGCCAGCAGAGCCCGAGAGTCGCCGCCAGCGCCATGCCGTCGAGAAAGCCGTAGGCCGACGTCTCCGACGTGTTGAGATCGCCATGCTGGTCGATCCAGATGATCGAATCCGCGGCTTCACCGGCAACCGCTCCGGCGGCGGTCAGACAATTTCCAGCAAGGATAATGGGGAAGCGTCCTCCATCGCGGGCGAGGCTAACCTTGGTCGCGACAGCGTTGCAGACGGCAAAGCCGGTTGCGATTTCGCGCCCCTGCTCGTCTCCCACCTTGCCGATATCTTCGACGGTGACGTCATGGCCAGCCACGGTCAGGGCTTCGACGAGCCCACCGCCGATGATAGCGTCCGGCCCCTGGCCGCACCCTTCATGATGGTGCCCGCTGTCATAAGGGGCGACGATAATCGAGACTTTCATGATGACGCCCCTGCCGTGGGCTTGCCGCGCAGGATCGCCAGCGCCTCGGCCGGATCGATGCGGCCGTCATAAAGCGCGCGGCCGGAGATCGCGCCTTCGAGCTTGCGGGCATCGGGCATGGTCATGCGCACGATGTCGGCGATCGAGGCGAGCCCGCCCGAAGCGATGACCGGGATCGACACCGCGTCGGCGAGATCGATGGTGGCGTCCCAGTTGATGCCGGTCAGCACACCGTCGCGGTCGATATCGGTGTAGATGATGGCGGCGACGCCGGCACCCTCGAATTTCCTCGCCAGTTCGATCACGCCGAGACTCGAGGCCTCGGCCCAGCCTTCGACCGCGACCTTGCCGCCCTTGGCATCGATGCCGACGGCGATCTTGCCCGGGAATGCCTTGCAAGCCTGCCTGACCAGATCCGGATCGCGCACCGCTACGGTGCCAAGAATGACGCGGGCAAGCCCACGGTCGAGCCAGTCCTCGATCTGCGCCAGGGTGCGGATGCCGCCGCCGAGCTGCACCGGATTGCTCGTCGCCTTTAGGATGCCGCCGACCGCCGCGCTGTTGACGCTCTGGCCCTTGAAGGCGCCGTTGAGGTCGACGACGTGCAGCCATTCGAAGCCCTGCTCTTCGAAGGCGCGCGCCTGGGCCGCCGGATCGTCATTGTAGATCGTCGCGGTCGCCATGTCGCCGTGCCGGAGGCGCACGCATTTGCCGTCCTTGAGGTCTATGGCCGGAAACAGGATCACCTTCAGGCGCCTTCGACGATGACAAAGTGCCCGGTCGAGCCGGCGAGCCTGTACTTCAAGGCCTCCTGGTATTCAGGCGAGCCGTAGCATTCCAGCGCCATTTCATAGGATTCGAATTCCACCAGCACGTGGCGATTGCCGGTCGGTCCTTCCGGGCTGGTATACCGCCCGGCGCGCACCGGGAACTTCGCGCCGTATTTCGCGAAAGCCGCGGCATTGGCCTCGATGTACTGCTTGTAGATCTCGGGATCGTGGACATCGACCAATGCCATCCAATAGCCCTTCTTGCTCATGGTTCAGGGCCTCCAGCCTAGGAAATTGGTGATCAGCGCCAGGCCCAGCGCCTGGCTCTTCTCGGGGTGGAATTGCGTTCCGGCCAGGTTGTCGCGGACGACAGCGGCCGTTATCGGGCCGCCATAGTCGGCAACCGCCAGCACCTCATCCTCTTCCCGTGCATCCAGATGGTAGGAGTGGACGAAATAGGCGTGCAGTCCCTTGCCGCCCGTCGCAATGCCGGAAAACAGCGGATGCTTGCGCTTCAGGTCAATCGTGTTCCAGCCGATCTGCGGGATCTTCAGCGTCGGATCGGCCGGCGTGATCTCCTTGACGTCGCCGGCGATCCAGCCAAAGCCCTTTGTGACGGTCTTTTCCAGGCCTCGCTCCGACATCAGCTGCATGCCGACGCAGATGCCGAGGAACGGCCGAGCCTTGGCGATCGCCACCTCCTCGACCGCCTCCCACATGCCGGCGACCGCACGCAGTCCAGCGGCGCAATCGGCATAGGCGCCGACGCCGGGCAGGACGATGCGGTCGGCGGTCCTGACCCGCTCGGCATCGGCGGTGAGTTCAATCGCGGCGGCAATGCCGGCTTCATGCGCGGCACGCTCGAAGGCCTTGGTGGCCGAGCGCAGATTGCCCGACCCGTAGTCGATGATCGCGACCCTCATCTCAGGGCTTTCCCGGAATATGGTTCAGCCCCAGTGCCAGGCCCATCTGCGCCGGCCGGGCATGTGCTGCGTCTGGGACGATACGCTGCCCAGGAGTTTGTGCATCCGAATCCGCAGCGGCTTCCAACACATAGCGGATGTCGGCGTGGGGGGGGGGGGGGGGCGGGCGACCGCCCCCCACCAAAGAAACCCCCCCCCCCCCGCCCGCGGCAAGTTCACCAGGTGCTCAACACCCCCCCCAAAACACCAGGGCGGTTAT